>NZ_JBIRTN010000011.1:161850-240460 GCF_044334705.1 Streptomyces sp. NPDC020731
GGGCGGGGGGGGGGGGGGGGGGGGGGGGGGGGGGGGGGGGGGGGGGGGGGGGGGGCGGGCCCCCGCGGGGGGGGGGGGGCCCCCCCCCCCCGGGGGGGCGCCCCCCCCCCCCCGGAGGGTGGTCAGGCCCTGGTGCGGCCGTTCGGAGTGGCCAGCGGTGTGTCCGAGAGGCCCAGCTCACCGGCTTTCTCGATCAGTTCCCTGAACCGGCCGGTGTTCTCGCCGCCCTGCTGCATCAGGCGCATCAGCAGCGCGGAGACCGTGAGGTTCTGCACATCGGCGGTGGAGACGGAGCCCAGGATCCGGCTCAGGTCGTCGGTGAAGCTCGCCGAGCCGTCCAGCCAGGGCCCGGCGAGGGCCTGCGCGGTCTCGGAGTGCCGGACGAAGCCGTCCACGCTCTTGCCGAGCGCGATCGAGGAGACCAGGCGGTCGAAGAACACCGACTCCCCGCCGACGATGTTGATGTCCGCGTTCTCCAGTCCGGTGGCGAGGACGGTGGCCTGTGCCTCGGCGACCTGCCGCTGCACGTCCAGTCCGGCGAGCCGGATGTCCTTCTCGGCCTCCAGCCGCAGCCGGTACTCCTCGTGGCCGCGGGACGCCTCGTCGAGGGCGGCCATCGCCGCCGCCTTCTCGGTGAGGCCGGCCGCCTCCGCGCGGAGCTTGCCGCTGATGGCCTCCGCGTCGGCGAGGGCCTTGGCCCGGGCCCCCTCGGCCTCCGCGCGCAGCCGGGCCTGGGTGGCCTCGGCCTCGGCGCGGCCCGCCTTCTCGATGACGTCGGCCTCCTTGTCGCGGACCTGGACGACGGCCAGCCCCTCGGCCGCGGACTCCGCCTGGACGCCCTCGGCCAGCCTCAGCTTGGCCCGTGCGTCGAGGTCGGCGGTCTTCAACCGGGCCTCGGCGAGGGTGATTTCCTCGGCGGCGCGGTGCGTGGCGGCCTGCTCGGCGGCCTCGGCGGCCTTGATGTCCTTGACCAGCTGCTCCTGCGCCTCGGCCTCCGCGGCGATGATCACGGCCTGCCGCTGCCGCTCCGCCTCCTCGACGGCCCGCAGCTTCAGAATCGACTCCTCCTGCTCGGCGACCGTACGGTCCACCGCGACCCGCTCCCGGATGACCTCGGCGATCTCCCGCTTCTCCGCCTCGACCTCCTTGTCGGCGGAGATCCTGGTCAGTTGGGTCTCCCGCTCGCGGGCGATGACCTCCAGCAGGCGGTCCTTCTCGATGCGCTCGCTCTCGACGGCGATGACCCGCTCGCGGTTCTTGGCGGCGACGGCGACCTCGCGGGCCTGGTTCTCGCGCTGCACGCCGAGCTGCTCCTCGGTGCGCAGGAAGGCGCTCTGCGCCCGCAGCCGCTCCTCCTCCACCACCCGTGCGGTCTCGGCCTCCTCGCGGGCCCGTACGGTCTCGATCTCCCGGCGCTGCTTGATCTCGGCGTCGGTCTGCCGGCGCTCCAGCTCCAGGATCGCCTCGCGGGCGTCGACGTCCTGCCGGGTGATCTCCTTCTGCTCGTTGCGCTGGGCCTCGTTGGTGCGGATGTGCTCCACGGCCGTCAGCTCGGTGATCTTGCGGATGCCCTGCGCGTCGAGGACGTTGCCCGGGTCGAGCTGGGTCAGCGGCGTCTGCTCCAGGTAGTCGATCGCCGCGTCCTCGAGGTGGTAGCCGTTCAGGTCGACGCCGATGACCTCGATGATCCGGTACCGCAGTTCCTCGCGCTTGGTGTAGAGGTCGGTGAAGTCCAGCTGCTTGCCGACGGTCTTCAGCGCCTCGGAGAACTTGGCGTGGAACAGTTCCTGGAGCGTGTCGCGGTCGCTGGCCCGCGCGGTGCCGACCGCCTGGGCGACCTTGATGACGTCCTCGGACGTCTTGTTGACCTTGACGAAGAACGTGATGCGGATGTCCGCGCGGATGTTGTCCCGGCAGATCAGGCCTTCCTTGCCGGCCCGGGTGATCTCGATGGTCTTCACCGAGATGTCCATCACCTCGGCCTTGTGCAGCACCGGCAGCACGACCGACCCGGTGAAGGTCACATCGACCCTGCGGGTCTTGGAGACGATCAGTGCCTTGCCCTGCTCCACCTTGCGGAACAGTTTGGAGACGACGAGCAGGCCGATGAGCATGAGCAGCAGGGCGACGCCGACGAGTACGGCGATGCCCACGGTGGCGGCATCCATGGGACACGTCCTCCTGGGCTGAAATGTGGTCAGAAGTCGGGTGGAGCGGTGCCTCGTCGATGAGGCGGACGAAGGTCCGGTGGAGGAGGAGACGGCGCAGCCGGCGCCGCGGTTCTGCGCCGGGCGCGGGCGGTTGCCGTCCGCGCCCGGCGGGCCCCCGCTCACCGTTCACCGCTCACGTCGGGGCGGCACCGCTCCCCTCCGGATCCCGGTGCCGGGCACCTGCCGGTGCCCGGCACCGGAACCATCCGCGGTGCTCCCCGCGGACCATGCTGCCTGCTCGGGACAAGCCCACGCATTGCCGGAATCCGGCAATATTCATTAGGGTCTTGATGCCGGTGTGACACAACCGACGCGTTAGGGAAGCGTCAAGAATCGGGGGGGAAGGCGTGACCGAACGGGCGATCCCGGAGCAGTATCTGGAAGGCTATGCCCGCATTCTGGCCGAGGTCGCGGCCACGGGCCGGCGCCTCACCCGGGACGAGATCGCCTCCCGGCGGGCCCTGGGGGAACGGGCCGCGGAGGCGGGCTTCGGTCTGCGCTCCCTCGTCAACGCGCATCTGTCCGGCGCCCTCGGGGCGTGGCCGCGCGGGGCGCACTCGGCCGACGGGGCCCTCGCGGCCGTACAGCAGGTCGTGGACGCGTTCGCCGAGGGGTACGAGCGGGCGCAGCGGATGGCGGTGCGTCAGGAGGAGGCCGCGCGGCGGGAGTTCATCGACGACCTGCTCTACGGCCGCAGCGATCTGGGGCGGCTGGCGGAACGCGCCGAGCGTTTCGGACTGCGGCTGTCCTACGAGCACGCGGTCGCCGTCGCCCGGGGCGCGGTCGCCTACGACGAGGGCGACCCGGTGCCGCGGCAGGTGGAGCGCGCGCTGATCTCCCGGTTCGGTGACCGCAGCATCCTGCTCACCACCAAGGACGGGCGGCTGCTGTGCATCGCGCCCGGACACCAGGGTGAGGTGCTCACGTACTTCGCCAAGCAGGCGCACGCCGCCACCGACGGCGGCCAGGTCGCCGTCGGGCGCCCGCAGTCGGGTCCCGGCGGTGTCGTCCAGTCCTACGAGGAGGCCCTGAGCTCCCTGGAGATAGCCGAGCGGCTGGGGCTCGACGAGCCGGTGCTGCACGCCGCCGACCTGCTCGTCTATCCCGTACTGGCCCGTGACCGCCAGGCGATGGCCGACCTGGTGCACAACACCCTGGGACCGCTGACCACGGCCCGCGGCGGTGCCGTGCCCCTCCTGGAGACGCTCACCGCGTACTTCGACTCCGGCTGTGTCGCCGCGGAGGCGGCCCGGCGGCTCTCGCTGAGCGTGCGCGCGCTGACGTACCGCCTGGAGCGCATCCACAAGCTCACCGGCGCCAACCCGTCGGACCCCTCCCACCGCTACATGCTCCAGACGGCGGTGATCGGCGCGCGCCTGCTGGACTGGCCCGCCGGCGAGCTGTGAGAGGGGACTCCCGGGTCAGCCCTGGACCAGGGTGATGTCCCGGTGCTCGACGGCATGGAAGACGGGCACCAGGAGGATGCCGCCGGGGCGCAGCTCCAGGAGGGTGGCCTCGACGTGGGCCCGGCCCGCCTCGAGGGCGTCGCCGGGCACGGTTCCGGTGTTCTGCCAGCGGTGCTCCTTGCCGTCGCACACCGCGCGGGTGCCGCCGACGGAGTAGTGGACGTCGGACGAGGGCCGGTTGACCGAGGAGCTGACGAAGACCGGTCCGTCGCCGCCGGAGCAGCGGTAGGTACCGGAGAGGGTGACGGAGCCGTCGGCCATCCGGCCCTCCTTGTCCACCGTCACGGACTCCGAGGGGGCGGAGGGGGCGGCCGACGCGGGCGCGGGGGCCGCCGCGGCGAAACCGAGCAGCAGCAGCGCGGAACCGGCCGCGACGCCGAGGACGGGGCGTACGGACATGGGGAACCTCCAGAAATGAGCGGAATGCGGGGTTCCACCAGTACCCGGCGCGGGGGTCCGGGGCCAGTCATCGTCACCCCTTCGGTGGCGAGTCGGCCCTGGCCGTCGGGAAACCGTCCCGGGATTGTCCGGGGGCTGTCACGTTTCCCTGCGGGCGGTTCCGACGCACGCGCGGCCCGGGCATGGTTTGTGCATACGACCCGTTCGGATCGTTCCACCTATGTGGAGGTGCGCCATGTGTGCCCACCGGATTTCCTGCCCCAGGACCAACGACTCCGCCGCACATGTGGTGGCCGCCCACCCCGAGCAGGGCTGGAGCCTGCTGTGCGACGGTGCCATCGTCTTCGACGACACCGGCGAGCTGCTCCCCGACGGCCGGGTGATCGCCCCGCACCGGGTCCCCGCCGACCGGCTCGCGATCGCCGCCTGAGCCGGTCCGCCCCTCAGGGCAGCAGGGCGAAGCCGTCGAGTTCGACCAGGGCCCGTTCGTCCCAGAGGCGGACCACCCCGACGACCGCCATCGCCGGGTAGTCGCGGCCGGCCAGTTCCCGCCAGATACGGCCGAGCGCGCGGGCGTGGGTGCGGTACGCGGCCACGTCGGTGGCGTAGACGGTGACGCGGGCCAGGTCGGCGGGGGTGCCGCCGGCCGCGCGCAGGGCGGTGAGAAGGTTGCCGAGGGCCCGCGTGAACTGTGCGGGCAGGGTGTCGCCGACCACTTCGCCGTCGGCGTCGAGAGCGGTCTGGCCGGCCAGGAACACCAGCCGGGAGCCGGTGGCGACGACGGCGTGGGAGAAGCCGGCCGGCGGGGAGAGTGCGGGCGGGTTGACGCGCTCGGCGGTCACCGGTCCTCCAGGTTCCTGTACAACTCCTTGGCGATGATGCCCCGTTGCACCTCGCTCGCCCCCTCGTAGACACGGGGTGCGCGGACCTCGCGGTAGAGGTGTTCGAGCAGGTGTCCGCGTTGCAGGGCGCGGGCTCCGTGGAGCTGGACGGCCCTGTCGACGACGTACTGCGCGGTCTCGGTGGCCAGCAGCTTCGCCATCGCGGAGCGCCGGGGGACGTCGGCGGCGCCCTCGTCGTACGCCGTCGCCGCCGCGTACACCATGAGCCGGGCCGACTCCGTGCGCAGGGCCATCTCGGCGACCTCGTGGGCGACGGTCTGCAGGTCCTTCAGCCTGCCGCCGAACGCGTCCCGCCGGGCGGTGTGGTCGAGGGTCGCGTCCAGGGCGGCCTGCGCCATCCCGACCGCGAAGGCGCCGACGCTGGGGCGGAACAGGTTGAGGGTGTCCATGGCGACCCGGAACCCCCGGTCGACCTCGCCGAGCACGTCGTCGGCGGTCACCGGTACGGCGTCGAAGGCGAGGGCGCCGATGGGGTGCGGGGAGAGCATGTCGAGGGCGGTCCCGGTGAGTCCGGGCCGGTCGGCGGGCACGAGGAAGGCGGTCACACCGCGCGCACCGGCACCGGGGGTGGTCCGGGCGAAGACGGTGTAGAGATCGGCCTCGGGGGCGTTGGAGATCCAGCACTTCTCCCCGGTGAGCCGCCACCCCCGTCCCGGGGCGGTGCCGGTGGCCGGCCGTGCCGTGAGGGACAGGGCCGCCGCGTCCGAGCCCGCGCCCGGCTCGCTCAGGGCGAAGGCCGCCACCGCGGCGCCGTCGGCCACCCGGGGGAGCCAGCGGGCGCGCTGGGCGGGGGTGCCGTGGGCGTGCACCGGGTGGGCGCCGAGGCCCTGGAGGGCCAGGGCGGTCTCCGCCTCGGTGCAGGCGTGGGCCAGGGACTCGCGCATCAGGCACAGGTCGAGGGCGCCCGAGGTGAACAGGCGGGACAGCAGGCCGAGGGCGCCGAGTTCGGCGAGGAGGGGGCGGTCGACCCGCCCGGGTTCACCCTTCTCGGCGAGTGGCCGCAGGCGTTCCGCGGCCAGTGCGCGCAGCTCGGCACACCAGGCGAGTTGTGCCGGTTCGAGCGAGAATGCGGTCATCGCCGGTCCCTTCCCTCGCCACTGGGCCACTCCCGAGGTTATCGCGGACCGTTGACTGTCGTCACCAACACGATACGCTCCTGATGCGAGCCCACCACGCCGAGGGGGCGAACCGTCATGAACCCACGGGCCACCGCGCACGTCGACACCTTCGCCCGCGACCGTCTCCCGCCACCCGACCAGTGGCCCGAGCTCCGCTTCGACCTGCCGGAGCTGCACTACCCCGACCGGCTGAACTGCGCCGCGGAGCTGCTGCACGGTCCGCCCGACGACCGCCCGGCGTTCCACACCCCCGACGGCGCCACCTGGACGTACGGCGAGCTGCGCGCCCGCGTGGACCGGCTCGCGCACCTCCTCACCGGCGACCTCGGGATCGTCCCCGGCAACCGGGTGCTGCTGCGCGGCCCCACCACCCCGTGGCTGGCCGCCTGCTGGCTGGCGGTGCTGAAGGCGGGCGCGATCGCCGTCACCGTGCTGGCCCAGCAGCGCCCGCACGAGCTGAGCACCATCTGCGAGATCGCCGAGGTCCACCACGCCCTGTGCGACATCAGGGCCGTCGACGACCTCGCCGAGGCCAGGATCCCGGACCTCTCCCTCACCACCTACGGCGGCGGCTCCCCCGGCGACCTGCTGAACCGCCCGGCGCCCACGACGCCGTACGAGGCCGTGCCGACCGCGGCCGACGACGTGGCGCTGATCGCCTTCACCTCCGGGACCACCGGACGCCCCAAGGGCTGCATGCACGTCCACCGGGACGTGCTCGCGATCGCGGACACCTTCTCCCGGCACGTGCTGAAGCCGGTCACGGACGACGTGTTCGCCGGCAGTCCCCCGTTGGGCTTCACCTTCGGACTCGGCGGCCTGGTGGTGTTCCCGCTGCGGGCCGGGGCGAGCGCGCTGCTCCTCGAACAGGCGCACCCCGCCCAGCTGTTGCCCGCGATCGCCGCGCACGGGGTGTCGGTGCTGTTCACCGCGCCCACCGCCTACCGCGCGATGCTCGCCGAACTCGACGGCCACGACGTCGCGTCGCTGCGCCGCTGCGTCTCGGCGGGCGAGAACCTGCCGGCCGCCACCTGGCGGGCCTGGCACGAGCGCACCGGGCTGCGGATCATCAACGGCATCGGCGCCACCGAACTGCTGCACATCTTCGTCTCCGCCGCCGACGAGGCGATCCGCCCCGGAACGACGGGGGTTCCGGTCCCCGGCTGGCAGGCGCGCGTGCAGGACGCCGACGGCGCGCCCCTGCCCGACGGGGAGCCGGGACTGCTCGCGGTGCGCGGTCCCGTCGGCTGCCGCTACCTCGCCGACCCGCGCCAGCGGGAGTACGTGCGCGGCGGCTGGAACATCACCGGCGACACCTACGTCCGCGACCCCGACGGCTACTTCCGGTATGTCGCCCGCGCCGACGACATGATCATCTCGGCCGGGTACAACATCGCGGGGCCCGAGGTCGAGGACGCCCTGCTGCGCCACCCGGACGTGGTGGAGACGGCGGTGGTCGGACGGCCGGACGAGGCGCGCGGGCAGGTCGTGGTGGCGTACACGGTCCTCGGGGAGGGCGCGGAACGCGACGCCGAGGCGCTGCGCGCCTTCGTGAAGTCCGAGCTCGCGCCGTACAAGTGCCCGCGGGAGATCGTGTTCATGGACGCCCTGCCCCGTACAGCCACCGGCAAGCTCCAGCGGTTCCGGCTGCGCGCTCCCACCGGGACGGGGGACGACCGCGCGTGATGCCGGGGAACCCCGCCATCCGTATACGACCTAAGATGATCAACGTGTCCGACCAGCAAGCCCCTCACGCTCCGAGATCCCTCATCGTCACGCTCTACGGCGCGTACGGCCGCTCCGTGCCGGGCCCGGTGCCCGTCGCCGAGCTGATCCGGCTGCTGGCCGCGGTCGGCGTGGACTCCCCGTCCGTCCGCTCCTCGGTGTCCCGGCTCAAACGGCGCGGCCTGCTCGTCCCCGCGCGCACCGACCAGGGCGCGGCCGGATACGAACTCTCCTCCGGTGCACGCCAGTTGCTCGACGACGGCGACCGGCGCGTGTACGCCACCGATCCGCCGCGGGACGAGGGCTGGGTGCTCGCCGTGTTCTCCGTCCCGGAGTCCGAACGGCAGAAGCGGCACGTCCTGCGCTCCCGGCTGTCCGGCCTCGGCTTCGGTACGGCGGCCCCCGGCGTGTGGATCGCCCCCGCCCGGCTGTACGAGGAGACCAGGCACACCCTGGAGCGCCTGCGCCTCGACGCCTACGTCGACTTCTTCCGCGGCGAGCACCTGGGCTTCGCGCCCACCGCGGAGGCCGTCGCCCGCTGGTGGGACCTGGCCGGGATCGCCGAGCAGCACGAGGCGTTCCTGGACCGGCACGCGCGGGTGCTGCGCGCCTGGGAGCGGCGCACGGACACCCCGCCCGAGGACGCCTACCACGACTACCTCCTCGCCCTGGACTCCTGGCGCCACCTCCCCTACGCCGACCCGGGCCTGCCCGCCGCCCTGCTCCCCGCCGACTGGCCGGGCATCCGCTCGGCGGCCGTCTTCCGCTCCCTGCACGAGCGGCTGCGGGACGCGGGGGCGGTGTTCGTGGGCCTGTAGCGGCCCGCGCGGCCCGGCTCCGCTCAGCCGCCCCTCAGCTCGTTCATCCGGTCTTCCCGTCCTCCTCGCCCGGCCTCCGTCGCGTCGTGAAGGGCGGACGGGGGAAGAGAGGACGGTTGCGCATGACCACCACGGCGAGGGCCTGTCGTTCGGATCGGGCCGGATCAGGGAGCGGGCTCCGGCGGCGTGCATCGCGAGGCGGAGGAGGGCGCCGGGCGGAGCCCTGGCAACCGACGGCAACGCGGCGAGGCCCGGCGGACGGGGCTCTTGCCGTCCGGGGTCAGCTCCCGAGGCCGAGACGGGGTCCGGGTGCGTCCGTGCGGCCGGTCCGGGGCCGTCTGCTGCCCGCCAGGTACGGTGCCGGCCAGACCGCGCCCGGCCCCTCGTAGCCCTGCTCGGCCGCCGCGTGGAGCGTCCAGTGGGGATCGTAGAGGTGCGGGCGGGCCAGTGCGCACAGGTCCGCGCGCCCGGCCAGGATCAGGGAGTTGACGTCGTCCCAGGAGGAGATCGCGCCGACCGCGATCACCGGGACGTCCGCCTCGTGCCGGATCCGGTCGGCGAACGGGGTCTGGTACGAGCGCCCGAACTCCGGTGTCTCGTCGGCGACGACCTGCCCGGTCGACACGTCGATCGCGTCGGCGCCGTGCGCGGCGAAGGCGCGGGCGATCGCGACCGCGTCGTCGGCCGTGGTGCCGCCCTCCGCCCAGTCGGTGGCGGAGATACGGACGGTCATCGGCCGGTCGCCGGGCCACACCGCGCGCACCGCGTCGAACACCTCCAGCGGGAAGCGGAGCCGTTTCTCCGGCGAGCCGCCGTAGGCGTCGGTGCGGTGGTTGGTGAGCGGGGAGAGGAAACCGGAGAGCAGGTAGCCGTGGGCGCAGTGCAGTTCGAGCAGGTCGAAACCGGCCCGTGCGGCCCGCACGGCGGCGGCCGTGAACTGTTCCCGCATGTCGGTGAGCTGGGCCCGGGACAGTTCGCGCGGCACCTGGCCGCCCGGCCGGTACGGCAGGGGCGAGGCGGCGACGAGGGGCCAGTTGCCGTCGTCGAGCGGCTCGTCCATGCCCTCCCACATCGGCTTGGTCGAGCCCTTGCGGCCGCTGTGGCCGAGCTGCACGCCGATCGCGGTGCCGGGCGCCCGCTCGTGCACGAAGCCGGTGATCCGCCGCCACGCCTCGGCCTGCCGGCCGGTGTAGAGGCCCGCGCAGCCGGGCGTGATGCGCCCCTCGGGGCTGACGCACACCATCTCGGTCATCACCAGTCCGGCTCCGCCCAGCGCGCGGGCGCCGAGGTGCACGAGGTGGAAGTCGCCGGGGACGCCGTCGGCCGCCGAGTACATGTCCATGGGCGAGACGACGACCCGGTTGCGCAGGGTCAGTCCGCGCATCCGGAACGGGGTGAACATCGGGGGCGTGCCGGGCGGACAGCCGAACTCGCGCTCCACGGACTCGGTGAAGCGGGCGTCGCGCAGCCGCAGGTTGTCGTGGGTGACGCGACGGCTGCGGGTGAGCAGGTTGAAGGCGAACCGGCGGGGCGGCTGGGCGAGGTGGAGGGACAGGTTCTCGAACCACTCCAGGCTGGCGCGGGCCGCGCGCTGGGTGGAGGCGACGACCGGCCGGCGCTCCGTCTCGTACGCGGCCAACGCGGCCTCCACCGAAGGCTGTTCGCCCAGACACGCGGCGAGCGCCAGCGCGTCCTCGACGGCGAGCTTGGTGCCGGAGCCGATGGAGAAGTGCGCGGTGTGGGCGGCGTCGCCGAGGAGCACGATGTTGCCGTGCGACCAGCGCTCGTTGACGACCGTGCGGAAGGTGGTCCACGCCGAGTTGCCGGACTTCAGCGGGCGCCCGCCGAGCGCGGCGGAGAAGATCTTGGCACAGCGCTCCACGGACTCCGTCTCGTCCATCTCGTCGAATCCGGCGGCGTGCCAGACCTCGTCGCGCATCTCGACGATCACGGTGGAGGCGTCGGTGGAGTAGGGGTATCCGTGCAGCTGCATCACGCCGTGCCCGGTCTCGACGATCTCGAAGCGGAAGGCGTCGAAGGGGAAGTCCGCGGCCAGCCAGATGTAGCGGCAGCGGTACGCGGTGATCCGGGGCCGGAAGACGTGGGCGAAGGTCTCGCGTGTGGTGCTGTGCACTCCGTCGGCGGCGACCACCAGGTCGTACGTCCGCGCCAGTCGGGCCGGATCGGGGGCCTCGGTGTGGAAGCGGAGGTCCACGCCGAGGGAGCGGCAGCGGTCGTGCAGGATCTCCAGGAGGCGGTGCCTGCCGAGGGCGGCGAAACCGTGTCCTCCGCAGGTGTGGAGGGTGCCCCGGTGGACGATGTCGATGTCGTCCCAGCGGGTGAAGTCCCTCTGCAGGGCCGCGTAGACCGTCGGGTCGGCGTGTTCGATGCCGCCGAGGGTCTCGTCCGAGAGGACGACGCCGAAGCCGAAGGTCCTGTCGGGGGGGTTGCGTTCCCAGAGGGTGACCTGGCGGTCGGGGGCGAGGCGTTTGAGCAACGCGGCGGTGTAGAGGCCGCCGGGGCCTCCGCCGATGATCGCGATGCGGCGGGGGCGGCTTTTCCTGCTGGGCGGCCGCGGGTCCGTCGTGGCTTGTCGCGCCCACGCGGCGGTAGCCGCAGGTTCGGAACAGCCCCGCGCCCCTGGAGGGGTCGCGGTCCCCTGAGTCGAGAGCATCCCCCTACCTCCCTCGCCACTTCGGCGGGCGCTTCTCCGTGAAGGCGGCGTGGAACTCCGCGTAGTCCTCGCCGTTCATCAGGAGGGCCTGCGTCGACGCGTCCAGTTCCACTGCTGCCGACAGGGGCATGTCCAGTTCGGCCGTGAGGAGGGCCTTGGTCTGGGCGTGGGCCAGGGCGGGGCCGTCGGCGAGGCGGCGGGCCAGGGTCCGGGCGGCCTCGTCCGCGCCGCCCTCGTCGGCCAGTGCGCTGATCAGGCCGATGCGTTCGGCCTCCGGCGCGCGCACCGTGTCGCCCAGCATCAGCAGCCGGGTGGCGTGGCCGAGACCGACCACGCGGGGCAGGAGGTACGCCGCGCCCATGTCGCCGCCCGACAGGCCGACCCGGGTGAAGAGGAAGGCGAAGCGGGCGCCGGGGTCGGCGACCCGGAAGTCGGCGGCCAGGGCGAGGACCGCGCCGGCGCCCGCCGCCACTCCGTGCACCGCGGCGATCACCGGGAACGGGCACTCCCGTACCGCCCGCACCACCTGGCCGGTCATCCGGTTGAAGTCGAGGAGCCGGGCGGTGTCCATCGAGAGGGTCGCGCCGATGATCTCGTCGACGTCGCCGCCGGAGCAGAAGCCGCGCCCCTCGCCGGCCAGCACCAGGGCCCGTACGGCCCGCTCCCGGGACAGCTCGGCGAGCAGGTCGCGCAGGTCGGCGTAGGCGCCGAAGGTGAGCGCGTTGAGCTTGTCGGGGCGGGCGAGGGTGACGGTGGCGACACCGTCGGCGAGATCGACGCGCAGATGCTCCCAGTGGGCGGTGCGGGCGGCGGAGCCGGTGAAGGGACTCATGAGGGCGGCCTCCTAGGGCGGGCACTGCGCTGCTCAGTGAGTTCTGCACCACGAAGTTATCACCCATTGGTGACTGTCGTCACGGGCACGCGATACGCCGTTCGGGCGCCGCCCCTGACGACGCCCGGGCGAAGGGCCACATCGGGTGCGCCGTACCATGGGCGGTCGAAAGCAGGAGCACCCGCTCCATGAACGGATCCGCTGTGCACGAACCTCCCGCCGCCTCCTGGCGCGTCGCGCTGCCGCACACCACCGCGGCGGTGCCCGTGGCCCGTGCGCTGGTCCGTACGGCGCTGGCCGAGCGGCAGCACTCCGCCGACTGCGACACGGCGGAGCTGCTGACGGCGGAGCTGGTGGCCAACGCCGTGGAGCACACCTCCGGGAGCACCCCGATAGAGCTGGTGGTGCGGCTGCTGCCGACCGGCTGCCAGGTCGAGGTGCACGACGCCGACCCGGAGCCGCCCGGCGACCTCACCCGTCCGGCCCGCGGTGTGCCCGACCCCTGGCAGGAGCACGGGCGGGGGCTGCTGCTGATCCGCACCCTGAGCTCGTCCTGCGGTCACCGCCCCACCGAGTCCGGCAAGGCGGTGTGGTTCCGGCTGCCGGGCCGGCGGCGCCCGGTCTGAGCGGGGCGCGGGGGCTCAGGCGAGGGTCGCGACCAGGACCGCCTTGATCGTGTGCATCCGGTTCTCCGCCTCGTCGAAGACGACCGAGTGCGCCGACTCGAAGACCTCGTCGGTCACCTCCAGGGAGGTGAGGCCGTGGGTCTCGAAGACGTCCCGGCCGACCTTGGTGCCGAGGTCGTGGAAGGCGGGCAGGCAGTGCAGGAACTTGACGTCCGGGTTGCGGGTGGCGCGCAGGACGTCCATGGTCACCGCGTACGGGGCGAGGGCCTTGATCCGCTCGCCCCAGACCTCCTTGGGCTCCCCCATGGAGACCCAGACGTCCGTGGCGACGAAGTCCGCGCCCGCGACGCCCTCGGCGACCTCCTCGGTGAGCGTGACGCGCGCCCCGCTCGAGGCGGCCAGCTCCCGCGCCCGGTCGACGATCTCCTGGGCGGGCCAGTAGGCCTTCGGGGCGACGATACGTACGTCCATGCCGAGCAGGGCCGCGGTCACGAGGTAGGAGTTGCCCATGTTGAAGCGTGCGTCGCCGAGGTAGGCGAAGGCGATGTCCGTGAGCGGCCTGTCGCTGTGCTCGGTCATCGTGAGCACGTCGGCGAGCATCTGGGTGGGGTGCCAGTCGTCGGTGAGCCCGTTGTAGACGGGCACCCCCGCGTACGCCGCGAGCTCCTCCACCTTGGCCTGGCTGTCGCCCCGGTACTCGATCCCGTCGTACATCCGGCCCAGGACCCGCGCGGTGTCCCTCACGGACTCCTTGTGGCCGATCTGCGAGCCGGACGGATCGAGGTACGTCGTCGAGGCGCCCTGGTCGGCGGCCGCCACCTCGAACGCGCAGCGCGTACGCGTCGAGGTCTTCTCGAAGATCAGCGCGATGTTCCTGCCCCGCAGGTACCGGTGCTCGGTCCCGGCCCGCTTGGCGGCCTTCAGTTCGGCGGCCAGCTCCAGCAGGCCGAGGAACTCCTGCGCGGTGAAGTCCAGCTCCTTGAGGAAGTGGCGGCCGGCGAGGGCGGTCGGGACAGTCGCCATGGGGCGCTCCAGGGATGGGGGACACGAATCCTTGGAAGTCTATACGAAGTTTTGTATTTCTATACGGAACTCTCCACCGCGTCTCGCTGGACGGGACAGCTCATGCAGCGCGGCCCGCCCCTGCCCCGGCCCAGTTCGCTGCCGGGGATCTCTATCACCTCGATGCCCTGCTTGCGCAGGTGCGTGTTGGTGGTGGCGTTCCGCTCGTAGGCGACGACGACGCCCGGTTCGACGGCCAGGACGTTGCAGCCGTCGTCCCACTGCTCGCGCTCGGCCGCGTGGACGTCCTGGGTGGCGGTCAGCACCCGGATCTCGCTGAGCCCCAGCGCGGCGGCGATCGCACGGTGCATGTGCTCCGGCGGATGGTCGGTGACCTTCAGCTCCTTGTCCCCCGCACCCGGTTCGATGGTGTACGAGCGGAGCATGCCGAGCCCCGCGTACTGGGTGAAGGTGTCGCCGTCGACCATCGTCATCACGGTGTCGAGGTGCATGAAGGCACGCCGCTTCGGCATGTCGAGGGCGACGATGGTCTCGGCGGAGCCGGCCGCGAACAGCTTGTGCGCGAGCATCTCCACCGCCTGCGGGGTGGTCCGCTCGCTCATCCCGATCAGCACCGCGCCCTTGCCGATGACCAGCACGTCCCCGCCCTCGATGGTGGACGGGTAGTCGGCCTGCCCCTGGGACCAGACGTGGAAGGGCTCCGCGCGGAACAGCGGATGGTGCCGGTAGATCGCCTCGAAGTGCACGGTCTCGCGCTGCCGGGCCGGCCAGCGCATCGCGTTGATGGCGACACCGTCGTAGATCCAGGCGGAGGTGTCGCGGGTGAAGAGGTGGTTGGGCAGCGGGCCGAGCAGGAAGTCGTCGAGCTCCATGGCGTGGAAGCGCACGGAGGTGGGCTCCGGGTGGGCGTCCAGGAACTCCCGCTTGGTCATACCGCCGATCAGCACCTCGGCGAGCTCGGGCGCCGGCAGGGTCTCGAACGCGGCCCGCAGGTGGTCGGTGGCCAGCGGGCCGTACTCCTTCTCGTCGAAGACGCGGTCCAGGACGAGCGCGCGGGCCGCCGGGACGTCCAGCGTCTCGGAGAGCAGGTCGCCGAAGAGGTGGACGGCGACGCCGCGGTCGCGCAGGACGTCGGCGAACCCGTCGTGCTCGGCGCGCGCCCGGCGCACCCAGAGCACGTCGTCGAAGAGCAGGGCGTCCTTGTTGCTGGGGGTGAGCCTTTTGAGCTCGAGATCGGGCCGGTGCAGGATGACACGGCGGAGCCGGCCGGCCTCGGAGTCGACGTGGTAGGTCATGCCTTTCATCCTGACCGTCCGGGCGCGTGTTCACCCCTGGCCCCGGGGTCCGGAAATCGGCTTCCGTCAGCCGTGGTGCCCCGGCCGGGGCATCTCGGGCCGGGCCGGCAGCCGCCGCGCCCCGGGGCCCCGTTCCGACGCGGCGCGGGCGACGATCCAGCCGGCGCGGAGGTGCGGGTCACCCGTGTCGCGGGCCAGGCCTTCGTCGTAGCCGACGAGCGCGGCGGCGGCGTTCCCGGCGGCGAGGTGTTCGTCGGGGGTGCGGGGGTCGGTGGGCGGGCCCAGCCGCTCGCCCATGCGGACAGGGCGAGGCGCCTGTCCTGCGACGGGGTCGGCTCCGCGGCGTGCTCGATCAGGAGGAGCGCGGGCGGCAGGCCGCCCGGCTGTACGTTCAGCTCCGTGACGTAGGTGAAGAGCCGGACCGGTGAGAGACCGGGCGGCAGGCCGAGGTGCAGGTCGCTCGCCGGCACGTTGCGCAGCGCGCCTGCGGGAAGAACACCCTGCACGGTGCGCAGGAGTGCCGAGGCGGTGTCCAGGTCCTGGTGGTCGAGGGGACCGGGCAATGGTTCGGTGTGCGTCTCGCCGGGCCCAGCAGTTCCTCGAACACGGTCGCGGCCACGGCCCCTTCGAAGACCCGCACGACGTCGACGAGCACCCGCTCCCCCGCGGGGACGCTCAACGCCGCGCGCACCAGCGCGACGACGTCCTCGCGCAGTTCGGTGCCGCGCAGGTCCACGTGCTGGTTGAGCTCTTCGGCCGGCATGCCGGCGAAGTACGTGCGCCCCGCCTGGTCCTCGAGGCAGCTCAGCCCGCACAGCGCCTCGGTCAGACGGAACAACAGATCCCTGGCCGGCGCGCCTCCCACCCGTCCAATCCCGACGCTGTCTCCACCGGCCTTCCCCCGCGAGCCGGTCCACCTGACGGACCAGCGAAGCCAGCACGTGAACTGCCGTGAACCAAGGGACGTTGACATACACCGGTCCGGTCCGGACAGGGCACGGAGTGCCCCGCCCGGACCGGTCGTGGCAGGCGCCCGCCCGCTACAGCCGCGGGTCCACCGGTTCCGATTCCAGGGCCAGTACGGCGAAGACCGGCTCGTGGACCCGCCACAGCGGCTCGCCCTCGGCGAGGCGGTCCAGGGCCTCCAGGCCGAGGGCGTACTCGCGCAGGGCGAGGGAGCGCTTGTGGTTGAGGAAGCGGTTGCGCAGGCGGGCCAGGTTCTCCGGGCGGGTGTACTCGGGGCCGTAGATGATCCGCAGGTACTCGCGGCCCCGGCACTTGATGCCGGGCTGCACCGGGCGGCCCTTCTCTCCCCCGCTCTCGGCTTCGCCCGAGCGGGGGGACCCCCATCGCACCAGTGCGCCGACCGGCTTGACGACCATGCCCTCGCCACCGCGTCCGGTCATCTCCAGCCACCAGTCGACACCGGCGCGTACGGACTCGGGGTCGGCCGTGTCGACGTAGAGGCGGCGGGTGGTCTGCAGCAGTCCGGTGGTGTCGTGCTCGACCATGCGGTCGATGAGGGCGAGCTGCTCGTCGTGGGGCAGGGCGGCGAGGCTCCGGCCCTGGACGGCGAGGATCTGGAACGGGGCCAGGCGGACGCCCTCCAGGCCGTCGGTGGTCCAGCAGTAGCGGCGGTACGCGTCGGTGAACGCCGATGCGGAGTCGGCGCGTTCGCGCTGGCGGCCGAGGAGGTCCCCGACGTCCACCCCGCGGGCCGCGGCGCCCTCCAGGGCGGCCAGGGCGCCCGGGAAGACCGCTCCGGAGGCGGCGCCGACCGCCGCGTACTGGGAGCGCAGCAGGCCGGACGCCTTCAGCGACCACGGCATGAGTTCGGCGTCCAGCAGCAGCCAGCCGGTGGCGAGTTCGTCCCAGAGGCCGGCCTCGGTGACGGCCGTGCGCAGCCTGCCGAGGATCTCCTCGGTGACGGAGGCGTCGTCGAAGAAGGGGCGGCCGGTACGGGTGTAGAGCGAGCCGGTCTCACCACCGGTGGTGCCGAAGCGCGCCGCGGCCACGTCGGCGTCGCGGCAGACCAGGGCGACCGCGCGGGAGCCCATGTGCTTCTCCTCGCACACGACCCGGGCGACGCCGTCCCCCGCGTACTGGGCGAACGCCTCGACCGGGTGCTCCAGATAACCGTCGAGGTGCGAGGTGGCGGTGGGCGCCATGGTCGGCGGGAGGTACGGCAGCAGGCGCGGGTCGATCGCGAAGCGGCTCATGACCTCCAGGGCCGCGGCGGCGTTCTCCTCGCGGATCGATATCCGGCCGTGGTGCCGGGTCTCGACGAAGCGGCGGCCGTACACGTCCGCCAGGTCCAGCGGACGGCCCTCGTGACCGCCCGGGGCCTCGGTGCGCAGCGGGCGGGCCGGCTCGTACCAGACCCGCTCGGCCGGTACGTCGACCAGTTCCCGCTCCGGCCAGCGCAGCGCGGTGAGCTTGCCGCCGAAGACGGCGCCGGTGTCCAGGCAGAGGGTGTTGTTCAGCCAGGTCGCCTCCGGGACGGGGGTGTGGCCGTAGACGACGGCCGCCCGGCCGCGGTAGTCCTCCGCCCACGGGTAGCGCACGGGCAGGCCGAACTCGTCGGTCTCGCCGGTGGTGTCGCCGTAGAGGGCGTGGCTGCGGACCCGGCCGGAGGTGCGGCCGTGGTACTTCTCCGGCAGACCGGCGTGGCAGACCACCAGTCCCCCGCCGTCGAGGACGTAGTGGCTGACCAGTCCGTCGATGAACTCCCGTACCTCGGCGCGGAACTCCTCGTCCTGCTCGTCCATCTGCTCGATGGTCTCGGCGAGTCCGTGGGTGTGCTGCACCTTGCGGCCCCTGAGGTAACGGCCGAACTTGTTCTCGTGGTTGCCGGGCACGCACAGCGCGTTGCCCGACTTCACCATGGCCATCACGCGGCGCAGTACGCCGGGGCTGTCCGGGCCGCGGTCGACGAGGTCGCCGACGAAGACGGCCGTGCGGCCCTCGGGGTGCACGCCGTCGACGTACCCCAGCTTGCCGAGCAGCGCCTCCAGCTCGGTCGCGCAGCCGTGGACGTCGCCGATGATGTCGAAGGGGCCGGTGAGGTGGGTGAGGTCGTTGAACCGCTTCTCGGTGACGACGCCGGCGTGCTCGATCTCCTCCACGCCGCGCAGGACGTGCACCTTGCGGAAGCCCTCGCGCTCCAGGTGACGCAGGGAGCGGCGGAGTTCGCGGGTGTGGCGCTGGATGACGCGGCGGGGCATGTCGGCGCGGTCGGTGCGGGCCGCGTTGCGCTCGGCGCACACCTGCTCGGGCACGTCGAGGACGATGGCGATGGGCAGCACGTCGTACTGCCTGGCCAGCTCGATCAGCTGCCGTCGGCCGTCCTGCTGCACGTTGGTCGCGTCGACGACGGTACGGCGGCCGGCGGCCAGCCGCTTGCCGGCGATGTAGTGCAGCACGTCGAAGGCGTCGCGGGACGCGCTCTGGTCGTTCTCGTCGTCGGCGACCAGACCGCGGCAGAAGTCGGAGGAGATGACCTCGGTGGGCTTGAAGTGGCGGCGGGCGAAGGTGGACTTGCCCGAGCCGGAGGCACCGACGAGCACCACGAGGGAGAGGTCGGTGACGGGCAGGGTGCGGCCCTGCCGCCGCGAGGTCTCGGTGGTGGTGGTCATGCGGCCTTCGCCTCCTTCACGGTGCCGGCCGTGAACACGGCCATCTGGGTGGGCGGTCCGACCTCGGGGTCGTCCGGTCCGACGGGCACGAACTCCACGGTGTAGCCGTGCCGTCCGGCCACCGTGGCCGCCCAGGCGCGGAACTCCTCGCGGGTCCACTCGAAGCGGTGGTCGCGGTGCCGGACATGGCCGGCCGGGAGGGTCTCCCAGCGCACGTTGTACTCGACGTTGGGGGTGGTCACGAGGACCGTGCGGGGGCGGGCGGCACCGAACACCGCGTACTCCAGGGCGGGCAGCCGGGGCAGGTCGAGGTGCTCGATCACCTCGCTGAGCACGGCGGCGTCATAACCCCCCAGCCGCTTGTCGGTGTACGCCAGTGACCCCTGGAAGAGCTGCACGCGCGCCGCCTGCCGCTCCCCCATGCGGTCCAGTTTCAGCCGCCGGGAGGCGATGGTGAGCGCCCGCATCGACACGTCGACGCCGACGATCTCGGTGAAGGACGGGTCCTTGAGCAGCGCCTGTACGAGCTGGCCCTGACCGCAGCCGAGGTCGAGCACCCGGGCGGCGCCGGACGCGCGGAGCGCGGCGAGGATCGCCTCCCGCCGCCGCACGGCGAGCGGGGTCGGCTTCTCCTCGGACTCCGTCTCCGCTTCCACGGCGTTGTCGATCTCCTCGACGTCGCTGTCGTCCGCCTCGGCCAGCCGGACCAGCTCCAGCCGTTCCATGGCCTGCCGGGTCAGCGACCAGCGGCGGGAGAGGTAGCGGCTGGTGATCAGCTTCTGCTCCGGGTGCCCGGACAGCCAGCCCTCACCGGCACGCAGCAGCTTGTCGACCTCGTCGGGCGAGACCCAGTAGTGCTTGGCGTCGTCGAGGACGGGGAGCAGCACGTAGAGGTGGCGCAGGGCCTCGGCGAGGGTGAGGGTCTCCGCCTCCAGGACCAGGCGCACGTACCGCGAGTCGCCCCACTCGGGGAACTCGGCGTCCAGGGCCACGGGCTCGGCGGTGACCGTCCAGCCGAGCGGCTCGAAGAGCCGGCGGACGAGTGCGGGGCCGCCGCGGGCGGGCAGCACGGGCACCTCGACGCGCAGGGGGCGCGGCTGTGCGGGAAGCTCCGGGCGGGCGGCGCACACACCGCGCATCGCGCTGGAGAAGACACCGCTCAGCGCGACGGCGAGCAGGGAGGACGCCGCGTACGGGCGGTCGTTGACGTACTGCGCGAGTGCCGCGTCGGGAGCGCCGCCACGGCCCTTGCCCTTGCCGCGCCGGACCAGTGCCACCGCGTCCACCTCCAGCAGCAGCGCCGCCGTGCAGCGCTCGGCGTCCGCCTCGGGGTAGAGGACGTGGGCCGTGCCGTAGGACGTGGAGAACGCCTGCGCCTTCTCGGGATGCTTGTGCAGCAGGAAACCGAGGTCGGTCGCCGGGCGCTCGGCCGAGCCGGTGGTACTGATCGTCAGAAACACGGTGGTTACACCTCGAAGAACCTTCTGAGCTGCGGGTACACGCCGGGTTCGGGCGCGTGGTGCCAACGTACCGGGAACCGTCGGGGATGCCCCGGGAATTTACCGGCGCATGCGGCGGGGCCGCCCGTTCCGTACGGACGGCCCCCTGTGGTGCCGCGTCCACCGCGGCCGGGACCGGACCTGGGCGGAGATCAGGTCCGGGTGGTCGAGGTCGTACATGTCCCGTGGAGATCACGATCCACGACCGGATCACCGGACGGGGTGGTTGCCGAGAAGACCGTCGACCAGGCCCTGGCCGCAGCACGGGCACCAGTCGAACGCGGCGTCGCCCGCCTGAGGACCTGGCGGATCCTCCGCAGATCCCGGTGCAGCCCCCACCGCATGACGTCAGTCACCAAGGCCGTCCTCACTCTGGAGCGGCAACGCCGAAGAAGCTCCATGGGCAAGCGGTGGACGTGAAGCAGGCGGTCCGGGCCGCTGAGCCACGGGCGCCTTGCGGGGCAGTCGTCGGACCACGACACCCAGTACACGGTCCGCGCGGAAGAGGCCCAGGGTCCGGGAGTCGACGCTGACCGCGGGATTGTCCCCGAGCAGCACAAGACGGCCGGCGGGCACCTGGCGGCTGCCCATGCCCTCCGTCACCGTCGCGAGGGAGTGCGGAACCGGATCTCCGGCGACGGCGGTCACCCGCTTGATGAGCCAGCGCCTCTCCGCCGGCCGGGCCACCGGTGGGCGGCCGTGTCCGCCCACCCGGCTCGTCCGGCCCGTGCGACACGCCGAAGCGTCCCGCGAAGGCTGCTCGACCACTACCGCTTCGCCGACCACCGGTGGCCGTCTGCGTACCAGGACCCGGTCCCTGTCCCGGTACGTGGGCAGCATGCTCGCCCCGTGGACGGTGACGATGACGAACCGGCGGCCCAGGAACAATCCGACGGCCACCGGCGCGCCGACCGTGAACGCCGCGGCAGCAGCCAGCCCGGCGAACACCAGGTCACCGGCGCACGTCCGAAGGACCGCACAGCTCCACAGGCCGAGCGAGACGGCGAGGAGCACCGTGCGGGCCCCGTACCGGCCACGCCACGGTCCGCGCGCGGAGGCACGCGACATCATGACGTCGCCGTCACCTCCTCCGTCCCGGCGGCGGGCCCGGCCCGGTAGCCGGCCGCCTGCAGGGTGAACATGCGGGCGTACTCACCACCAGCCGTCATGAGCGCCTCGTGATCCCCCAGCTCGGCGATTCTCCCCCGGTGCAGTACCGCTATCACGTCCGCTTCGCGCACCGCGCCCAGCCGATGCGAGATCAGCACACTGGTCCGGCCGGCCCGGTGCTCCCGGAGGGAGGTGTGGATCTCGTGCTCCGCTTGCGCGTCGAGCCCCGCGGAGGGTTCGTCGAGGATCATCAGATCGCACCGGTTACGGAGGAAGGCACGGGCCAGCGCGAGTCGCTGCGACTGACCGCCCGAGAGCACCACGCCGGTCACCGCGTCGGCCTTCTCGGACTCCATCATGAACACCCGGGACAGCAAGGTGTCGTAACCGTGAGGCAGCCCTTCCAGAACATCGTGGATCCCTGCCCTGCGTGCCGCCGCCCGCAGTCGGTCCCCGTCCTCCAGCGCCGTCAGATCCCCCAGGGCGATGTTCTCCGCCCCGGTGAGGTCGTAATGCATGAAGTCCTGGAAGACCGCGCCGATCCTGTGCCGGAGCTCGGCCGGGTCGGTGTCCCGGATGTCGACGCCGTCCCACAGCACGCAACCGCGGGTCGGATCGTAGAACCGGCAGATCAGCTTGATGAGCGTTGACTTCCCCGCGCCGTTGAGACCGACGAGGGCCAACGACGATCCGCAGGGAATCCGCAGGCTCACTCCCCGCAGGACCCACGGATGTGCCGGCGAATAGCGGAACCAGACATCGCGCAGCTCGATGGCTTCGGCCAAAGCGGGCAGACGGGCCGGCGACCGGGAGACCGGCAGATCAGGACCGGCCTGCACGACCCGCAAGTAGTGTCCGAAGAGCACCACCGACTGGTGGGCCGCGGCCACTTCGGCGGCGAGTACGGCCAGCGATGCCTGGGTCCCCGCGACCGCCGCGATGAAGACCGTGACGTCACCTACGGTCAGCCGCCCCGCGTGTGCCTCGTACACCGCCCAGACCAGGCCGCAGCCGGAGACCAGCGCGGAGAGGGCTCCCAGCCCGGTCTGCACCGACACCTCACGGTGTTCGACCGCTCGCCGGGCGGCATCGGAGACACGCCGTTCTGCGAGCATCCGGTCCCGCAGGAACCGGCCGGCCCCGAACAGCCGCACCTCCTTGGCCGCCTCCACACTGGACAGAAGACCGCTGTAGAACATCTCGCGCCGTTCCCGGGGGCCGATCCCCCATTCCATCCGGGCCCGGCGCCGCGACGACGCCAACTCGGCGGCGAGCGTCGGCAGGCCGGAAACCAGCACCAGGCCCGCCATCCAGGGGTTCAGCAGTACCAGCGTGGCCAGGAACCCGGTGATGGTGGTCGCCGCCCTCGCGACGCCCAGGATTCCGGTGACCGCCCGAGCGGGATTGCCGCCGCCGCCGTGCCGGGCGAGCCGGAGCCGGTCCAGGAACGCGGGATCCTCGAACCTGCCGAGCCCGACGAAGGTGTCGACAGCTGTGAAGAGCGAGCCCGTGGTGTGCAGGCCCACCCGGCGCTGCAGCCCGGTTCCGACGTACTGCCCCAGATGCGGAAGCACGGCCGCCACCACTCCCAGAGCGGTCAGGCCCAGCCCCCAGCCGATCAGCGCCGCCCTGTCGTGCGCGGTCAGAGCGTCGAGTGCCATCTTGGTGCACCACGCGAGCAGTACCGGCACCACACCCGCCGACAGTGCGAGCAGCACCTGCCAGACCAGGAGCCAGGGAGCCGCCCGCGCCACGTGCCGGCAGACGGCCACGGTCCGGTACGTCATGGAGTGCCTGCCGGGACCGGCTTCCGGACCGGCGAAGTCGTCGGGCACGCCGGCCGGCGCCGGTGCGCCGGCGCCGGCGGTGACGTTCATGCGGCGGACGGGAGGGCAGAGGATCCGCCGATGCCGAGCCCGGCTTCCTCGGAGGTGACCACCAGCCCTCCGTCCCGGCCGTGCCCGACCTGGAGAACAGTCGGGAAAGCCTGCACCCGGAAAGCCGAGTTCAGCGCTCCGTCCGGTTCCTCGACCACCACGCTCGCCACCGGAGTCAGCAGGTCCGCGAAAGGCGCCGCCGCCGCGGCGTCCCCCACGACCACCGCCACCACCTGCCGCTCCCCCATCGGGAGGGTCCTCGCGTACGCGGCGAATTTCGGCACCTTCTCCTCACACGGCCCGCACGTGGGGGAGAAGAACGCCACCACGGTGCCGTCCGGCAGTCCGGCGGGCGTCAGTTCCCTTCCGTTCCGCGCGGTGACGCGGAAATCGCCCACCGTCTCACCCACCCTCAGGGCCGTCCCGTCCCGCCGACCGGCGGGACGGGAGGCGAGCTGTTGCGTGTGCTCCCTCAGCCGCTTGATCACGCCGAGGGTGAGCAGCAGGTCGATCGTGCAGAGGATGCCGACGAAGATCACGGCTGCTACGAGGAATGGCATGACGAATCCTTGTATCGGTGGACGGTGCGAGGCGGTGTGCGAGGACCTCTTCAGTGACAGGGCGGGGAAGGGCGGCGCTCCCGGCGGCGAACAGGGAGACGATGTCGTCGAGCATCACGATCAGCGCGGCGCCGACCACTCCCGCCGCCACGGCGACGACAGCCCCGGCCGGCCTCACGCCGCCGGTCGGGAACGGGGCGAGCGCGGATGTCACCGACGCTGTCACCGCGAGCACTGTCAGGCCGGCGTTCCGCAGGAGGTGACGCGCACCCACAACGGCGTCGGCGGAACCGAAGCAGCGGCAGCGGGCATCCGTGCCCCGACCCAGCACCAGGGCGATGCCGCCCGTGAACACGGAAAGGAGCACAGCGGCCGCCATGAGACCGACGGCAGCCGCATGCCGGACGGGCAGAACCAGCGTGAGGCAGACCAGCGCCTCCGCGGTGACGACAGCGGCCGCGACGGGCCGTACGAGTTCGGCGGGAAGAAGCCTCATGCCGTGGAGCGACCGGCAGAACGACGAGAAGGCCCCGGCCCCGGCGACCTTGCCGACGACCGCCGCCAGAAAGACCACACACAGCAGACAACGCACTGCCAGCAGCACGTACTGCATCGGCAACTCCCGCATTCAGGAAAGCTTTCGGCGTCTGAGGTCGGGCGGGTGCCCCCAGAGGGCACCCGCCCATGGCGCGAGGTTCAGCAAGGGCTCTCGGACCGGTCGCAGCCACTGCCGGAGCAGCACATGTGCCACATGCCCCACATGCACACCATGTCGCAGCCGGCCGACGCCGCGGACGCCTCGGCCTTCGGCACCACTCGCTCCAGCAGGCTCGCGCCCATCGCTTCCAGTTTCTTGTACACGGTCGTACTCCTCTGTCGTCTTCCGCTCCACGGGCGTACAGCGGTCAGTTCCTGTCGGACGTTTCGCTCTCGTCCGGCAGCCGGACGCTCCGACCCCGGCCGGCGGCCCAACTATGACCAGCACCGCCGATGCGGAACAACGCATCCGGCTGTCCCAGACATGTCCCGGACACCGCACCGACGACGGCCCTGGCCGAGCGCCCTGCCGGACAGACATCCGGCGCTTGTCCGGTGCCGGACAAGACCGGTAGGAGCGGCTCCCCACCTGCGTCGTGCCGCCGGAGCACTACCTGTGGTTCCGTGGGCACCGGGCCGGGGCCGGGGCCCACGTCGGCCGAGGAAGAGGGACCGCGCGAGACGAGGACCGGCATGGAGAAGGACGGCGATGTCTCACGCCGCACTCACCGAGAAGCAGACGCGCGAGGGTGCACATCGATGAGGAAGCGTTGGGACGGCTCGTCGCCGCAGGGCTGTTGCACGGCCTCGGCTCCGGAAGTGGCCTCGCCGTCACGGATGCCCAGACAGTGATCGGTGTGTGCTCGCCGAAGGCGGTAGCCATCGGCTTCGGGGCCGAAGCGTTCGATCCGGAAGAGTTGGGCGTCCATGTCCGGGCGGCATTCATCCCATGGTTCGACCAGGCCTGCGACGGGGCCGCTGTCGAGGATGGTCAGGCACCCCATGCCCTTGTCCACCGGGTGCTCCCACTTGATGTTGGTCAGGTCGTCACCGACGGGCTGGAAGAACGTCCGCGGGCCGCCCGGCTCGGCGCAGGGACGCTGGACCGCCACCTCGGACGGGTAACGCCGGGAGCGTTCACTCCCAGCGGTCACGCACAGCTCGGGGAACTGCGCGCGCCGGATACGGGCCCAGCTGCCGGCGGAGGCCAGTGGGAGCAGGTCGGGAAGCCGGGCGGAGGCGGTCGCCGTCGTGCGTGGCTGCGTCGTGGGGTTGCCGGCCGGGGAGGCGGCCAGCAGGACACCCGCTCCGGCGGCGCCCGCGAGCCCAAGAGCCACCACGGCGATCAGGGGCCGTATCCGAAGCCTGGTTGTCGCCGCGTGCTCGCCGCCCGGTCCGAGGACAGGAGGATCCGACGGGGACGCGTTCCTCCCTGATTCCTGTGAGGGGGCGGGGTCTGTGACGGCGACCCCACAGGCGAGGCGTTCGTAGGCGTGCATCCACTCCGCTAATCGGTCCTGGTCGCCACACGCACGGACGAACGCAGCCACCTGCTCCGCGCGCGGCAGGGTCGGTCTGCGCAGCATGTCGGCGACGGTACTGCGCGCCAGGACGTCACCATGTGCCGCAGCCCGTGACTCCAACTCGCGCAGGGTGAGGTCCGACTGGTCCTTGAGGGCCCTCATCGCAGCCGAATACTCGGCAACGCTGCGCACAGCAGAGGGCTGGATGGGATCTCTGTTCATCGAACAGGGGTACCGCACAAGGACCCGAGAGGCAACGGCGCTGTCCGATGATCCGGACAACGCCCCGGGCGGGGTGCACGGACCGGCCGGGACAGCACCGGACCGAGATCGTCCACGATCTGAGAGATCGTCGCCCTTGATCTCCGCGGCGGCACCGTACGCCGACGCCACCACCTCGCCGTCGCCGGAGCACTCGTTGTCCCGACGGCACTGGCCGCTGCCGGGCCGAGGCGGCTGCTCATCGGCACCGGCGGCGGACGTCTGCCGGACTGCCCAGCTGGACGGCCGACTCACCGGATCGCTCCGGTCGGCCTTGCGCTCTCGAGACCAGCCGGGAAATCGGGGAGTGCGAAGCGGAGACACGGGAGTCGCGCAGCGGGCCCACGGTGAGCAGCGGGCGCGGCTGCACGGGAAGCTCCGGGCGTGCGCTGCACACGCCGCACATCGCGCCGGGGAGGGCGGCGCTCGGTATCACTCGGGCACGCGGAGACGACGGACGGGACCGTCCCGGAGAAGGGCGGTCCCGTCGCGACCGGGCGCGCGTTACGACAGCCGGGACTGGACCTGGGCGGAGATCAGCTCCAGGTGGTCGAGGTCGTGCAGGTCGAGGACCTGGAGGTAGATGCGGCTGGAGCCGGTCTCGGCGTAGCGGCCGATCTTGTCGACGACCTCGGCGGGGGAGCCCGCCAGGCCGTTGGCCTTGAGTTCGTCGACCTCGCGGCCGATCGCGGCGGCGCGGCGGGCGACCTCCCGGTCGTCCTTGCCGACGCAGACGACGAGGGCGTTGGAGTAGACGAGGTCGCCCGGGTCGCGGCCGGCCTCCTGGGCGGCGTCGCGGACCCGGCCGAACTGGCGCGCGGTGTCCTCGATGCCGGCGAAGGGCATGTTGAACTCGTCCGCGAACCGGGCTGCGAGGCGCGGGGTGCGGGTCGCGCCGTGGCCGCCGATGAGGACCGGCACCTTGGGCTGGGCCGGCTTGGGGAGCGCGGGGGACTTGGTGAGGTCGTAGTAGGTGCCGTGGTAGTCGAAGGTCTTGCCGGTCTCGGTGGCCCACAGGCCGGTGACGATCTCGAGCTGTTCCTCCAGGCGGGCGATCTTCTCCTTGGGGAAGGGGATGCCGTACGCCTTGTGCTCCTCCTCGAACCAGCCCGCGCCCAGACCGAGTTCGATGCGGCCGCCGGACATCTGGTCGACCTGGGCGACCTGGATGGCGAGCACGCCGGGGAGGCGGAAGGTGCCGGCGGTCATCAGGGTGCCGAGCCGGATGCGCTGGGTCTCGCGGGCGAGGCCGGCGAGGGTGATCCAGGCGTCGGTGGGGCCGGGGAGGCCGTCGCCGGAGCCCATGCCGAGGTAGTGGTCGGAACGGAAGAAGGCGTCGAAGCCCAGGTCCTCGGTGGCCTTGGCGACGGTGAGCAGGGTGTCGTAGGTGGCGCCTTGCTGGGGCTCGGTGAAGATGCGGAGGTCCATGGGTCCATCCTGCATGCTCCCGGGCAGGGGCGGCGCCTGCGGGGTACCTCCCCCAGAGGGGGCACCCCCAGCCCACCCGTGCCGCCCCCGGGGGTACCTCCCAGGCCCTTCAGTCACGGGGGGAGGGCTGCCCGCGGGAGCGGCTGCTCGTGGGCGTAGGGGTGTCAGCCGGCCTCCCGTTGCGGTAGCGCCTCGTCGCGGTTCGTCAGTTTGCGGAGCATTTCCAGGACGCGGTCGCGGGACTCGTCCGCCGCGTCGATGGCCTCCATGCACTGCCAGTACGTCGCCTCGTCGTCCGCGGAGCAGGCGAGGCCCACCAGGGCGATACCGACCTCGCCGAGCAGACCGCCGAGGTGCATCAGGACCGGGCGGGTCTCGCCCAACTCGGTGAGCTGAGCCGCGCGCAGTTCGCCCGGGCCGAGTTCCGGGGTGTCCAGCACTCCGCAGCCGCGGCCCGCCAGTTCGGTCAACCCCAGTGCCTCGCCCCGCAGTTCGGGCGGGCCGGTGACGGCGAGGCGGCTCCCTGCCGCCTGCGCCAGGGCCTGCGCCTGCCACACCTCGGTCAGCATCTCCCGTACGCCGCCGCTCGCGGCCAGGGCGCGCCTGCTTGTCACGATGAGCCGCACAGCGTCCATGCGCTGCCCCCGTCTGTCCGACGCGCTGCCCACGCGTCCGCATCCGTTGAACTCCCCTGTTCACTACCCAGAGTGAGGGCGCCTGAGACAAAAAGCCAGAGGAAGACCGAAATCTGCGGACAACGATTCGAGCAGAGCCCTCCTTTCTGTTACGGAGAGTCACCACAGGACTCTCCTGCCGGGAACCTGCGCTCATTGCGGTCGATCTTCGCGGCCAGCGCGGCCAGGGGGTCGACGCCGAGCACCTCGCAGAACTGGAGCAGATACGCGAGGACATCGGCGACCTCGTCACGCACGCGGTGCGCGGTGTCCGGGTCGTCCATGACGCGGGCGGACTCCTCGGGCGTCGACCACTGGAAGATCTCGAGGAGTTCGGAGGCCTCCACGCTCAGCGCGGCGACGAGGTTCTTCGGGGTGTGGTACGGCTGCCAGTTCCGCGCGGCGGCGAACCGGGCGAGGCGGTGCTGGAGTCCCGCCAGGTCGAGAGGCTCACGGGGGTGCTCGGCGTCGTACGGATCAGTCACGGTCCAGGTGTACCACCCTCACTCCGCCCACTTCCGCCGCCCAGGAGGCGTCGCTCACCGCCCCGACCAGCCGGATGTGCCCGCGCTCGCACATCCGCGCCGCCAGGCGCAGCAGCGCGACCCGCTGCCCCGGATCGAGCGCCCGGTCCAGGCCGTCGGCGAGGACCGTGAGGCTCCGGAGCGCGGCCGGGACCTCGCCGGGCGCGTCGACCTCCAGCACGCCGGGGCCGGTGAGCAGCACCAGGGCGAGCGCGGCGTACCGCAGCTCGCCGTCGCCGAGGCGGCGCAGTTCGGTACGGGTGCCGTCGCCCCGGTCGAGGAGGGCGCGGACCAGGCGGCCGGCGTCATACGGCTCGGCGAGCAGGTCGGTGACCGGCCCGGCGCATCCGGCGCGCACCGCGCCCACGAGGAGGGCGTGCCGGCGTCCGCACTCGGCGCGGGTGCGCCACAGGACGTCGGCGAGGTTGTCGCAGCCGCCGAGCAGCCGGCCGGTGCCGACCGGGACGGGGTCCCGCATCCGCTCGGGGCGCGGGTCGCAGGGGAAGACGGACCGCAGGGCGACGACCATCTGCTCGGCGGCGGCGAGCACCCTGCGCTGCCCGGGGGTCTTGCCGGCGACGCGCAGCGGCAGCAGCGCGGTGCCGAGCCGGTCGTCCGGCAGCGGGGCGCGGGTCACCGGGGCCGCCCCGGCCGTGTGCCAGGCGGCCTGTACGGTGCGCCGGCCGGGGTCGCGCAGGGCCGTCTCCAGGAGGATCCGCCCGTCCGCCGTGAGCCGCTCCCCCACGATCCGCAGTCCGGGTTCGGCCTGGACGGCGACCTCCAGCCGGACCGGTCCCTCGGGGCCGTCGGCCGTACAGCCGATGCGGAAGCCGCGACGGCGCTGGGCGTCGGCGCGGGCCCGCTCCGGCACACAGGCGCCGGGCTCCGGGAACGCCTCGCCCAGCTCGGCCCCGCCGCCGAGCCGGGCGAGTGCCTCGTACGCCCGCAGCGCGCTGGTCTTGCCGCTTCCGCTGGGCCCGGCGAGCAGGGTGAGCGCCCCGAGCGGGAGCGTCACGCCGCGGTGCCCGGCGAAGGCGGACAGCAGCAGCTCGGTGACGCGCGGCCGGTCGGGGTGGCCCACGGTGTCGCCGGTCCGTCCGTCCGTCAGGGACCGCGAGCGGTCGCCGGAGCCGACGGGCCGCACGGCCGGCGGGCCCGGTACGGCCGGCGGATCCGGTACGGCCGGGCCCGGGGACGCGGCCGACGGGCTCGTGCCCGCGCGGGGCGGGGAAGGTGGGGTCATGTGCGGGACGCTAAGGGGTCCGGTGCGGGGCGAACCGTTCCGCTCGACGGGCCTTCCCACGATCGGGCGACGCGCTACGCCCCCGGAACCCCCACCCCCTCCATCAGCCCCGTGACCTCCGTGCCGGCCGGGGTCAGGAGGAAGACGTTGCGGTCGACCCGGTGCATGCCGCTGGCCAGGCCGAAGACGACGCCCGTACTGAAGTCCAGGACCCGTTTGGCGGTCTCGGTCTCCGCGCCGGTCAGGTCCAGCAGGACCGGTATCCCGGACATCAGGGTCTCGGCGACGTCGCGGGCGTCCGCGAACACGTTGACGCGCAGAACGACGAAGCGTCGGCGCGCCTCCGTCGCGGCCTCGGGCAGGGCGCGGTGGCCCACCGCGGACGGCCACGCGTCGCGGCCCCGCAGCGGAACGACCTGGGCGAGCCCCTCCCACTGTTCGTCGGTGACGTCGTGGCTGTTCACCGGCATGCTCCGTCCCCTGTCGCACTGACTGTCTGCATCGGGCAATTCTTACTCATGGTCACCCGTTCGGCCCAATAACGACACGCTCCGCCATCGCGGTGCTCGCGCTACGTGACGCTTTCCGCCGTCACCCGTGGGGTACCCGGCGCGCCGTCGATGACTGTGCCGCTCGCGAAGGAGCGCCTCATGAGAGGGCCGGACCTGTCCGGCCCCGCCGGGTCCCGGCCGCCCGACTCCCGTCCTGTGCAGCCGCGTTGACCCGGGCCGTTCGGGCCGGTTGCATGGGCGTATGACCGGTGAAGCAGATGGTGTGGTGGGGCCCGTTGTCGCCTTCGAGACACAAGGGGACTGGGAGGCGTGGCTGGAGGAGCATCAGGGGGACGTCGACAGTGTCTGGCTGATGATTCCGAAGAAGGGGTCGGGGATCACCGGGGTCGACTACGCGACCGCGCTGGAGTCGGCGCTCTGCTACGGCTGGATCGACGGGCACAAGAAAGGGCTGGACGACACCCACTGGATCCAGCGGTTCACCCCGCGGCGGGCGCGCAGCCGCTGGTCGGCGGTGAACCGGCAGAAGGCCCTCGACCTCATCGAGCGGGGGCGGATGCGGCCGTCCGGACTGCGCGAGGTGGAGCGGGCGCGGGAGGACGGCCGCTGGGAGGCCGCGTACGCGAGCCAGAGCACGGCGACCGTCCCCGACGACCTGCGGGCGGCGCTGGACGCGGCACCCGGCGCCGGTGACTTCTTCGGCACCCTCGACAGCCGCAACCGCTACGCGATCCTCCACCGGATCGAGGAGGCCAAGCGGCCGGGGACCCGGGCGGCCCGGATCGAGAAGTTCGTCGCCATGCTCGCCGAGGGGAAGAGAATCTTCCCCTGACCGCCGGGGCCGCGCCGGTGGGTCAGCCCGCGACGACCGCCTCCGCCGCCGCCACACCGCAGACGCGGGCCGCGCCGTGCGTGGCGATGTGCGCCGCGCCGCGCGGCGCGGACTGCGGTACGCCCATCTCCACGACCACGGTGGACGGGTCGGCGGCGAGCAGCGTGTCCAGGGCCGTCCGCATCCACGGGTGCCGGTGCTCGTCGCGGACCACGGCGACGACGCGGCGGCCTGCCGCCGCCTTCAGTGCCCGCTCACCGGCGTCGGGGCCGGAGAAGTGGCCGGTGGTGGTGCCGGGAAACAGCCGTTCCAGTTCCGCGCCGACGCCCCACGGCGTCTCGTCGCCCACGGCGATGTTCGGGATCGGGTCGAAGGTGGCCACGTACACCGGTCCGGTGACCGGCGCGGAGCCGGCGCCGCGGGTGACGGTCACCGCGCGGCGGGCCGCGGTGAGGCCGATCTCCGGCTCGGGTCCGACGGCCGCGGCCGGTGAGCGCCGTACGCCCGCGGTCCATTCGGCCAGGGCGCGCACCCGGGCGGCGGCGTCGGCGAGCCGCTCCTCCGGGAGTTCGCCGGAGCGTACGGCGCTCACCAGCGCGTCCTGGAGGCTCTGCACCGTGCCCTCGTCGCACAGCCCGCCGCCCACGCAGATCGCGTCGGCACCGGCGGCGATGGCGAGGACGACCCCGTGCTCCAGGCCGTAGGTGCCGGAGATGGCGCGCATCTCCATGCCGTCGGTGACGATCAGGCCCTGGTAGCCGAGTTCGCCGCGCAGCAGGTCGGTGAGGATGCGCCGGGAGAGCGTGGCCGGGCGGTCGGGGTCGAGGACCGGCACCCGGATGTGCGCGCTCATGACGGCACGGGTGCCGGCCGCGATCGCCGCCCGGAACGGCTGCAGTTCGCGCTCGTGGAGCGTGGTGGCGTCGAGGTCGATGTGCGGGATCGCGTGGTGGGAGTCGACGCTGGTGTCGCCGTGGCCGGGGAAGTGCTTGGTGCAGGCGGCGACGCCGGTGGACTGCAGGCCCTCGACGTAGGCGGCGGTGTGCCGGGCGACCAGGGCGGTGTCGCCGCCGAAGGAGCGCACGCCGATCACCGGGTTGTCGGGGTTGGCGTTGACGTCGGCGGACGGGGCCCAGTTGAAGTTGACTCCGCACTCGGCGAGCCGGCGGCCCAGCTCGCGGGCGACGCCCCGGGTCAGGTCGGTGTCGTCGACGGCGCCGAGGGCGTGGTTGCCGGGGAAGGAGGAGCCGGTGCGGACCTCCAGGCGGGTGACGTCGCCGCTCTCCTCGTCGATGGCGACCAGCAGGTCGTCCCGCTCGGCCCGCAGCTGCGCGGTGAGGGCGGTGACCTGCTCGGCGGTGGTGACGTTGCGGCCGAAGAGGGCGACGGAGGCGAGGCCCTCGGCCAGTCGGCGGCGGACCCAGTCGGGCGCGGTGGTGCCGGCGAAGCCCGGCTGCAGTACGGCGAGCGCGTCCCGGGTGAGGGTGTCGGTGCCGGTGGTGAATGTCGTCATCGGGTGGCGTTATCCCTTCACGGCGCCCGCGGTGAGGCCGCTGACGGCCCTGCGCTGCAGGTAGACGAAGAGGATCAGGATCGGGATGGCGAACAGGGAGGAGGCGGCCATGGTCGCGCCCCAGTCGTCGCCGAACTGGGTCTGGAAGCTGGACAGCCACAGCGGCAGGGTCTGCGCACCCCCGGATTCCTTGCTGAGCACCAGGACGAGGGGGAACTCGTTCCACGCGGTGATGAAGCCGAACATGGAGGTGGACATCAGCCCCGGCGCGAGCAGCGGCAGGATGACCCGGCGGAACGCCTGGGCGCGGGTGCAGCCGTCGACCATCGCCGACTCCTCCAGCTCCTTCGGCACGGCGGCGACGAAGCCGCGCAGCGTCAGGATGGTGAAGGGGAGGATCATCATCATGTAGAAGGCCGTGAGCGGCACCAGGCTGTTCAGCATCGAACCGTCCCGCACGATCATGTAGATCGCGATGACCATGACCTCCCAGGGCGCCATCTGGGCCAGCATGAAGCCGATGACGAAGCCGCGCCGCCCCCTGAACCGCATGCGCGCCAGGGCGAAGGAGCCGGCCAGCGCGATGACCAGCGAGAAGAGGACGGCCAGACAGGTGACGGTCAGCGAGTTGCGGACGTACGTCCAGAAGTGGTCGGCGTCGATCGCGGTCCTGAAGTGCTCCAACGTGACGTCGGTCGGGAACCAGACGGGCGTCTCCGAGATGATGTCGCCGGTCGGCTTGAACGCCGTGGAGAACATCCAGTACACGGGGAAGACGCAGACGATGAACAGGACGACGGCCGTGACGTTGGGCCACAGGCGGCCGAAGAGCGAGCGCTTCACAGCTCGTCCTCCTCTTGCTTGAGCACGATCCTGAGGTAGTAGGCGGTCAGGCCGAGCATGATCAGGATGGTCAGTACGGCGATCGCCGCGCCCATGCCGTAGTGCTGGTTGCCGACACCCTCGACGTAGGCGTAGACGGGCAGGATCTCGGTGAGCCGGTCGGGGCCGCCGCCGTTGAAGGTGAAGACCTGGACGAACGCCTTGAAGATCCAGATGACCTCGAGGAACGTCGTGGCGTAGAGGAACGGCCGCAGGAACGGCAGGGTGACCGTGGTGAAGCTGCGCCAGGCGCCGGCGCCGTCGAGGGAAGCCGCCTCGTACAGTTCGCCGGGAATGGTGGTGGTCGCCGCGTAGAGGTTGATCGCGACGAACGGGACGGACATCCAGACGATCAGCAGGGTGACGACGAAGAACGTCGACATCTGGCTGCTGGTCCAGCTGTAGTCGGCCATGGAGTGCCAGCCGAGCTTGTCCAGGACCCAGTTGACGACGCCGAAGCGCTGGGCGAACAGCCACTGGTAGACGGTGGTGGCGGCCACCACGGGCATGGCCCAGGCCAGCACCAGGCCGAGCAGCAGGGTGAACCGCATCCGCTTGCCCAGGCGGGCGAGCAGGAGACCGGCCAGCGCGCCCAGGACCATGGTCAGGGCGACGTTGACCGCCGTGAACAGGATGGAGCGGACGGTGACCCGCCAGAAGTCCTCGCCGGTGAGGACCTCCTTGTAGTTGTCGACGCCGTTCCACTCGGTGACGTGCTGGATCAGCTGCCCCATGTTGAGGTTCTGGAAGGACAGCAGTACGTCCTTGAACAGTGGCCAGCCGAGCAGCAGCACGGTGGCCGCGACGGCGGGCAGCAGCAACAGGTACGGGGCGAGCGCGCCGGCGCGCGACGCGGCTCGCGGTGTGGGCCTGCCAGGTCCTCCGTCGTCCGTCCTGCGGACGTCCGCCGGGCCGGAGGGCGGCCGTTCGGTCTGCACGGTCATGCTCGCGATCTCTCTTCTCGGCGTGCTCAACGCGGGGCGGGGGCCGTCGCGTCGGTCGGCCCCCGCCCCGGTCGGAGCGCGTGCGCTACTACTGCTGCTGCGCCAGGCGCTTGTTGAACTCGCCCTCGACCTGCTTGGCGGCCTCGGCCGGGGACTTGCCGTTCAGGACGGCGGTGAGGTACGTCTTGATCGGGTTGGGCGCGTTCTCGACCGCGGCCCACTCGGGGATCAGCGGCGTGGTGCCACCGACGGCGGCGGCCGGCGCGGCGGCCTCGGCGGGGGCGTTGCCCTTGAGGTTGCTCTGCAGCGACTCCTTGTTGGGGATGACGCCGTTGGCCTTGGCGAGCTGGCCCTCGAACTTGTCGGAGAGGGTGAGCTTCAGGAACTCCTTGGCGAGGTCCTGCTTCCGGCTGCCCGCGGCGACGGCGAGGTTGGAGCCGCCGAGGAAGACGCCCTCGGGCTTGTCGGCCGTGGGACCGGGGATGGTGAAGTAGCCGATCTCCTTCTCGATGTCCGGGTTGGCCTTGATCGCGATGCCGGCTTCCCAGCCCATGCCGATGAACGTGCCGGTCTTGCCCTTGGCGAAGACCTCGCCCTGCTGCGGGGTGGCCTCGTCCTTGTCCTTGGGCGCCTTCGACAGGGCCTGGAACTTCTTGTACGTCTCCGTGGCGGCGGCGACCTTGGGGTCGTCGAGGTTGGAGACGTACTTGTCGCCGTCCTTCTTGACCAGCTCGCCGCCCTCGCCGATCACCAGGCCGACGAAGTGGTACCAGTTCTGGCCGGGCAGGTAGATCGGCTCGGCGTCGGTCTTCTCACCGATCGTCTTGAGCGCGTCGTAGAACTCGTCGCGGGTCTTGGGGGTGTCCTTCAGCCCGGCGTCCGCCCAGACCTTCTTGTTGTAGAGGACGACGCGGTTGGCGAAGAACCACGGTGCCGCGTACTGCTTGCCCTCGAAGACGGACGACTCGTTGAGGGACTCGGTCCACTCGCCGCCGATCTCGGACTTGAGGTCGGCGAGGTCGGCGAGGCCGCCGGTCTTGGCGTAGGCCGGGGTCTGGGTGTTGCCGACCTCGATGACGTCGGGCGGGTTCTCCTCGGACAGGGCGGTGGTCAGCTTCTGCTGGATGCCGTTCCACTGCTGGACCTCGAACTTGACCTTCGCCTTGGTCTTCTTCTCGAACTCGGTGGCGAGGTCCTTCTGCCACTGGTCCGGCGAGGAGCCGTCCATCACCCACACGGTGAGCGTCTCGCCGGCGTAACCGTCCGCGCCGGCCTTCTTGTCGCCGTCACCGTCGTCGCCGCCGCACGCCGCGACGGAGAACAGCATGCCCGCGACCCCGATCGCGGCTATCAGCTTGCGCTTCACGCGCCACCCCTCCTCAGGAATGCCTTCCACACCCACGCCCTCGGCGGTGACCCCCACAGCGGCGCAACAGCTCGGCGGGCTGGGACCCGGCTTCCTCTAAATGGTTTAGACCAGCAAGGGGGAGCTTGGCCTAGACCTATGGCTCTGTCAAGGGTCGTGGACCCACGCCCGGATAACGGCTCGGACACCCCTGGCGGGCCGCAGAACTCCACTCAAACAGGGACGGGTTGACGCTTGGACTAGACCAAAGCGAGAACACACCGTTATAACGGGATCGCCGAGCGTGCGGCGCCGAACCCGGCCGTCCGCCGACGTGCACCGCGGTCGGCACCTGCCGTCCGCGCGCCGGACACCGCAGCCGGAAGGCAGGCCATGAGCACGGACGTCAGCAGCGCCCATGCCGATACGGGGGCGCCGGGCCGTATCGGGCGCGTACCGAAGTACTACCGCATCAAGCAGCGGTTACTGCAGATGACCGACGAGCGCGCCCCGGGCGCCCCGATGCCGGCCGAGCGCCTGCTCGCCGTCGAGTTCCGCACCTCCCGCACCACGATCCGCAAGGCCCTGCAGGAGCTGGTCGGCGAGGGCCGGCTCGACCGGATCCAGGGCAAGGGCACGTTCGTGGCCCGCCCGAAGGTCTACCGGACGCTCCAGCTGACCTCGTACACCGAGGACATGCGGGCGCAGGGACTCCATCCCGCCTCGCAGGTGCTGGACATCGGGTACATCGCCGCCGACGCGGAGCTGGCGGCCCTGCTGGAGGTGGAGCCGGAGGACAGGGTGCTGCGCATCGAGCGGCTGCGGCTGGCCGGCGGGGAGCCCATGGCGATCGAGGCGACCCATCTGTCCGACCGGCGCTTCCCGCAGCTGCGCCGCAACCTGAGCCGCTACACCTCGCTCTACACCACCCTCTCCGAGGTGTACGGCGTACGGCCGGCGGAGGCCGACGAGACCATCGAGACCTCGCCGGCGACACCGCGGGAGGCGGGGCTGCTCGCCACGGACGTGGGCCTGCCGATGCTGCTGCTGTCCCGCCACTCGCGGGACGAGACGGGAACGCCGGTCGAGTGGGTCCGCTCGGTGTACCGGGGCTCGCGCTACAAGTTCACCGCGACACTGACGCGTCCGGGACCCTGACCGGGCGGTTCGCGCCCAACGCCGCCTCTTCCCAGGGGCGTTCGGCCGCCGCGCCGAAAGGGCGTTCCTTGACAGGGCCCATTGGTCCAGTCCAACATCCCAGTGGTCTGAACCAGTCGTGGCGCGCTCCTTTCGTGACCGCCGCGTGCACAACCCCGCACGGAGGCACCGGATGACCGAGAGCAGCCACCCGCGACTGCTACGGTGGGCGCACTCCGTGCTCCAGCCGGGCTTCGAGGGGACGACGGTGCCGGACTGGGTGCGCCGCCGGATCTCCGAGGGGCTCGCCTCGGTCGTCCTGTTCGGCCGGAACATCCGCGGTCCCGAACAGGTGGCGGGGCTCACCGCCACCCTGTACGCCGAGAACCCGGACCTCGTCGTCGCCGTCGACGAGGAGGCGGGCGACGTCACCCGGCTCGAGGCCCGCACCGGGGCGTCCCGCCCGGGCAACCTGGCGCTCGGCACGCTCGACGACATCGATGTCACCGAGCAGGTGGCCCGGGACGTCGGCCGGGAGCTGCACGGCCTCGGCATCACCCTGAACTACGCGCCGAGCGCCGACGTCAACACCAATCCGCTGAACCCGGTCATCGGGGTGCGCTCCTTCGGGGCGCGCCCCGACGTCGTCTCCCGGCACGCCGCCGCGTGGGTGCGGGGGCTGCAGTCGGCGGGGGTCGCCGCGTGCGCCAAGCACTTCCCGGGCCACGGCGACACCGTGGTCGACTCCCATCTCGGGCTGCCGCAGGTCTCGGCCGACGCCGGGACCCTCGCGCTGACCGCGCTGCCGCCGTTCATCGCCGCGATGGACGCGGGCGTGCGGGCCGTGATGACCGCGCACCTGCTCGTGCCCGCCTACGACGACCGGTGGCCGGCGACCCTGAGCCGCCCCGTCGTCGGCGACCTGCTGCGCGGCGAGCTCGGCTTCACCGGTCTGATCGTGACCGACGCCGTCGAGATGGGTGCCGTGGCCGACCGCTACGGCGTGCCGGGCGCCGCCGTCCGGGCCGTCGCCGCCGGTGCGGACGCGGTCTGCGTCGGCGGCGGGAACGCCGCCGAGGAGACCACGGCACGGCTGGCCGACGCCCTGGTGAACGCCGTACTGGACGGGCGCCTGCCCGAGCGGCGGCTCGCCGGGGCGGCGGGCCGTGTCCGGGAGTTCGCCGGGTGGGCGGGCGCGCTGCGGCGTGACGGCGGCACCCCCGGCGGCACCCCCGGCACCTCCGGCATCGGGCTGGTGGCGGCCCGGCGGGCCGTCCACATCCACCACAAGCCCGACCGTGACACCGAGTTCCCGCTGGTGGGCACCCCCCACGTGGTGGAGCTCTCCCCCGCCACCACCCCCGCCATCGACCCCGGAACCCCGTGGGGCGTGGCGGAACCGCTGAAGACGCTGTGCCCGGGCACCACGTCCGTCCGGCTCGGCGAGCACCAGCTCCAGGGCGGCGACGAGGTGCTGGACCGGCTGGCCCTGCGGCCGGCGGACGGGCGTCCGCTGGTCGTGGTCGTCCGGAACGCCGCCCGCCACGGCTGGATGACCCGCGCGCTCGCCGGCCTGGTGCGCCGGCGGCCCGACGCCCTCGTCGTCGAGATGGGCGTACCCGCGGGTGAGCGTCCCGGGGCGGTGTACCTGGCGACGTACGGCGCGACGCGCGTGTCGGGCATCGCCGCGGCCGAGATCCTCGCGGGGCGCACCGGGCCGTCGTAGCACCGGCCGACCACCGAACCCTTCTTCCCTTCCTTCTGTCCGCATGCCGTGAGTGATCCCTATCTCCGGAGTACCGCATGACGACGCACCACCGTTTCTTACACCGCGCCGCCTCCGAACGCCCCTACTTCAGCGCCGACGGTGAGGCCTACCTCGCCGAGACGCAACTGCGGCACCTGACCAAGGACCTGCCGCTGCGGGTGCTGTCGGAGGAGCAGTTCGCGTCCTGGCAGAACCACGGTTACGTGGTGGTGCCGGAGGCGATCTCGCGCGACGCCGCCAAGCTGCTGCTGGAGTTCGCCTGGGAGTTCCAGGGCCTGGACCCGCAGCGCCCCGAGACCTGGTACGAGGAGCGCGCCTTCCGCTCGGACCTCGACCGGGACCTGTTCGTCTACGGCTTCGTCGAGGCGTACCAGCACCAGCTGATCTGGGACAGCCGGCAGGCCCAGCGGGTGTACGACGCGTTCGTGGACGTGTGGGACTGCGAGGAGCTGTGGGTCACCCTGGACCGGCTCAACCTCAACCCGCCCAATGTGCGCAACCGTTCGCGTTCCCTCATCGACCCCACGGACGAGGGTTTCGACATCGAGCTGCACTGGGACGTGGACACCACGGCGAGCGTCCCGCCGCAGCGGGTGCAGGGCATCATCGCGCTCACCGACACGGAACCGGACCACGGCGGCTTCCAGTGCTCCCCGGAACTCTTCCGCCGGTTCGAGGAGTGGAAGGTCGGGCAGCCCGCCGGCCGGGATCCGATCCGTCCGGGCGCCGACCGCACCGAGTTCCCGGTCGTCCGGCCCCGGCTCGAAGCCGGTGACCTGCTGATCTTCAACGGGATGCTGGCACACGGCGTGGCCCCCAACTCCTCGGCCGACGGGGTGCGCGCGGTGCAGTACCTGTCGATGATGCCCGCCCTCGAGGAGAACGAGGAGCTGCGCCGCTCCCGGGTGGAGTCCTGGCGCACGCTCAGCACCCCGGAGTGGAACGCGACCCTGCTCGGCGACGCGACGCGGCACGAGTCCCTGCGCTACGGCTCCGCCGAACTGAACGCTCTGGGACGCAGGTTGCTGGGACTGGAGTCCTGGAACGGGCGGACACGATGAGAGAGGGAACCGACGTGCACCGGATATGCCTGAGCCTGCCGACCGACCGGGAGTGCTCCGCGACCATCACCGCCCTCGGCGAGGAGGCCTCGTACGCCGCCCGGCACTTCGACGTCGAGGTGCACCTGCTGATCCTCGACTCCTCCGACGAGCGGACCCGCGCGGCCCATGCCCGCACGGTCGCCGCGCTCCCCGAGGCCGCGGGCGTCGTCGTGCATCACCTCGACGAGTCCGCCCAGCGGGACTTCCTGCGCGGCGCCGTCGACCGGGCCGCGCTCCCGGAGCCGGAGCGGGTCCTCGACCTCATGCTCCCGGACGCGCTCTCGTACGGCGCCTGCACCAACCGGGCGTTCCTCGTCGCGGCGGCACTGGGCTGCCGTTCGACGCACCGGCGCGACTCCGACTGCAGCTACCAGGTCCTCGGCGGCGAGCCGGTCTTCCCCGTCCACCACGAGCTGACCTCACTGGGCAAGCGCGCCGCCGACGCCGCCGCCGGAGTGTCGGAGGTGACGCTCGACCCCGCGATCGCCGACCGGCCCGTGTCGATGGTGGGCGCCTCCTTCATCGGTGAACTCTCGGTCGACATCGGCGGGATACGGGAGCTCGACAAGGAGGTGTACGACGAGGTGGTCGGCCTGTGGGCGCCCGGCCACTGGACCGCCGGGCAGAAGCGGGAGCTGGCCGAGGAGTCCTTCAAGGGCGCCGGGATGCTGCCCTTCACGGGCGACCACTCCACGCTGACGCTGGTCGATCCGATGCACGTCGACATGTCCAACATCGCCTTCGACCGGGACGTGTACGAGCGGCTGCCGCTGCCGCCCGCCACCGCGACCATCGGCAGCGACTACTTCCTCATCCACGCCGTGTACGACGCCGCGCTGCCCGGCGTCCTGCACAACCGGCACATCGAGAACTACTACACCGGGGAGCGCCGCACCCACGCCGGCTTCATGGCGTACCAGAGGCGGTTCGTGAAGTTCCTGCTGTCCATGCTGTACCTGCACCACGTCTACGAGCGGATGGCCGGCGCGGGCGCCGCGCTGCTGGACGGGAGCGGGCGGCTCGACCCGGCGCCGTTCGCCGCGTTCCTCACCGAGAGCGTGCGGCTGGACCGTACGGAGAACGAGCGGCGGCTGGACACGGTCGCGGCGGCGTACGGGCGACTGGGCGGGAAGTACGCCGAGTTCGCGCGCGACATGACGGAGGACCGGGAGCGGCTGCTGGACGAGGCCGCGCTCGACATCGAGGACTTCGTGCTGCTGATCGGCGCCTGGGACGCCCTCGTGCACGCGAGCCGGGGCGCGCTCCGGTGAACGCGGCCCTGCGCGCCGCCCTCGCGGCCGCCACCGAGGACGCGCTCGTCTACGACCTGGACGGGATCGCCGCCCGCTACGACACGCTGACCACGGAACTGCCCGGCGTGGACGTGCGGTTCGCCATGAAGGCGTGCCCCGTGGAGGAGGTACTGGCCTGCCTGGCCGGCCGGGGCGCCGGTTTCGACGCGGCGAGCGCCCGGGAGATCACCCGGGCGCTGGAGACGGGCGTTCCCGCGCACCGGGTCCACTACGGCAACACCGTCAAGTCCGACCGGGACATCGCGCGGGCGTACCGGCTCGGTGTCCGGGACTTCGCCACGGACAGTGTGGAGGACGTGACGGCGCTGGCCGAACACGCCCCCGGTGCAAGGGTGTTCTGCCGACTGGCGACCAGCGGCGAGGGTGCGCTGTGGGGGTTGAGCCGGAAGTTCGGGTGCTCGGCGGACGACGCCGTACGGGTGCTGGAAACCGCGCGGGACGCGGGTCTTGTCCCCGCCGGTCTTTCGGTGCACGTCGGGTCGCAGCAGATGACCGCCGAGGCGTGGCAGCAGGCCTTCGCGGCCCTCGCCGAGGCGCTCACGGCACTGCACGGCCGCGGGATCGTGCCGGACCACGTCAACCTCGGCGGCGGTCTGCCGGCGCTCGGCTACGCCGACCGCCGGGGGGAACGGCTCGACCCCCCGCTGGACAAGATCTTCACCGTGCTCCGTGAGGGCATGGAGCGGCTGGCGGAGCTTTCCCCCCGTCCCCTGGACTTCCTCGTGGAACCGGGCCGACATCTGGTCGCCGACCACGGCGCGATCAGGGCCCACGTCTCCCGGCTGACGTCCCGCCGCCGGCCGGACGGGGAGCGGGAGCACTGGCTGTATCTGAGCTGCGGGAAGTTCAACGGCCTGTACGAGATGGACCAGGTGCGGTACCCGCTGGTCTTCCCGTCCCACCCGGACGGGGCCGACGCCGACCTGGTGCCGGTCGTCGTCGCGGGCCCCACCTGCGACAGTGACGACGCCTACGCCCACGAGCACCGCCGGGTGCGGGTGCCCAGGGCGGTCGCGTCGGGCGATCCGGTCTGGGTGCTGTCGGCGGGCGCGTACGCCGCCAGCTACATGACCGAGGGCTTCAACGGCTTCGACCCGCTCCCCCGCGTCTGCGTGGGCGGTGGCACCCCGGACGTCCGCATACGCCGTGTCGCCGAGGACGACTGGCCGGGGATCGCCGCGCTGGAGGCCGAGGTGTACGCGTCGGCCTCGCTGTCCGAGGGCATCGAGGCGCTCCGCTCCCGGGGCCGGGCCTCCCCGGCGACCTGCTTCGTCCTGGAGACCGGTGACCGTGTCGCCGGCTATGTGCTCGCCCTGCCCTACCCGCGGTTCCGCTACCCGGACCTGACCCGGCCGGAGGAGCGGACGTACGACTCCCCCCATCTGCATCTGCACGACCTCGTGATCGCGGACGACCTGCGCGGCAGGGGGCTGGGCAGCAGACTGCTGCGGCATCTCACGGTGACCGCGCAACGGTCGTCGTACGAGCGGATCTCCCTGGTCGCCGTCGGCGGGACGGAGAGCTTCTGGGCCGGGCACGGCTACCGGCCCGAGCCGGGGGCCGAGCTCCACGGGGGTTACGGCGACGGCGCCGTCTACATGTCCTGCCCGGTCCAGCACCACCGCCCCGGCGGCCCGGAAGAGGGGTCCTGACGTCCATGCTGCCCACCCTCGGCGACTTCCGCCGTGACCAACTGGCGATCGCCGCGCTGTTCTCCTTCCTCGGCTTCCAGTACGCCACCTGGGCCTCCCGGCTGCCCGCCCTCAAGGACCGCTTCGACCTGGGCGGGACGGAGGTGGGGCTGCTGCTGATGGCCGCCGGTGTCGGGGCGGCGGTGTCCTTCCCGCTGGTCGCGCCGCTGATGCGGCGGCTGGGCGCGCGGCGGCTGGCGCTGTGGTCCGCGCTGGGACTGGTGGCGGTGCTGCCCGTGCTGGCCGCGGCCGGCAGTTATCCGCTGGTCCTGCTGGTGATCTTCGTCGACGGTATGGCCGTCGGCTGTCTGAACGTCGCGATGAACGCGCAGGGCGCCGCCCTGGAGTCCCACTACGGGCGGGCCGCGATGGCCCAGTTGCACGCGACGTTCAGCGGGGGCTCGCTCGGGGGCGCGCTGCTGGCCTCCGGGGTGAACACCGTGACGCACTCGGTGAGCGCGCACTTCGCCGTGGCGGCGGTGCTGGGGGTGCTGCTGCTGGCCGGTTCCGGCCCCCGGGTGCTCACCGACGCGCCCGCGCCCCCGGCCGCCCCGGCCGGGGACCAGCCGGCCGAGGGCGGGAAGAAGGGCCTCAGGAACCTGACGGGCGCCTCGCGAGCGGCTCTCGTACTGGGCTGCGCCATGGTGTTCGGCACGGTCGTCGAGGGCGCCATGAACGACTGGTCGGCGCTCTACCTGACGGAGGAGACCGGCGCGTCGGGGCGGCTGGCGCCGCTGGGCATCGCCGTCGTCTCGGTGATGATGGTGCTGGCCCGCCTGCTGGGCGACGGCTGGCGGAACCGGTGGGGCGACGCGCGCATGGTGCGGGTGGGCAGCACGATGGCCGGCACCGGTCTCGCCCTCGCCCTGCTGGCCGGCGGCACCTGGCCCGCGCTCGTCGGCTTCGCCTGCGTCGGCCTGGGCATGGCGACGGTGACCCCCTGCCTCTACGTCGCCGCCGCCGCGGAGGGACCGGGCGCCCTCGCCCTGGTCGCCGCCATGGGCACCACCGGCCTCCTCGCGGGCCCGGCCCTGATCGGTTTCGTGGCCGGCCACACGGACCTGACCACCGGCATGGCGGTGGTCGCGGTGTCCGCCGTGCTGGTGGCGGTGTGCTCGATGTGGGTCGGCTTCAAGGAGCGGGAGAGCGAGGCGGTGTCCCGCTGAACCGTCGGAGGGCTCCCGCACGGGGTGGCCGTGCGGGAGCCCTCCGACGGGTTCACGGGGCGAGCAGCAGGCTGTCGCCGCGCTCCTTGGCGGCGGCGTGACGCCGGGCCACGTCCTGCCAGTTGACGACCTCCCACATCGCCTCGATGAAGTCCACCTTCTGGTTCCTGTACTGCAGGTAGAAGGCGTGCTCCCAGGCGTCGAAGACCAGGATCGGGGTGGAGCCCTGGCCGACGTTGCCCTGGTGGTCGTAGACCTGCTCGACGATCAGCCGCCCGCTCAGCGGCTCGTACGCCAGGACGCCCCAGCCCGAACCCTGCGTGGTGGCCGACGCCTTGGACAGCTGCGCCTTGAAGCGGCCGAAGGAGCCGAAGGACTCGGCGATCGCGTCCGCCAGTTCCCCCACCCCGTCCTTGTCCAGCGGCTCGCCGCCGCCGTCACCGGTCATGTTGTGCCAGTAGATCGAGTGCAGGACGTGCCCGGAGAGGTGGAAGGCCAGGTTCTTCTCCAGGCCGTTGATCGACCCCCAGGTCTCCTTCTCCCGCGCCTCGGCGAGCTGTTCGAGGGTGTCGTTGGCCCCCTTCACATAGGCCGCGTGGTGCTTGTCGTGGTGCAGCTCGATGATCTCGGGGCTGATGACCGGGGCGAGTTCCGCGTAGTCGTACGGGAGCTCCGGGAGCGTGTACAGCGCCATGTCCAATGTCCTCCGCCATTATTGCAACTCATGTGCAACTGCACGCTAACAGCAACAATGGGTCCGACGGCTACTCCGGCACGGCTCCCGGCGTCTTCAGGGCTCCGTACACGCCGGCGCAGAGGATCGCGGCGCTGCTGAGGACGAGGGCCGCGGTGAGCCAGGGGTCGGTGCGGAAGCGTTTCGGGACTCCGGTGTGGCGCAGGCGCCGGACGGCGACGACCACGGCGAGCAGGAAGACGCCGCCGATGCCGCCGATCCGCACCATCAGGACCGGCGACTGCATCCAGGTGAGGACGCGGATGGTGCGGGCGCGGGCGCGGACGGCGCTCCAGTCGTGGAGTGCCTCGGCGGCACGCTGCGCCCGCTCAGCCAGGCCTTCGTCGGCCCGCTGACGGAGGCGGCGCCGGAGCGGATGACGTTCGACCGGGTCTTCCTGTCCGCGGACGGGGGACCGCGGACGGCGGGATCTGCGAGGCGGACCTGCGGCGGACCCGGCTGAAGGAACCGATGGCCCGCCGGGCCGCCCACACCTACGTCCTGACCCGTGCGGCGAAGCCGGGCCGGGCCCGTTCCACGCGTGGGCCACGCTGCCGCCCGGCTGGACGCTGGTCACGGACACCTCGGCGACGGACGCCGACGTGTCCGCGTTCACCGGACGCGGTACGCGGGTGGTGCCGGCCGAACCGGTGGAGGAGCCCGCACCCGACGGGGGCTGAGGGCGGCGCTCCTCGCCGGGACACCCCGGTCAGCGCGCGAGGGCCGACAGCGGTGACGGGCGGAGGGGGGCCAGGGGCACGGGGTCCTCGCGGAGGATGACCTGAAGGGTCTCCTTCAGACGGCGGGACGGCTCGATGCCCAGGTGGTCGGTGAGCTGACGGCGGGTGCTGTGGTAGGTCTCCAGGGCCTCCGCCCGGCGGCCGACGCGGTACAGCGCGAGCATCAGCAGTTCGGTGATGCGTTCCCGCCACGGGTGCACCACGCCGATCGCCCGCAGCTCGCCGATCGCGTCCTCGGTGAGACCGCAGCGCAGTTTCAGCTCCAGCTTCGTCTCGTGCGCGGCCAGGTACTCCTCCTCCAACTGGACCGCCGTGCTGTGGCACAGCGGACTGGCACCGGTGTCCTGCAGCGGCTTGCCCTGCCACAGGGCGATTCCGGACTCCAGCAGGCCGATGGCCGCCACCGGGTCCCGGTCGGCCGTGCTCCTGGCGTCCGCGATCCGGCGCCGGAAGCCGTTCATGTCGATCCGGGCGGGGTCCACCTTCAGGACGTACCCCGCGGAGTGGGTGACGAGGGCCGGCGCCGGCTCCGCGGGATCGGCGAGCCGGCTCAGTGTGCGGCGCAGCCGGGAGACCTGTGCCTGGAGCGCGTTGTGCGCCGTGTGGGGCGGATCGTCGCCCCACAGCTCGCTGTAGAGCTGCTCGTTCGTCAGCAGGCGGCTGCCGCTGACGAGAAGTGAGGCCAGCAGGATCCGTTGCCGGGAGCCGGCGATCGGAACGTGGTCGTCCTTCGTGATGATTCCGACGGGGCCGAGGAGCGTGAAGTCCATGGCGAAAGCCTCACACGCTGCAGCCGTCCGGTTCTTGAGGCGCGTCTCATGCGGCTCTGGACTCCCGCTGGAGGCGAGATTCAGCCAAGCCGGTCACATGCTCGTTCACATCGGACTGGTGATCGGTGGCACTACTGGAACTACGCGCGTGGTGTCAGGATCGCTTCGCTGGCAACACACGGGGAGAGGTCGGCTGGTGGAGATCAAGTTGTTAGGCACTTTGACTGCCAATTTTGGAGGAGACTCCTGGATACCCAGCGCGGCCAAGCACCGCCAGGTACTGGCCCTGCTGGCACTGCGGGCCCGGCGCACGGTACCGGTGTGGGAACTGGTGGACGAGCTCTGGGGCGACCAGCCACCGCGCAGTGCCCAGGCGACATTGCAGACGTACATGATGCAGTTGAGGCGCGGGATCGCCGCCGTGTGCGGCATGGGCGGCATGGTCCGGGCCAAGGAGATCCTGGCCACCGCGCACGGCGGCTACGTGCTCAACGCGATGCCCGACCAGGTGGACGCGCTGGAGCACGAGAGCCTGGTCTCCGCGGGGCTCGCCGCGGCCCGCAAGCGGGACCACCGGATCACGTCCGAGCTGCTCAACCAGGCGCTGGGGCTGTGGCGGGGCGATGTCCTGTTCGACGTGCCCCTGGGGCCGGTGCTCCAGGTGGAGGTGCTGCGGCTGCAGGAATCGAGGCTCAGCGCGTTCGAGATCTGTGTCGCGGCGGACCTGGCTCTCGGCCGGGGGATCGAGGTCCTGGCCAGGCTCACCGAACTGGCGGCGCGCTATCCGCTGCACGAGCGCTTCCACCTCCAGCTGATGCTGTCGCAGTACCAGGCGGGACGGATGTGGCAGGCGCTGGAGACCTACCGGCGGCTGCACACCCGGCTCGTGACGGAGCTGGGCCTGGAGCCCTCGGAGGCGGTCCGCGAGGCGCACCAGCGGATGCTGCGCGGTGACTCGCCGGTGCCCGTCACGGTCGTCGGCGACTGGGACTGGGGCATGCGGGCGGAGTTCGGCCATGAGCCGCTGCACAGCAGCGGGTCCGCCTGACGCGGTCAGCGAGCCGTCAGGCTCCGCTCACCGGTGTGCGCACATCCGGTGAGCGCCCGGTCAGCAGGCCGTCAGCGGCGTGTGACCGGCTCCGGCTAGCGTGTCGCGGCGGCGGGACCGACCGCCGTTCGCGGTGCGCCGATCGGGGGTCCACGGGTGACAGCGGTAGGTACGAGCACGACGGCGCCGGCGCTGCTGCTGGTGAGCCACGGCAGCCGTGATCCCCGGCATGCCGGGACCGTGCGGGCGCTGACCGGCCGGATCCGGTCGCGGCGCCCCGGCGTGACGGTGGTGACCGCGTTCCTGGAGTTCGACGTCCCGGGCGTGGCGGGCGCGCTGGAGGATCTGCGGCGGGCCGGCGCCGGGGCGGCCGTCGCGGTTCCGCTGCTGCTGACGCGCGCCTACCACGCCAAGACCGACCTGCCGGCGGCGCTGGCGGAGGCCCGCGGGCCGAGCGTGCGTCAGGCGGCGGTGCTGGGCGGCTCACCGCTGCTCGTGCGGGCGGTGGAGCGGCGGCTCTTCGAAGCCGGTCTGTCCCCCGCCGACCGGTCCACGACCGGGGTCGTCCTGGCCGCCGCCGGTTCCAGGGACCCGGAGGCGATCGAGTCGGTCGGCGCGGCGGCCCGGGAACTACGGCGCGCGGGCTGGCGCGCGGTGCGGCCGGCGTTCGTCACCGGTCGGCCGCCCCGGCCCGGTGACGTCGTACGGGAGCTGCGCGCGCGGGGCGTGCGCCGGGTGGCGGTCGCGCCGTACGTCCTGGCACCGGGCCTGCTGCCCGACCGCATCGCGGCCGAAGCGGCGGCGGCCCGGGCCGACGTCCTCTCCGCACCCCTCGGCGACACCCCGGAACTGGCGCACCTCGTCACCCAACGGTGGCTGGAAGCCTGCGAAATGGCAGACGCGCACGCCGACTGAGCTTCCGCGCGCGCCCCACGCACCGGGCGCGCCCGTTCGCGACGCACGGGTCACCGGCCCGCGCACGCCGCGAACGGACGCGGCAGGCCTGCCCTGCGGTGGCGCGCACCGCGTGAACCCCGGACACCCCACACACACCCGACGCACCGGTCACCGGCCCGCGCACGCCGCGAACGGGCGCGGCAGGTCTGCCCTGCGGTGGGCGTGGCGTACGCGTCGGGTGGGTTCACAGGCGGTCCCGGGCGGCGTGCGGGGCGCCGGTCGGAGTGCTCGGGTGTTCATGTCAGGGCGTGGAAGGCCCGGCGGTACCACAGGAGGGCGTCCGTCGGGGTGCCCTGGGCGGGGCCCTGGCGTACGGCGGAGAGGGCGCCGACCAGGAGGGTGTGGTCGCCGACCGGGATCGTCCGGTGGGTCAGGCAGCGGAAGGCGGCCGTGGCGTCGGGGAACCAGGGCAGGTCGGTGCCGGGCCAGGTGGTGAAGCCGGTGCCGGCGAAGCGGTCGATGTCCTGCCGGGCGAACCGGTCGGCCAGCCGGCGGTGCCGGTCGGCGAGGACGTGGACGACGAACTCCCCCGAGTTGACAAGGGCGTGGTGACAGCTGGAGGTGTGGGCGACGGCGACCTGGAGGAGCGGTGGGTCGAGGGACACCGACGTCACCGAGCTGGCGGTGCAGCCCCGGCGTCCGCCCCGGCCGTCCGAGGTGGTCACCACGGTGACGGGCGAGGCCAGCTCGGCCATGGCGTCCCGGAACTGCTGGGCGCTCACCAGCGGCGCCTGCTGGGAAGTGGGTGTCGACGTCATGGTCGCCCTCCTGGGGTCGCGGCAGCGGTGAGTGGCCGGGGCGTACGGGTGGCGCGGGTCAGCCGAAGCGGTTCGGGGACATGAAACCGATGGGCACCGTCGGCTCCTCGCCCCGCACGATCTCGGCGAGGGCCTCCCCGATCCCGGTGGCGTGTTTGAAGCCGTGCGCGTTGTCGCCGCCGGCCACCACGACGCGCGGATCGTCCCCGGGCCGGCCGATGACGAACTGGCCGTCCGGTGTGCGGGTCAGCATGCAGACCGCGACCTTCGACGGCAGCGGTTCCAGGCCGGGCAGCTTGGCCGGCAGCAGGGCGGTCAGGGCGGACCAGTCGAGCGGCCCGACCGAGCGGTCGTAGGCCTCGGGGTCGAGGGGCAGCGCGTCGGCCCGGTCCTCGATGCCGAGCTTGACGTCGTGGCCGCCCTCCGCGCCGTTGCCCCACAGGATGGTGCCGTCGTCCAGTTCCCGCATGAAGACGGGGAACTGCTCCAGACCGAAGGTGTCGTCCCCCGGCTCCAGTGGCCGAAACCAGGTGATGGGCATCCGCACGGTCCGCAGCGGCAGTCCGCCGACCAGCGAGGACAGCCAGGAGCCGACCGTGAACACCACCTGCCGCACCCGCAGTTCGCCCTGGGAGGTGCGCAGCACCACACCGCCGGGCACCAGGTCGTACGTGGTGATCCTGGTGTCGGTGAGGATCCTGGCGCCGCACTTCTCGGCCCGGTTCACCGCCGCCCGGATCGACAGCTCCGGCCGGATGATGCCGGCGGACGGCTCCCGGACGCCGATGTGGCCCTCCGGGACCCCCACATGGCGGGGGTAGTGGAAGCGCAGCGCCTGACCGGTGAGGGTGCTCACCTCGATGCCGTGCCGGTAGGCGGCGGTCAGCGTGCCGCCCGCGACCCGGCCGTCCTTCGGGCCGATCAGCAGGCCGCCGACCGGGAAGAACAGCTGCTGGTCGGCGGAGTCCTCCAGCCGGCTCCACAGTTCCCGGGAGCGCCGGGCCAGCGGTACCAGGCCCGGATGCTCCAGGCAGGTGACGCGGAACATCCGCGAACCGCCGTGCGAGGAGCCCAGCGAGTGGCCCGGCTGGTGGCGCTCGATGCCGATGGCGTCCACGCCGCGCTCGGCGAGCTGCCACAGCGCGCACGCTCCCCACGCTCCCAGGCCGACCACCGCGACCTCCGCGTCCCACTGCGCCATGCGTCCTCAACTCCTCACCTGTGCTGCGACCGCGACGGTCCAAGACGACCACGGCGCGGGCGGCCGGATCGTGAGTAGCCGCCACTCAGTCCGCCGAAGACCGCTGTCACCGGGCGGACGGCCGAGATGAGTACCCGGCACTCAGGCGGGCGGACGGCGGTCCGCGGTCAGCTGGGCAGGAGCAGGGGTGTGCGACCGCGGAGGTGCAGATGCAGTTTCGAGTGCTGGGCGTCCCCGAGGTCCACGACGACGTCGCGGACCGGTGGGTGCCCCTGACCAGTCCCAAACAGCGGCAGCTCCTGGGGGCGCTGCTGGTCCGGCCCGGGGTGCCGGTCCCCACGGACCGGCTGATCGAGGAGCTGTGGAGCGGGGGCGCGCCCGGCAAGGCGGTGAACGCCCTGCAGGCCCACGCGTCGCGGCTGCGGCAGCTGCTGATCGAGGCGGAGCCGTCGCGGGCCAACACCCCGCGGCTGGTCGCCCGTGACACGGGCTACGTGCTGGAGGCGCGCCCCGAGGAGCTGGACAGCGCCCGGTTCCGGCTGGGGGTGGCGAGGGCCGGGGCGCTCCTGGGGAGCGACCCGCGCACCGCCTGCGCGCTGCTGAAGGAGGCGCTGGGCCTGTGGCGGGGGCCGGCGATGGCCGGCAGCACCAGCGGTCCGCTGTGCGCCGGGGCGGCGGCGGAGCTGGAGGAGGAGCGGCTGACCGTCCAGAAACTGCTGTACGACACCCACCTGCGCCTCGGCCTCCATCACCAGGCCGTCCCCGAGCTGCGCAGCCTGGTTCCCGTCACGCCGGGGGACCGTGGCGAGCTGGTGCGGCTGCGGGCCCGGGTCGACGAACTCGTCGACGAGCAGCGGCTGTTGCGCTCCCAGGTCGAGGAGCTGTCCCTGCTCCTGGGCTCCGGGGCGCTCAGCCGCCGCTGACGACCGGCCTCACTCCGTGAAGGAGGGGGCCACCTCCTGGGCGAACAGTTCCATGGCCCGGGCGGCGCGGCCGTAGGCGAGGCCGCCGGGGTTGAACTGCAGGCTGACCGTCAGGTCGGCGCCGAACTCCTCGCGTGTCCGCTCCAGTTGCGCGCGCACCTGGTCCACGTCACCGGCGTACACCTTGTTCGCCGCGAGGGACGCCGCGAAGTCGTAGTTCCTGGCCTTCTCCAGGAATTTCTCGTAACCCGGGTAATCGGCTCGGTTCCCCTTCGCGAGCGGCTCCACCGCATGCGTCATGTGGTCGATGTAGGAACGCTCGTAGAATTCGCCGGTCCGGCGGGCCTCTGCGGCGTCGTCCGCCAGATAGCAGGTGTATTTGATCTGAATGCGGCGGGCGGCCGGATCGTGGCCCGCCTCGTCCCAGGCGGCCCGGTACTTCTGCAGCATTCCGGAAAGCTGCTCGGCGCTGGTGACCGACGGCACCACCTGGAGGTGGTGGCCGGCCGTACCGGCGGCCGCGCACGACTCCGCGCTCGTCGCGGAGGCGATGAAGACCGGCGGGTGGGGGGCCTGGTACGGCCGGGGCAGCAGGGTGACGGGCCCGAAGCGGTGGAAGCGGCCCTCGAAGACGACGTCCTCCTCGCTCCACAGCCGTACGCACGCCGCGACGCCCTCGTCGAACCGGGCGCGGCTCTCGTCCATGGGGACGCCGAACGCCTCGAACTCCGTGGGCAGGAAGCCGCGGCCGAAGCCGACGTCGAGCCGGCCGTGCGAGAGGTGGTCGAGCATGGCCAGCTTGCCCGCCAGCTTGACGGGGTGGGTGAACGCCGGGACGACCGCGCCCGTCGTGATGCGGATGCGGCTGGTGCGGGCGGCCATCGCGGTCAGCAGGGTGACCGGGTCGGGGCAGTAGCCGCCGTACCCGGTGAAGTAGTGCTCCACGGTCTGGACGTGTTCGTAGTCCAGCGCCTCCGCGAGCTCCACGAGGCGGAGGGTCTCGTCGTAGTAGGCGGTGGCGCTCTTCTGCGCGGGATCGATCACCGGAAAGAAATTCACGCCGAATTTCATGAACGCTTCGCCCCTCGTGTCGGCTGGGTGTACGGCCCTCTCGTGCGGTCCGCTCCGAATCATGAGCGGGGACTTCCCGGGGGAGCAAGCTTTCTCCGGAAGATTGACGTCCTGTCAAACTCGTGTCAGCTCCGCCGACTTGCTTCCTCCACGGGCCCGTCACAAACGTAGAGTCATTTGCGTCGCCCATGTCGGCGACGGGAAAACAATCCCCGAATCTGCCGGAGGGTACTTATGCGCGGGGCCTACAAAGTTCCGTACGCGAGTCGCGGAAGCATCCTCGGTGCGACGGAGGCGGCGGCTCTGGGACAGCTGCTCGCATCCGGCGAGTCACTGTCCATGGGTTCCTGGAGGGAGCGGTTCGAGCGGCGTTTCAGCGAGTACGCCGGCACCCGGTACGCGCTGAGCGTCACCAGCGGCACCGTCGCCCTGGAACTCGCCGTCCACCTGCTCGACCTGGCGCCGGGTGACGAGGTCGTCGTCACCCCGCAGACCTTCCAGGCGACCGTGCAGCCTCTGCTCGACCGACAGGTCCGGGTGCGGTTCTGCGACATCGACCGGGAGTCGCTGAACATGGACCCGGCCTCGCTGAAGAGCCTCATCACGGACCGGACCCGGGCCATCCTGCTGGTCCACTACGGCGGCTGGCCCGCCGAGATGGACGAGATCGTGACCATGGCCAGGGAGCGTGGCATCCTCGTCGTCGAGGACTGCGCCCACGCGCTCGGCGCCCGCTACGACGGCCGGCGCCCCGGATCGCTCGGCGACATCGGCTGCTTCAGCTTCCACGCCTCGAAGAACATCACCACGCTCGGCGAGGGCGGCATGCTCACCTTCGACCGGGACGACTGGGCGGAGCGGATCGACCGGCTGCGCTCGAACGAGGTCGACGGGGTGTTCGTCGCCGGCGACACGTCGCCGCTGGACGCGCCGGAGCTGCTGCCCTGGATGAAGTACTCGTCGTCGGTGTACCGGGACGCCTGCCTGGGCGTGCGCCGCAGTGGTACCAACGCGACGCTGTCGGAGGCCGCCTGTGTGGTGGGACTGCACCAGCTCGACCGGCTGGAGGACCTCGTCGACCGGCGGCGCGCCATCGCGGCCCGGCTGAACGCGGTGGTGGACCGGCATCCGCACGCCCGGGCCGATCGTCCCCGGCCGGGTGTGCACCACGCCCAGCATCTGTACACCTGCTTCGTGTCGGGCCCTCCCGGCACCCGTGAGGCGCTGGTGCGCGGACTCGACGCGCGGGGCGTCGAGGTGCAGCTCCGCTACTTCCCGCTGCACCTGCTGCCGGAGTGGCGCTCCCGCGGGCACGGGCCCGGCGAGTGCCCGGTGGCCGAGGAGCTGTGGTTCACCGAGCACGTCAACCTGCCCTGCCATCCGGGGCTGAGCGACGAGCAGGTGGACCACCTGGCCGAGGCGCTGGACGCGGCCCTGGAGGACGCGCGCACCGTGATCGAGAACGCCGAGAGCCGTACGACCGTACCGAGCATCAAGGAGACCTCGCATGCCGCTCATTGACGTCAAGCTCTACGAGGGCCGCCTGGACGGCGCCACCGAGACCGAGCTGATCGCCCGGATCACCGACGCGGTCGCCGAGGTGTTCGGCGACTCCGCTCGCGCGGCGACCTGGGTCGTCCTGCAGGAGGTGCCCGCCACCCGCTGGGGCATCGCCGGCGTACCGGGGAAGCCGCCGCTCTCGGCGCGGGGGTGAGCTCCGGGAGCGGCGGCCACACCGATCCCCCGGCGGGTCCGCGAGAGCGGCCCGCCGGGGGATTCTCAGTTGGCCACGGGTGTCTTCTCCAGGCGCCAGCCGCGGCTGCGGCTGCGCTCGGCCCAGAAGTCGGCGTACCGGCCGTCCTGGACGATGAGCTCGTCGTGCGTGCCGCGCTGGACGATGTGGCCACCGTCGAGCACCAGGATCTGGTCGGCGGCCCGTACCGTCTGCAGCCGGTGGGCGATCACCAGCAGGGTGCGGTCGCGGGTGAGTTCCGACAGGGCGTCCTGGACGGCTCGTTCGTTCGCCGGGTCCAGGGACGACGTGGCCTCGTCCAGCAGGACGATCGGCGCGTCCTTGAGCAGCGCCCGGGCGATGGAGATGCGCTGCCGCTCACCGCCGGACAGCCCCGCGCCGCCCGCCCCGACCTGCGCGGACCAGCCGCCCGGCAGCCGCTCGGCGATCTCGTCGACCCGTGCCTGCGCGGCGGCCCGGCGCACCTCGGCGTCGGTGGCGTCGGGCCGGCCGGCCCTGATGTTGTCCTCGATGGTGCCCTCGAACAGGTAGACGTCCTGGAACACCACGGAGATCCGGGACATCAGGTCCTCGGCCGACAGGTCACGGACGTCCGCGCCACCCACGCGCACGGCACCCCCGTGCACGTCCCAGAAGCGGGCGATCAGGCGCGCGATCGTCGTCTTGCCGGAACCGGACGGCCCGATCAGCGCGGTCATCGTGCGCTCGGGGATGCGGAAGCCGACACCGTCCAGCACCTTGCGGCCGTCGTCGTACGAGAACTCCACCGCGTCGAACTCGATGTCGGCGCCGGCCGGACGGGCCGGGTGCTCCGGCTCGGGCAGCGGCTTCTCGTCCAGCAGCCGCTGCACCCGGCCGAGTGCCGCGCTCGTCGAGCGCAGCGCGGAGCCGAGGTTGGCGGCCTCCGCCATCGGCTCCACGAACCGCGCGGCGAGCACCAGCAGCGCCAGCAGCTCGGGCACGTCGAGCGAGCCGCCGAGGGCGAGGTAGGTGCCGTACACCAGGATCACCGTGAACGCCGCCTGCACCGTGAGCGTGAAGCCGACCTGGCCGGGGACCCCGGCCACCATGACCTGACGTCCGGCGTCCCGCTGGGCGGACAGCGCCTCGTCGAGCCGGTTGCCGCCGGCCGACCTGGAGCCGGGGAAGGCACGCAGCACCGGCTGCACCTCGGCGTACTCGATGACCCGGTTGGCCCCCTCCGTCATGGTCTCGGCGCGCAGCCGGTCGGCGGCGGCGGTCCGGTTGGTGCTCCACCGCAGGACCAGCGCGATGAACGGGGCCGTGCAGGTCGCGGCGAGCGCGAGCCGCCAGTCGAACAGGTACATCAGCACCACCACCGCGGCCGGCGTGAGCAGCCCGCTGATCAGCGGGCGGAACAGATAGCCGGGGACGCGCATGATGCCCATCACGGACTGGGTGGTGAGATTGCTCAGCTCTCCGGTCCGGGTGGGGCCGAACCAGCCGAGGGGCAGCGTGGAGACGTGGTCGCCGATGCGGTGGTGCAGGACCCGGGAGAGCGCGGCGCCCGCCTGGAACCCGGCCTTGGTGGCCAGGTAGTGGACCGCGGACTGCGCCACGGCCGCGGCGGCCAGCGCCCACACCCAGGGCCAGGCCTGATCGGGTTCGTCGCCCAGCAGCCGCTCGAGCACCGGCACGATCAGGACGAACGTCACCGCCTGCAGGACCGCTCCGAGGACCTGGAGGGCGAGTACGTTCCGCAGCAGCCGCCGCTCGGCGGGGCCGACCACGGCCATCAGTTGACGGATCATCAGACGGCCTCCTCGACCGCGGGACGGTCGGCGACGGCTGCGCGGACCGTGGTGTCGTCGGCGGACCCCTCCGTACTGCCGGGCCGCCAGGTGGTGCTGTGCTCGTGGGCCCGCCACATCCCCGCGTAGGTGCCCCGCAGGGCCAGCAGTTCGGTGTGGGTGCCCCGCTCCACCACGCGCCCGCCGTCGAGGACGACGATCTGGTCGGCGTCCTTCACCGTGGACAGGCGGTGCGCGATGACCAGCAGGGTGCGGCCGCGGGTGAGCTCCGACAGGGCGTCCTGGACGGCCGCCTCGGACTCGGGGTCCGCGTACGCGGTGGCCTCGTCCAGGACGAGGACGGGGGTGTCGGCGAGCATGGCCCGGGCGATGGAGAGGCGCTGGGCCTCGCCGCCGGAGAACCGGGCGTCCTCACCGACCACGGAGTCGTAACCGCGCGGCAGTTCCGTGATCCGGTCGTGGATACGGGCGCTCCGTGCGGCCTGTGCGAGTTCCTCGTCGGTGGCGTCCGGCCGGGCGATCAGCAGGTTGGCGCGGACGGTGTCGCGCAGCAGCCGTACGTCCTGGAAGACGAAGGACATCCGGCGGTAGACCTCCTCGGGGGCGAGGTCGCGCAGGTCCGTGCCGCCGACGCGGATGGTGCCCTCCTCCGGGTCCCAGAAGCGCGGCAGCAGCGACGCCAGCGTGCTCTTGCCCGCGCCCGAGGGACCCACCAGAGCGGTGGTCGTCCCCGGTGCCAGGGTCAGGTCGACGCCGTCCAGGACGCGGTGCTCGCCGTCGTGGGAGAAGCCGACGGCCTCGAAGGTCACCGCTCCGGGGCCGGCCTTCGCCGGGTGCACGGGCAGGGGCAGCTCGGGGGTGGCCAGCACCTCGGCGATGCGGTCCGCGGCGGCCTTCGCGGCCCGGACCTCCTCCTCGGCGAAGCTGATCGTCAGCACCGGTGTGGTGATGCCCACGGCGAGCAGCGCGAACGGGATCAGGTCCTCGGGGGCGGTGCGTCCCGCGGTGATCAGGGCCGTGCCGCCGAGCATGACGGTGAACAGCATCGTGGGTGCCGAGAGCACGATCTCGGACAGCGCCCTGGGCGCGACCAACGAGTCGACCCAGCCGCGGAAGAACGCGGCGAACCGGTCCGCCGCGTCGGTGTAGCGGCGGTGGGCGCGCCGGGTCTGGCCGAAGGTCTTCACCACGGCGATGCCCTGGACGAACTCCACGGCCGCGCCGTTGATGTCGGTCATGGCGGCGTCCAGGGCGGGCAGGTTCTTCTTGAACGCCGCGCCGGTGCGGCCGAACAGGCCGATGCCGAGGACCAGCGGGATCAGTGTGATCAGCGCCAGGCGCCAGTCCACCCAGAACAGGTAGGCGAGCGTCGACAGCGGCACGATCACCGCGGCCGTCAGCTCCAGCAGCGAGTGCGCGACCAGGTGGTGCAGCGCGTGCACGTCGTCCTGCACGGCCTTCTTCACCGCGCCTCCGCCGCGCCCCGAGAACCAGCCCAGCGGGACCCTGTCGAGCCGGCCGATCAGCAGCCGGCGGACGGACAGCTGGAGGTCGTTCTCGGCGAGGTGGCTGACGACGCTCGCGGTCACCAGGAACAGCAGCCGCACGAGGAGGCAGGCGCCCGCGAGTGCGGTGACGGTCCAGGCGCGGTCACGGTCCACCGGGCCGTCCGCGAGCAGCACCCGGGCCAGTTCGGCGACGGCGACGAACGGGGCGATGTTGAGTAGGGCGGCGACTGCCTGGCAGAGCACCGCCAGAGCCAGCCGCCTGCGGACGGGCTGCAGTAATGACGGAAGCGCGGCGGGTTCCGCGGCCATCGTCGTCCTCCAAGGAGAGGTCGGGAGAGATACAGGGCGTTACTACCCACTGGGTAATACTAGATGCTACTACCCACTGGGTAATAAACTCCGACCACCATACGATGGACCGGGCGGGCCGGGTCAAGAAGCACCGGACCACCGGACACAGAGGAGTGGATACATTGCGTGCCATGCCCAGTTCACCCGCACCCGGTGGCCGGGGCCGGCGGCCCGTCGACCGGCCGCCGATCACGCCCACGGGCATCGTCGACGCGGCGCTCCGGCTCACCGAGACGGACGGGCTCGACGCCTGGTCCACCCGGCAGCTCGCCGCCGCGCTGGAGGTCTGGCCGCGTGCCGTCTACCACCACGTCGGGGACCGCGACGCGGTGGCGGACGCCGTCGCCGACCGGGTGGTGAGCATGATTCCGCTGCCGCCGCAGGAGCTTGCGTGGCGGGAGTGGTTCAGCACGCTGCTGCTGGAAGGGCGGCCGTTGCTGCGGCGGTACCGGGGGGTGGCCCGGCGGCTGGTGCGGATCGGGCCGATCATCCCGTCGGCGCTGACGATGATGGACCGGGGGATCCTGGTGCTGCAGCAGGCGGGGTTCGCCGGGGGGGCGACGGCGGCGTACCGGTACCTCACGAACTCCGCGTTCACGCTGGTGATGGTGGAGGACGACCGGGCGGAGAACCTGCCGGAGGCGCGGGTACGGCTGGCGGGAGCGCTGGCGGCGCACCGTGACGATCCGGAGCGGCGCGGGCTGGCGGCCGTCGGTGCGGCCGTCACCAGCCGGGGCACCGACGATCCGGAGGCGATCGCGGCACTGGAGGACGACTTCTACGCCTACACGGTGGAGCGCTCCCTGGACGGCGTGGCCGCGGTCCTGGGCCGCCCGGACCGCGGCGGCCTGCCCGGCTGAGGCGGGGGCACGGGTCTGTGTCCGCGACGGCCTCGTGCGGGTCCAGTGGGGCGGGCGCCCGATGCCTGCGGCGCCCGCGCGGGTCCGGTGGGGGCACGGGTCTGTGTCCGCGACGGCCTCGTGCGGGTCCGGTGAGGGCGGGCGCCTGATGCCTGCGGCGCCCGCACAGCTCCGGTGAGGGCGGACGCCCGATGCCTGCGGCGCCCGCACAGCTTCGGTGAGGGCTGGGGCAGCGCCTGCGGCCGGTGGGTGGGTCGGGGCCGTGTCGGGGGTGTCCGTCCTCGGACCGGCGCGGATCACGTCTCCCGGAGGGGGTGCGGGGCGCGGACGCGCCGGCCACTGCGGGCGGCCACCCCCGCCCCGTCCCCTCCGCGCCGTACGCGGCCATGCCCGCTGCCACCGGCCCGCGATCCGCGGGCAGCCGCTCCCGCACGCCACCGCCCCGCGGGCAGCCGCTGCCGCGTGCCTCCGCCACCGCGGGCAGTCGTGCCTCCCCCAGGGCAATGGGGGTCCCCCGCTCGAGCGAAGCCGAGAGTGGGGGATCCCCTCCGGGGGAGGCACCCCGCGGGCGCCGGGCCGCGCGAACACCCCCGGCCCACACCGACACGGAGCACCCCCCCCCAAGGCACGCGGAGCGCCCCGTGAAGGACCGGCCCGGTCAGTAGTACAGCAGGGCCTGGTCCCAGTTCTCCTCGGGGCCGAACAGGCCCCGGGGCTTCAGCGCGTCCGGGTTGGCGGTGAGGACGTCCGTCGGGACCAGCTTGCCCGGGGGCAGGGCCTCCACCCGGCAGGGAACGGCGAGTTCGCGGGCCACGGACTCGGTGAGCCGTCGCTCCACCGCCGCCGCCCGCTCCTCGCGCGCCTCCACCTGGATGTGCAGCAGGTCGCGGTCCGCCCGGGCACGCCAGAACAGGACACCGTCCGCCGCCGGCAGCCCGAACACCAGGTCCTCCACCTGCTGCTGGTCCACCGTCCCCGTACCCACCGGCCACGCGAACCCGCCCCGGCCGAGCACCCGCACCACGGGCAGCCGCCAGCCGCAGGCGCAGTCCGCGTACTCCACCTCCACCTCGTCGTCGAGGTTGTACCGCAGCAGCGGCATGGCCTCGCGGTACAGCGGAGTCACCACCAGCCGCCCGCGTCCCTCCTCGGACAGCTTCCCGCTCTCCGGGTCCAGGACCTCGCACAGCACCCGGTCCGCCCACAGGTGCAGCCGGCCCTCGGGGCACTGCCCGGCCAGCGTGCCCGTCTCCGTCGAGCCGTACTCCTCCACGACCGGAGCGTTCCACAGGGCGCCGATGCGCGCCCGACGGGCCGGGGACAGCGGCTCGCCCCCCACGAACAGGGCCCGCAGGGAGGGGAAGTCGGTCGTCGGGTCCAGGCCCGCCGCCCGGGCCGCCGCGGCCCACAGCAGGGTCTCCGTGGGGTTGGACCACGTCAGCGTGACGCCCAGGCGGTGCAGCAGCCGTACCGTCCGGGCCGCGGGCGTGGCCGCCGAGCGGCTGTCGGCGGGGACCACGGTCGCCCCCTTCGACCGGGCCGCGGCCTGCGCCAGATGGCCCGTGATCATGAGTGCGTACGGCGTGCGGACCAGGAAGACGTCGCTCGGCTCGATGCCGACCCACTTGCGGGCGTAGCGCTCCGCGAGGTCCGCCCAGTCGTTCTGCGTGTAGTACGACGCGGTCGGCTGTCCCGCCGAGCCGCTCGACTCGTGGTAGGTCGCCAGTTCCGTACGGTTCACCGCGAGCAGCCCGAACGGGTAGGCGTCACGCAGGTCCTGCTTGCTCGTCGGCTCCAGGGAACGCAGGTCGGCCGGGGTGGCGGGGGCCGAGCGGCCGGTGTGGCGGGACCGGTAGAAGGGGGAGCGGGCGGCGCGGGCGAGGAGCGGCGGCAACTGCCGTTCCTGGAGCCCGCGCAGCTCCTCGATGCTCTTCCAGTCGCCGATCTCCGGCCTGGTCACTGTCATGGCGGATGCCTCCTAGGGACGTCGCCCACGCCTGTCGGCCCAGCACAGCAGCCGCGGGCCGGCTCCTCGTGAGTGCGCGCCACTCATCCGCCCGCGCCACGGCCGTACGCCCGCGCGGGCGTTGCCCGGGGCGTGGGGCGCGTGAAGCTGAGTGACTGCTACTCAGGTGGCCGCCCGTCCCGGGGTGTTGTGCTGGCCGCGATCCACCGTGTGCACACAGAGCCAAGACGAGAGGGGCCGGGGTGAAGGTCGAGGACATCCATCTGTCGGGCGTGGGCTGCTACGTTCCCGAGCTCGTGCCGACCGAGCTGGCGGTCAAGGAAGGCCGCCTCGACGCCGGGGTCCGGGAGGCGTCGGGCATCGAGTCCGTCGCCGTCGAGGACACCGTACCGGCGCCGGACATGGCGATCCGCGCCGCGCGGACGGCGCTGGCACGATCGGGGCAGGAACCCGACGACTTCGCCGCGCTGCTGCACAGCAGCGCCTACCACCAGGGGCCCGACGGCTGGTCGGCCCCGCACTACGTACTGCTGAACACCCTGAACCGGCCCATCCCGGCGATGGAGATCCGGCAGGGCTGCCTCGGCATGGTGGCCGGCCTGGAGGCCGCGGCCTGCCGGCTGTCCCTGGACCGGTACACCGGGGGTGAGGGCGGGGACAGCGTCCTGCTCACCACGGGGGACAACTTCTCCACCCCGATGGTCGACCGGTGGACCTCCTCCAAGCTGTTCCTGTTCGGGGACGCCGGCTCGTCGCTGGTGGTGTCGCGGCGGCCGGGCTTCGCCCGGGTGCTCGCCGTCGGCTCGCTGTCGGACCCGCAGATGGAGGCGCTGCACCGGGGCGGTGAGGCGCTGCTGCCGCCGAGCGTCACCGCGGGCATCCCGCTCGACTTCGACTCCCGCGTGCAGTACTGGCGCAAGCAGTGGGCGTCCGGGGTGAAGCCGCCCATCGGGCACTTCGGCGACCAGGTCGCGGCGATCGCCGAACGCACCGCCGCCGAGGCCGGTGTCGCGCTGTCCGACATCCGCCGCTTCTGCCACGTCGGCTTCAACGAGGACCCGCTGCTGACCATGTTCCTGGAGCCGCTCGGTGTGAGCCTCGAGCAGGGCACCTGGGACATCTGCCGGCGGATCGGCCACACCGGGGTCAGTGACTTCGTCATCTCCCTGGAACGGCTGTGGCTGGACGGCGAGGTCGGCCCCGGTGACCACGTGATGCTCATCGGCGCGGCCACCGGCATGGAGGCCGGGTGCGCCGTCCTGGAGATCACCGCTGAGCCGACGGCCGAGCAGCGCTCGGTGACGTCGGGCAAGGAGGCGTGATGCTGGAGCACTGCGTTCCCTGGCCGGCCGACCGGGCCGAGCGCTACCGCCGGGACGGGTACTGGCGCGGCGAGAGCCTGGTGCGGCTGCTCGCCGACGCCGCGCGCACCCACGGGCCGAAGACCGCCCTGGTGGGCGCGGGGCGGCGGATCGGTTACGCCGAGCTGGAGCAGGAGGTGCGGCGGCTCGCCGCCGGTTTCCGGGACCGTGGCATCGGGGACGGCGACCGGGTCGTGGTCCAGCTGCCGAACACGCCGGACTTCGTCCGGGTGTGCTTCGCCCTGTTCACCATCGGGGCCCGGCCCGTCTTCTCGCTGCCCGCGCACCGGGACGTGGAGATCCGCCATCTGTGCGAGCTGTCCGGCGCGGTCGGCTACGTGAGCCCGGGCCTGCTGCGGGGCTTCGACCACGCCGCCCTCGCCCGCCGCATCCGGAGCGAGGTGCCCACGCTGCGGCACCTGTTCGTGTGCGGCGACGACCCGTCCGGTACGGCGGACGACCCCGTCGTGCCGCTGTCCGAGGTGGACGGCGACCCGGAGACGGGCGATCCGTTCCCGGTGCTGGATCCGTCGGACGTGGCGTTCTTCCTGCTGTCCGGCGGGACCACCGCGCTGCCCAAGCTGATCCCGCGCACCCACGACGACTACACCTACCAGGTGCGGGCCGCCGGTTCGGCGACCGCGCTGACCGAGCGGGACGTGTACCTCGCGACACTGCCCGTGGCGTTCAACTTCACCTGGGGCTGCCCCGGCGTCGTGGGCACGCTGCGGGCCGGCGGCACGGTGGTGTTCGCGGAGGACCCGACGCCGGAGACCTGCTTCCCGCTCATCGCGGCCGAACGGGTGACCGTCACCTCCGTGGTGCCGAGCGTCGTACAGCTGTGGCTCGAGGGCGCCGAGTGGCTCACCGACGACCTGTCGAGTCTGCGTACGGTGCAGATCGGCAGCGCCAAGCTGCACCGCAACATCGCCGAGCAGATCGAGCCGACGTTCGACTGCCGCCTCCAGCAGGTCTTCGGGATGGCGGAGGGGCTGTGCACCTTCACCCGGGACGACGACCCGGCGGAGACGGTGCTCGCCACCCAGGGGCGGCCGATCTCGCCCGCGGACGAGATCCGGATCGTGGACGAGGAGGGCAAGGAGCTGCCTGCCGGTGAGATCGGCGAACTCCTCGCCCGCGGCCCGTACACCCTCCAGGGCTACTACCGCGCGCCCGAGCACAACGCCCGCGCCTTCACCGACGACGGCTTCTACCGCAGCGGCGACCTGGCCCGGCTGACCGACAACGGCGACCTCGTGATCGAGGGCCGGATCAAGGACGTCATCATCCGCGGCGGCGACAAGGTGTCCGCGGCCGAGGTCGAGGGGCACCTCCAGGCGCTGGAGGGGGTGGCCCGGGCGGCGGTCGTTCCGGTGCCCGACGACTTCCTGGGCGAGCGCACCTGCGCCTGTCTGGTCCGGGCCGAGGGCGCCGAGGAGATGCTGCTGCCGGAGCTGAAGCGTGCCATGCAGGCCCGCGGGCTCGCCGAGTACAAGCTGCCCGACCGGCTCGTGTACCTCGAGGAACTGCCCCTCACCGGTCTCGGCAAGACGGACAAGAAGGCGCTGGCCGCGCTGCTCCGCGGCGAGACCCCGGCCGAGGCGGGGGCGTTCGTGCCCGCCCGCGACCGTACGGGCTGAGTGCCGCCCACGCGTTCGTGTCCGCCCGTGACCGCACGGGCCGGCCACGTCCGCCGCGCCCTGCCATCCCACGACCGAAGGAAGGCCCGCACCGCCCATGGACACCAGTACATCGACCGGGGACCAGGAGCTGCGCGCACAGGTGCGTGACGCCGTCGCACAGCTCCTGGGTACCGCGCCGGGGGAGATCCCGGACGACGCCAACCTGATCCTGCTGGGGCTCGGTTCGCTCGAAGTCATGCGGCTGAGCAGCCGCTGGCGGCGCGGCGGCTTCCCCGTCGACTTCGACTCCCTGCTCTCCGACCCGACCGTGACCGGCTTCAGCCGTGCCCTCGCCGAGGCCAAGGCGCGGTCCGAGACGACCGGAGGTGCCGCGTGAGCGCTTCCGAGCCGCTGCTGGTGCGCGGCGCCCATCTGTGCACGGCCGACGACGACGAGCGGGTCCTGCCCGAGGGATCGCTGCTGGCCGTCGACGGCCGGATCGCCGCCGTCGGGACGGTGGCCGAGGTGGACGCCGCCGTCGCGGCGCTGCCGCCGGAGCAGCGGGCCGCGCTGCGCACCCTGGACGCCCGCCGGATGCTGGTCCTGCCCGGCTTCGTCAACGCGCACTGGCACGAACTGTTCGCCACCCGGCTGCCGTTCAACGGGGCGCTGCGCCCCGCCGACGACCGCGGCGACCAGGCCGGATTCCTCGGCAACGGCGGCGACATGCACCGCATCTCCGCCGTCTTCGACTCCTTCCACGAGCTCATCGCCGGTCTCACCCCGGACGAGGGCGAGGCCATCGCCCGGTACTCGATGTGGACGCAGCTGCGGGCGGGTGTCACCACGCTCGGTGACGTCGGCTCGGTCAACCGTCCCGAGGCGCTGGCCGCCGCCGCCGTATGGCTGGGCATGCGCTGCTCGGTGAGCACCTGGGCCACGGACTCCGTGTGCCGGCCCGGGGAGAGCGCGTTCACCCGCAGCCGTGACACCGACGCCGTGCTGAACGAGATCGAGGCGCTGGTCAAGACGTGCGCGGACGACGACACGGGCCTGCTGCGGGCCCGCCCCACCGCCGTCTACGGCACCAACATGACCGACGAACTCGGGCGCGGGCTGGCCGAGATCGTGCGGCGCCACGACACCGGGTTCGCCTCGCACATCGGCGCCCAGCGCCACGAGGGCGAGTTCCTCCGCCGGTACTACGGCGACACCCCGGTGCGCCGGTTCGCCGGACTCGGCCTGCTGGACGAGCGGCTGATGTCGATCCACACCGGGTTCGCCGACGACGAGGAACGGCGGATGCTGCTGGAGGCGGGAGTGCACCTGAGCCACTCCCCCGCCAAGTACGGCTCGGCGGGCGAGTCCGCGATGACGGAGACCCGGCTGATCCCGGAACTGCGCCGCGCGGGCCTCGACGTGTCGCTGTCCACCGACGGTCAGCCGCTGGTCTTCCCCGGGATGCCCGAGCAGATGCGGGCCGCCTGGCAGACCCACAACGAGATGTACGCCGACCCGCTGCTGGTGCGGCCCACCGACGCGCTGGCGATGGGCACCAGGATCGCCGCGCGCGGGCTGCGCTGGGAGGAGGAGATCGGCAGCCTGGTGCCCGGCAGGCAGGCGGACCTGGTGATGGTCCCGCTGGACGACTGGCGGTTCGTGCACACGCCCCGCCCGCTGGAGGCGTTCCTCGCGGTGGGCGGTTCCGGCGACGTCGACACGGTGGTCGTCGGCGGCCGGGTGCTGGTGGAGTCGGGCCGTCCCACCGGCTTCGACGAGGAGACCCTGCTGGCCGACTACGAGGCGGCGCTGCGCTCCTACTCGCTGCGCTGTCTGAAGGTTCCCGAGGAGCGGATCGACGAGGTGTTCGCGCGCACCACGCGGCGCCGCGCCGACGAGGAGGAGACCCGATGACCGTCATGACGCACGGGCCCGACCAGGACGGGCTGGGGCTGGAGGGCCGGGTCGCCGTGGTGACCGGCGCCGCCGGCGGCATCGGCGCGGAGACCGTGGCCCAGCTCGTCCGTCACCGGGCGGCCGTGGCCCTGGTCGACCGGGACGGGCCGGCGCTCGACGAGCTCGTCGCGCGGCTGCGCAAGGAGGCCGCGGCCGATCCGCGGGCCCCCGAACCGCGGCTGCTGGCCGTGCCGGCGGACGTGTCGCACGGCGGGGAGGTGACGGCGGTGGTCGAGCGGGTCGAAAGCGAGCTGGGCCCGATCACCCACCTGGTCAACGCGGCCGGCATCCTGCGCCCCGGCCCGGTGGCCGGCCTGTCCGAGCGGGACTGGGACGACACCCTGGCGGTGAACGCCACCGGCGTCTACCTGATGAGCCGTGCCGTGGCCTCCCGCATGGCGCCGCGCGGCTTCGGGGCCATCGTCACCGTCACCTCCAACGCGGCCCGCACCGCCCGCACCGGGATGGCCGCCTACGCGGCGTCCAAGGCGGCGGCCCAGGCGTTCACCAAGTGCCTGGGGCTGGAGCTCGCGGGCACCGGCATCCGCTGCAACGTGGTCGCGCCGGGCTCCACCGACACGCCGATGCTGACCTCCCTGTGGGAGGGCGAGGACGCGGGCCGCCCGTCGATCGAGGGCGCCCCGGAGGCGTACCGCGTCGGTATCCCCACCGGCCGGCTGGCCCGCCCCTACGACGTGGCCCAGGCGGTGGTGTTCCTGCTCTCCGAGCGGGCCGGCCACATCACTCTGCAGGACCTCACGGTCGACGGCGGCGCCACGCTCGGCGTGTGAGCCGCCCGCCGTGGTCCGGTCCGCGTCCGCCGGTGGTGCCGGCGGACGCGGACCGGCTCCCAGACGTTCGAAGACCCAGAAGGGCACACCATGACGCAGGCTGCCGTTCCCGAGATCGTCCCCCATGCCATGCCCACCGCCGCCGAACTGCCGCGGAACACCGCCGAGTGGGTTCTGGACCCGGACCGGGCCGTGCTGCTCGTCCACGACATGCAGCGCTTCTTCGTGGAGAAACTGCCCGCGCACCGGTCGCCGCGCACCGAACTCGTCGGACACACCGTCGCGTTGCGCGAGGCCGCGGTCCGCGCGGGCGTCCCGGTCCTCTACACCGCCCAGCCGGGCGACATGAGCCCCGACGACCGCGGGCTGCTCGCCGACTTCTGGGGTCCCGGCATGAGCGCGCGCCCCGAGGACCGCGCGGTCGTCGACGAGCTGGTCCCCGACGAGGGCGACACCGTGCTGGTCAAGTGGCGTGCCAGCGCCTACCACGGCGGGGAGCTGCTGCGTCTGCTGCGCGCCTCGGGCCGCGACCAGCTGGTGCTGTGCGGGATCTACGCCCACGTCGGCGTCCTGCTGACCGCCGCCGACGGGTTCGCGCACGGCATCCGCACCTTCGTCGCGGGCGACGCCACCGCGGACTTCTCCCGCCGCCATCACCGGCTGGCGCTGTCCTACATGGCGGCGCGGTGCGCGATGGTGCTGCCGACCAGCGGCCTGGTGGCCGCGCTGGACGGGCGCCGGGCGGGCGACGCCGAGCTCGCGGAGGCACGGTCGTGACCGCGGGATCCCTGTTGCGGCGGATCGCGGACGGCACGCACAGCGGTCCGTTCGCCCTGCTGCACCGCCCCGAGTCGGGGGCGCCGGACCGCGTCGACGTGCTGGCCGGACCGGTGGACGTGTACGGGACGCTCGCCGGCCTCCCGCTGGACGAGTCCGGCGACGACGGGTTCGAGCTGCTGGCCCTGGTCCCCCACCGGCAGATCGGCGAGCGGGGCTTCGACCACGTCGACGACGGCACACCGCTGGCCGGTCTGCGGATCACCGAGCAGGAGTCGGTGCCGCTGACCGAGGTGCTCACCGCCCTCCCCCGGTCCGCCGACCACCCGCTGCGTCTGGAGGACGGCGGCTTCGATCTGGACGACCGCCGCTACGCCGACACCGTGCGCCGGGTCCTGGACGAGGAGATCGCCACCGGGGCGGGCGCCAACTTCGTGCTCCGCCGCGACTACTCGGCACGGCTGGCGGGCTGGTCTGTGCCGGCCGCGCTGGCCTACTACGGCCGGCTGCTGCGCCGTACGTCCGGACAGCACTGGACGTTCCTGGTCCACCTCGGCGACCGCACCCTGGTCGGCGCCAGTCCGGAGCGGCACGTGTCCCTGGACGGGGGGCGGGCCGTGATGAACCCGATCAGCGGCACCTACCGCTACCCCGAGGAGGGGCCGGAGGCCGAGGGGCTGCTGGAGTTCCTCGCCGACGACAAGGAGACCAACGAGCTCTTCATGGTCGTCGACGAGGAGCTGAAGATGATGAGCGCGGTCTGCGCGGACGGCGGCCGGGTCCTCGGCCCGCGGCTGCGCATGATGGCGCACATCGCCCACACCGAGTACTTCATCGAGGGCAGCACCGCCCTCGACCCGCGCGAGATCCTGCGCCGCACCCTGCTGGCGCCGACCGTGACCGGCAGTCCGCTGGAGAGCGCCTGCTCGGTGATCGCGCGGTTCGAGCCCGAGGGACGCGGCTACTACTCCGGGGTGGCCGCCCTGGTGGGCCGCAGCGCGGGAGAGCGGACCATGGACTCGGCGATCCTGATCCGGACCATGGACATCGACCGCGCGGGAGCGCTGCGGCTGGGGGTCGGCGCGACGCTCGTGCGCGACTCCGACCCGATGGCCGAGGCGGCCGAGACCCGCGCCAAGGCGGCGGGGCTGCTGGCGGCCGTCGCCGGCGCGGAGGACGAGGACGCGGCCCCGCCCGCCGCCGCGAGCGGCCGCGGCGACCGTCTGGCCCGACTGCCGTCCGTACGGGACGCGCTGGTCCGGCGCAACGAGCCGCTGGCGCCGTTCTGGCTGACCGATCCGGGATCGCGCGGTACGCGGTGGCCGGCCCTGGAGGGGCTCGGCGTCCTGATCATCGACGCCGAGGACCACTTCACGGCCATGGGTGCCACCCTGCTGCGGTCCCTGGGCTGCGACGTGGAGGTCCGCCGGTACGACGAGGACTACGCGCTGCAGGGACCGGACCTCGTCGTCGTCGGGCCGGGGCCGGGTGATCCGCGGGACCGCGGCCACGCGAAGATCGACATCCTGTACGAGGTCACCGGGCAGCTCCTGGAGCAGGACACCCCGTTCCTCTCCGTCTGCCTGGGCCACCAGGTGCTGAGCCGGACGCTGGGCCTGGAACTGGTCCGCCGCCCGGTGCCCAACCAGGGAGTGCAGCGCGCCGTCGACCTGTTCGGCGCGCGTGAACTGGTCTACTTCTACAACTCGTTCACCGCGGTCACCGGCGCCGACGAGCTCCCCAGCGCCCCGGTGCGCCCCGGCACGGTCCGCGTCGCCCGGGACGCTCTCAGCAACGAGGTGCACGCGCTGCGCGGTCCCGGGTTCTGCTCCGTGCAGTTCCATCCGGCGTCGGTGATGACCAGGCACGGCGACCGTGTCCTGGGCGACCTGCTCACCGGCCTGCTCGCCCCCGTCTGCCCACCGCCCGACCAGGGAGTCCCGGCGTGATGTCCGTACCGCAGTCCCCCGTGCCGCCGGCCGCCGTCCGTCCGGCCGAGCAGCAGCCGCAGTGGCCCGACCCCGACGAGGTGACCCGCGTCCGGGAGCGACTGGCGGGCCTGCCCCCGCTCGTCGGCCCGCACGACAGCGACCGGCTGGCCGCGCTGCTGGGCGAGGTCGCGCGTGGGCGGGCCTTCCTGCTCCAGGGTGGCGACTGCGCCGAGATGATCGAACGGGCCACGCCGGCCGCGGTGCACGGCACCGTGGAGACGCTGTCGCGTCTGGCGGGGACCCTGGAGAGGGCCTTCGGGATGCCGGTGGTGACGGTCGGGCGGCTCGCCGGGCAGTACGCCAAGCCGCGCTCCAGCCCGTTGGAGACGGTGCAGGGGCGCACCCTGCCCGCGTACCGCGGCGACGCGGTCAACGGCGCGGCCTTCACCGCGGAGGAGCGCACCCCCGATCCCCGGCGCATGCTGCGGGCGTACGAGGCCGCCGCGACCACGCTGCGGCTGGTCGCCGACCGCCCGGAGCCGGTGCCGCGACCGGTGGCGCGGGAGGTGTTCGTGTCCCACGAGGCGCTGCTGATGGACTACGAACTCCCGCTGACCCGGGAGGACTCCCGCACGGGACGCGCGTACGCCGGCTCCGGGCACCTGCTGTGGGCGGGCGAGCGCACCCGGGACCCCGAGGGGGCGCACATCGCGTTCCTGTCCCGGATCGCCAACCCGGTGGCGGTGAAGATCGGCCCCGGTGCCCGTCCGGACGACCTGCTGCGGCTCGCCCGGACGCTCAACCCCGGGGCGGTGCCCGGCCGGCTGACGTTCATCGTGCGGACCGGCGCGGGCACGGTCCGGCGGGTGCTGCCGGAGCTGGTCGGCGCGGTCGCGGACGCGGGCGTCCCGGTGGCCTGGGTGTGCGACCCGATGCACGGCAACACCGTGCGCGTGAACGGCCGCAAGACCCGGTACTTCGACGACGTGTACGAGGAGATCGCCGGCTTCTTCGAGGTGCACCGGGCGCTGGGCACGCACCCCGGCGGTGTCCATCTGGAGATGACCGGCGCGGACGTGACCGAGTGCCTCGGCGGCGGCTCGGGCGCGGTGTGGAGCGCGGGCCTGCGCCCCGCCGACCTCGCGTCCCGCTACGAGTCGGCCTGCGATCCCCGGCTGAACCGCACGCAGACCCTCGAACTCGGCCGGCTGATCGCCGGCTTGCGTACGCCGTCCCTGGTGGCGGCCGGCTGACCCGCTGCGGGCAGGGCGGCGACGCCCTGCCCGCAGCGGGTCTCTCACGCGGCCCGGCCCAGCGCGTGGCGGGCCGGGCCCTGCAGGGCGCCGCCCAGGTCGGAGCGGGCGGTGATGCCGAGCTTCTCGTACACCCGGTACAGGTGGTTCTCGACCGTGCGGACCGAGACCACCAGGCGGGCCGCGATGTCCCGGTTCGACAGTCCGCCGGCGGCGAGCGCGGCGACCTCGCGCTCCCTGCTGGTCAGGGGCGCGGTGCGGTCCGGCTGCCGGTGCTCCTGGGGGGCGGCCCACGGTACGAGCGCGCAGCCCGACTCCGCGAGGAGCCGCGCGCTCGCGGCGCGGGCCAGCCGGCTCGCCCGGCGCCGGCCGTCCTTGCGGTACGTCTCCGCGGCCTGTGCCGCCGCCTCGGCCGCCGGCGCGACCGCGCCCATGGTGTGGAAGCGGGCCGAGACGTCCTCCAGCGCCTCGCCGTCCGCGCGGGTCAGCGCGACGACGTGGTCGGCCTGGAGCCGCATCAGCTCCGAGTTGGCGCCCGCGGCGAGCCGTGCGGCACGGACGGCCGCGCGCGGCACGTCCGCGACCCGCACGGCCAGGTGCAGCGCCGCCAGCGCGGTCGCGGGGCGGGCGGCGGCCCGCTGGACGACCTCCAGGGCGCGGCAGGCCGCGCCCGACCGGTCCCCGGTGTGGGCGAGCACCACGGCGTGTTCGAGGAGGAGGGCGTCGTCGGCCAGCGGGTAGGCGGGGGCGTCCCGCCGTGCGGCCTGGGCCTCGACCAGCGTCTGCAGCGCCTCCGTCGGCCTGCCCGCCTCGGCGAGCGCTCCCGCGAGCTGGGCCAGGGTCCAGGAGGGCGTGCCGAGCCAGTCGCGACGCACGCGCAGGGTGCTGGCGCCGCGCAGCAGGGTGACCGCCTCGGCCGGCCGGCCGAGCAGCCGCAGCAGGCGGGAGCGGAGCAGGGCCAGCTGGAGCTGGCGCAGGTCGTCGCCCCGGGTGGCGAAGCGGCCGGTCGCCTCCAGGGCCTCCACGACGCGGCCGAGGTCGCCCTGGGCGAAGGCGCAGCGCGCCGTCACGACCAGGCACCGCAGGCGGGCGTCGTCGTGCCAGCCGTCGAGGTCGTGCGCGTGACGGTCGATCAGGGCCAGTGCCTCCGCGGGCCGGCCGAGCTCGCTCAGCGCGAAGGCGGTGGGGGGCAGCAGGTGCTGCACCACCGCGGAGTCGGGCCGCTCGTCCGGCAGGAGGGTCCGGCCCGTGCGGACCGCGTCGTCCGGCCGGTCGGCGAGCAGCGCCAGGACGGCGTGGAAGCCGTGGCGTACGCCCGTGCCCTGTGCGCCGAGTCCGGCGGGCAGGCCGTCCACGACGGCGGCGGCGTCCGCGCCGCGCCCCAGCCCCCAGGCGGCGTTGTCGGCCCGGTCGCGCACGGCGGCGATCAACTCGTCGCGCGGCAGCGCGCGCGTGAGCGTCGTCTCCGGCCGCTCGGCGAGGGCACCCGCGAAGACCTCCTCGGCCTCCGCGTACCGCCCCTGACCGGCGAGCGCCCGCCCGAGCAGCAGCGCGGCACGCGCGGCATCGGCGGTCGTCACCTCCCCGGCCGGGACGGTGGCGTCATCGTCGGCGGATGCCCCGCGAGCCGCGTGACCGTCACCGGTCACCAACCCGGAGACGCCGCCGCCGGCCGGCGGCTCGTGAGCCCCACGACCGACAACCACCTCACCGGCCGGAACCGGTGCGGAAGCGCCGGTCGGCGAACCGCCGGCCGCCACCCCACCGGACAACGCTGTCGCGGGAACGGCGGCACGGGCCGCGTCGCCCGTCGCGTCAGCGGTCGTCCGACCGGACGGCGCCTCGCCGGGCCCGGCCGGCGAGGCCGTGTGAGCAGCACCGGGCGCGTCCGGCGAGGACACGGTGCCCGGCCGGGGCGCCGGGGCGTCGCCGAGTACCGAGCGGCACAGGCGTTCCGCGAGGGGGAAGTCGCGGCGGTGGGCCGCCGTGCGTGCCGCGGCGAGCAGGACCGCCGGTTCCGGGACTCGGCCGGCCGCCATCCGCAGGGTGGCCATCCGTACGACGTCGTCCTCGCGCCGCGCACCGGTCGCCTCGATCGCGTCGGCGAGCTGCAGCCGCAGCCGCTGGGCGGTGAGCCCGGACATCCGGTCCGCCACGACCGCCCCGGTGAGCGGTTCGGTCAGCCGGATGCCGACCCGGCGTCCGCTGTATTCGATCTGCACGAGGCCGCGTTCGTCGAGCGTCTCCGCGGCACGGGCGAGTCCGAGCCGCTCGGCCAGCCCGTACTCCACCTGTCCGACCACGGCCAACACGTTCACCAGTTCCTGCTCCTCGGGCGTCAGGTCACGCAGCCGGAGGCAGACGATGTCGGCCAGCCGCTCGGGCGGCCGCTCGGGCAGCCCGTCCCAGTGCCAGTGCCCGTCGACGCGGCGCAGCGAGCCGTCCGTCAGCGCGTACTCGACGAGTTCGTGCAGGATCAGGGCGTTGCCCCGGGTGGTGGCCCACAGTCGTTCCAGGGTCGGGGAGTCCACGGGCCCGCCGACCCGGCTGCGGAGGATGGAGCTCACCACCTCCCGGGCGAACGGCAGCACCTCCAGGCGCTCCACGAGGCGCTCCACCCAGAGCTTGTCCACCCCGGCGGGCAGCGCGGCGTCCCGGCGGGCGGTGGTGGCGACCGCCACCCGCCCGGAGGCGGTCAGACGGTACAGCCGGTGGGCGGCGGACTCGTCCACGAGATGGGCGTCGTCGAATCCGACGACGGTGCGCCGCGCGGGATCGCTGTGCCGGCGTACGGACTCCAGCCGGTCCAGGCACTCGGCGAGCGAGCAGAAGTTCTCCGCGCAGCCGGTCTCGGGACCGCCCGCCCCGCCGACCGCCACGACGGTCCGGCCCTCGGACGCGGCACGTTGGAGAGAAGCGGCGAGCAGGCGTGTCTTCCCCACACCGGTGGTACCGGTGAGGAGGACCCCGCCGCGGTCCGTCAGAGCGGAGTCGATGGCCCGCAGTTCCCCCTGGCGAGCCGTTACCGCCCACACCTGTTCGATCTCGGTCGGCATTTCGGTCCTTGTCCACTCTCGGTGAGAAGGCATCGATCACGGGATGTACGGAATAGCAGTCACCCTTTTTTGGAGGCCGCTTTCGAGGAAGCTCCCACCGGTGAGAAGAGCGCGCGGGACAGCGGCCGTGAAATGTGCCATGTGGAACGCCGTTCACGATAGGAGAGCCGTCGGACGCCGCACTGAGGTGATTCTGACGGCGCGCTGACACGGCGGATGAGCCATGGACAAGGCTGGGTCGGGTCCTGCCCGCGGGAGCCCCTGGAAGGGAGCCGGGCCCTCGGCCGAGCGAGACCCGACACAAGCCTCTCACCTCGGAAAACGTGGTGTCCTCGGCACCACGGTCCGGTCCTTTTCAGCGCTCTCCCCTCGCTCGCGATTGAGTTGCGCGAAGGGTGTCGGCCTCCCTACGCTCCCGAACATGCGAGCGGCGGCCTGACCGCTCTTTGTTCTCCCGCAGAAACCCGCCCACTCCGGATTTCGAGAAAACACTCCCGGAGTGCACGCGTACGTATAGGCACGAGAAAGGAACGGGTCATGGGCAAGGTCACGGCCGACGAAGTGCAGAAGTGGCTGACCGAGAAAATCGCGGAGCGGCTCGGTGAGCAGCCCTCGGCCATTCCTCCGGGCCAGTACTTCGACGAACTCGACATGGACAGCACGGAGGCGCTGATCATCGCCGGCGAGATGGAGAGCTGGCTGGGCTTCGAACTGGGCACCACGGCGCTGTGGTACCACCCGACCATCGAGGCCCTGTCTGCGCACATCGCCGAGGAGAGTGCGCGGCATGGCGCGACGGCCTGACGCGACGTCACCGCCGGAGCCGCTGATACGGCACCGGGACGCCGCTCCCGGCGCGGGCACCGTCTACGCGGTGCACCCCGGTGCCCTGCCCGTCGGCCTGTGGACCGGCCTGTCCGGCGCACTGCCCCGGGAGACCGGGTTCGCCGTACTGGACCTGGGCGCGGTGCCCGAGTACGGGGAGGCCGCGCTCGCACCGGAACGCTCCCGGCTGACCATCGACCACCTCCTCGACCTGCTGACCACCGCCTACCGCGCCGACCGCGACCGCACCGGCGGGGACGGCACCGGCACCGTGCTGGTGGGCTGGTCCTTCGGCGGCGTGCTCGCCCATGGCCTGACCGAACGGCTGGAGCCGCGGGAGCGGCCCCGGAGCGTGGTGCTGCTGGACAGCATCGCCCCCACGGAGGCCTACCAGCACACCGAGGGCGACGAGGTCGACCCCGCGCTCGTCCTCCGCTGGTTCGCGATGTTCCTGGGCGCCCGGCGCGGCGCCCAGGTGCGTCCGAGTCCCGTACCGGACGGCGCGGACGCCGACGCCGCCCTGACCCTGCTGCTCGAGGACGCGATCGCCGCGGGCGCGCTGCCGCCCGGCACACCGTTGCCCGGTGTACGCAAGCTCTTCGAGGCCTACACGGCGGGGCTGCTGCGCAACAACCGGCTGACGGCTCACTACCGTCCGGCACCCGCCACCGTTCCGCTGGTCCAGATCAAGGCCGGCGACAGTCTCATCCCCTCGGACCCGACGCTCGGCTGGGAGGAGCTGGCCGGCCGCGGGATCACCGCCCACTCGGTGCCCGGCGACCACTACACCATGCTGATCCGCCCTGACGCCTCGCAGGCCATAGCCGGACTGGTGCCATCCCTCCGGCCGGCGCACCTCGTCACGACCCGGAGGCCCTCGCCGTGAACGAATCCCAGCAACGCACCCTCGACCGACGACTGGCCCGCGACCCGATCGCCGTCGTCGGCCTCTCCGCGCTCTATCCGCAGGCGCGCAACCTCCAGGAGTACTGGTCCAACGTCGTCGCGGCGGCCGACTGCACGACAGAGGTGCCCGCGACCCACTGGAACGTCGACGAGTTCTACGATCCCGACCCCTCGGCGCCCGACAAGACGTACGCCAAGCGCGGCGGCTTCATCCCGGACGTGCCGTTCAACCCGCTCGAGTTCGGTCTGCCGCCCAACACGCTGGAGGTCACCGACGTACTGCAGCTGCTCAGCCTGGTCGTCACCCGCGACCTGCTGAAGGACGCGGGAGCGGACCGGGAGTGGTACGACGCCTCACGCACCGGTGTCGTGCTCGGCATCACCGGCGCCAACCAGCTGACCCAGCCCCTCACCGCCCGCCTGCAGAGCCCGGTGCTCAAGGAGGTGGTCAGGAGCTGCGGTCTTTCGGACCGGGACGCGGAGGAGATCGCCGCCAAGTTCCGCATGGCGTACGCCCCGTGGGAGGAGAACTCCTTCCCCGGCATGCTCGGCAACGTCGTCGCCGGCCGGATCGCCAACCGGTTCGACCTCGGCGGGATCAACATGACGATCGACGCCGCCTGCGCCAGCTCGCTGGGGGCCGTCCGCACCGCCGTCAGCGAACTGCTGGAGGGCCGGGCCGACACCATGCTGGCCGGCGGGTGCGACGCCGAGAACACGATCTTCATGTACCTGTGCTTCAGCAAGACCCCGGCGCTGTCGAAGTCGGGCCGCATCCGGCCCTTCGACAGCGAGGCGGACGGCACGCTGATCGGTGAGGGCATCGGCATGCTGGCCCTGCGCCGACTGGCCGACGCCGAGCGCGACGGCAACCGGATCTACGCGGTCCTGCGGGGCCTTGGCACCTCCAGCGACGGGCGTTTCAAGTCCATCTACGCGCCGCGCAAGGAAGGCCAGATGGTGGCGCTGAACCGCGCCTACCGGGACGCGGACGTCTCCCCGGACAGCATCGAGCTGTTCGAGGCGCACGGCACCGGCACGGCGGTCGGCGACGCCACCGAGATCGGCGCGCTCACCGAGGTGGTGGGCAAGGACGGCGGGGAGCGGGAGTACGCGGCCATCGGCAGCGTCAAGTCCCAGATCGGGCACACCAAGGCGGCCGCGGGAGCGGCCGGGCTGATCAAGCTGGCGCTCGCCCTGCAGCACAAGGTGCTGCCCCCCACCATCAACGTCACCCGGGCCGGCGCCTCCTTCGGCCCGGACAGCCCGTTCTACGTCAACTCCGCCGCCCGTCCGTGGATCCGCGACCCGAAGCGGCCGAACCGCCGCGCCGCGGTCTCCGCGTTCGGCTTCGGCGGCACCAACTTCCACGCCGTCCTGGAGGAGTACGGCGACGGCGACGACGTCGCGGTGCGGTTCCCGGTCGCCCGGGTGCACCTGTGGCACGCGCCCGACCCGGGGGCCCTCGCCGACGCGCTGGCCGCGGGTGAGGCGCCCAACGGGGGGCCGGTGCCCGAGGGGCACGCCCGCCTCGCCTTCGCCGCCCGCGGCGAGGACGACGTCCGGACGCTGCGCGAGATCGCGCTCGGTGAGCTGCGGTCCCGGGCCGAGGCGCCGGAGTGGACCCATCCGAAGGGCATCCACTACCGCCGCTCCGCGGACGCGACCGGCAAGGTGGGCGCCCTCTTCGCGGGCCAGGGCAGCCAGTACGTGGCGCCGGGGCTGAGCGCCGTACTGGCGCTGCCGCCGCTGCGCTCCTCGTTCGACCGCGCCAACCGCCACTATCCGGAGGACACCCCGCTGTCGCGGGTGGCCTTCCCGCCGCCCCTCGTCGACGAGGCCGGCCGCGCCGCGCAGGAGGCGGCCCTGCGGGCCACCGCCTACGCGCAGCCGGCGATCGGGGCACTGTCCGCGGGCCACTTCCGGTATCTGACCGAACTCGGTTTCGCGGCCGAGGGTTTCCTCGGCCACAGCTTCGGTGAACTGACCGCGCTGTACGCGGCCGGGGCCTACGACGAGGACACCCTGCACCGGCTGGCGCGGGCCCGCGGCAGCGCCATGTCGCCGGCGTCCGGTCAGGCGGACGACACCGGGACGATGGCGGCGGTGTTCGCGCCGGAGGAGCGGGTCGCCGAGCTGCTGTCGGAGCGGGACGGCCTGCTGGTCTGCAACCGCAACGCGCCGGACCAGATCGTGGTGGGCGGCGCGACGGCGGAGGTGGAGCTGCTGCTCGAGGCGGCGGAGCGCGCGGGTGTGCGCGCCCGGCGGCTGCCGGTGTCCGCCGCCTTCCACACCCCGTTCGTGGCGCACGCGGTGGACGACTTCCGTACGGCCGTGGAGGCCACGGAGATGGCGGCGCCGCGCGGCCGGGTCTACGCCAACACCTCCGGGGCGGGCTACGGCCCGGACGTCGCCGGCAACCGCCGGGTGCTCGCCGAGCAGCTGATCCATCCGGTGGAGTTCGCCGCCCGGGTGGAGGAGATGTACGCCGACGGGTTCCGCGTCTTCGTCGAGTTCGGGCCCGGCACGGTGCTCGCCGGACTGGTGGGCAGGATCCTGCGCGGGCGCCCGCACACCGCGGTGTCGCTGGACGGCGGCCCCGGCCGGGACGCGGACCTGACGCTCAAGCAGGCCGTGGCGCGGCTCGCGGTGCTGGGCCTGCCCCTGGCCACGAGCGACCGCTACGCGGCCGAGGCGGAGCCGGAGGTCCCCACCAAGGGCATGACGGTGATGCTCAACGGCATCAACTACGTGTCCCCGGAACGCCGCGCCGCCTACCAGGACGCGCTGGCCAACGGGTACCGGATCGCGGCACCGGTCGCGGCACCGGCACCGGTCGCCGCACCGGCACCCGCCGTCGTGGCGCCCCCGGCGCCGCAGTCACCGCAACCGGTTCCCGAAGCCGCCGTCTCCCGGCTGCCGGCCGTCGTTCCGGAACCGGACCACCCTCGCCCCGCCCAGGAGAACGCACCCATGCCGAGCGACCGACTCACCGAGCTCATCTCGGACCATCTCTCCCTCCACGACGAGTATCTGAACGGCCAGTTGCAGAGCGCCGAGCGCCTGTCCCGGCTCCTGGAGCGGGCGGACGACGAGGGCAGGCTGGACCAGGTGCTGCCCGGGATCAGCTCGGTCAAGGAGCACGGGCTGGCGATCGGCCGCACCCACATCCGGGCCAACGAGGTCCTGGGCCGGCTGGCCGGCCTGGAGCTCGGCGCCGAGACCTCCACCGCGCCGGCCTGGACGGAACCGGCGCCCGCCGCGGTCCCCGTCCCCGTGTCGCAGGAGCCGGCGCTCCCCGCACCGCTGCCGCCCCTCCCGGAACCGGCGGTCGCCCCCGCCCTGCCCGCGACCTGGACGCCGGCACCGGCGGCGACCCCCGCCCCGGCTCCGGCTCCGGCCCCGGCTCCGGCTCCGGCTCCCGGCGCGGACGCCGACAAGGTCCGCTCGGTGCTCCTCGAGGTCGTCGCCGACAAGACCGGCTACCCCGCCGACATGCTCGACCTCACCATGGACGTCGAAGCCGACCTCGGCATCGACAGCATCAAACGCGTCG
>NZ_JBIRTN010000011.1:240557-274159 GCF_044334705.1 Streptomyces sp. NPDC020731
CGTCACCTTCGTCGCCGGCACCACCACCACAACCCCGGCCCCGGCCCCGGCCCCCACCACCGGACCCGACGCCGACACCGTCCGCACCACCCTCCTCGAGGTCGTCGCCGACAAGACCGGCTACCCCGCCGACATGCTCGACCTCACCATGGACGTCGAAGCCGACCTCGGCATCGACAGCATCAAACGCGTCGAAATCATGGGCGTCATCCAGGAACACTTCGGCGCCATCACCACCGCAGGACCCGAACAACTCGCCGAACTGCGCACCCTGGGCGACATCGTCGACTTCGTGGCGGGCGCGGGTGTGCCCCGTACCGCCCGGCGTGAGGCCGCGTCCACCGGGTCGTCCGAGGACCATCCGCCGGAACCGTCGTCCGACCAACCCTCGCGCATCGGCCGGGCACAGGCCGCGCTCGTCACACTTCCCGCTCCCGACCCGCTGCTCGACGCCTACGCCCCGGACCACGGCGCCCTCGTCGTGGACGACGGCTCGCAGCTGGCCGCACAGCTCGTCGAACGGCTCACCGGCACCGGCCGGCGGGTGCACACCCTGCGTCTGCCGGGAGTTCCGGCGCACTCGTCCGGCGTACACGACCACGCCCTCACGGGATGGGGCACCACCGAACTCGCCGCCCAGGTCGAGGAGATCTTCACCGACCGCATCGCCCTGGTCGTCGACGTCACCGCACAGTCCCGCGCCGAATGGGCCGAGGGCACACGGCGGCTGGCCCACTCGCTGCTCCTCGCCCGGCATGTCGTACGGCCGCTGAGCGAGGCGGCGGAGCACGGCCGTGCCGCCTTCCTCACCGCGACCCTGCTGGACGGCGCCTTCGGACTCACCGGGGTCGCCGAGGAGCAGGCGCCGGCCGGCGGAGTGGCGGGCCTCGTCAAGACGCTGGCGCTGGAGGCGCCCGCCCTGTTCTGCCGCGCGGTCGACCTCTCCCCCGCCCTCGACGCCGCAACCGGGGCCGCACTGCTGCTGGACGAGGCCGCCGACTCGGCCCCCGAGCCGGTGCAGGTGGGCCTCGACGGGACGCGCCGGGTGGGTCTGACGCTGGGCGAGCGGCCGCTCGCCGAGGACGTCCCGGAGGTCGGCGCGCCCACCTCCGACGACGTGCTCGTCGTCACCGGCGGCGCGCGCGGGATCACCGCCACCTGTGTGCTCCACCTGGCCGAACGGCACCGGCCGCACATGCTGCTGCTCGGCCGCACCCCGCTCGACGAGGAGCCCGACTGGGCGCGTGGCGTCCCGGACTCCGGTCTGAAGGCGGCCGCGGCGGCCTCCCTCACGGCGTCCGGCGAGAAGCCGACCCCCAAGAAGGTGGGGGTGCTCGCGGCGGCCGTGACGGGCAGCCGCGAGATCCGGGCCACGCTCGACGCGCTGCACGCGGCCGGCAGCAAGGCCGAGTACCTCGCCGTGGACATCACCGACCAGGCCGCGACGGCCGCCGTGCTCGCCCCGCACCGGGACCGGGTCACGGGTCTGGTGCACGGCGCCGGGGTCCTCGCCGACCAGCTGATCGCCAACAAGAAGGCCTCGGAGATCGAGCGGGTCTTCGCCCCGAAGCTGGCCGGACTGCGGTCCGTGATGGCCGCGCTGCCCGCCGAACGCCTGCGTCACGTGGTGCTGTTCTCGTCGGTCGCCGGATTCTTCGGCAACCAGGGGCAGTCGGACTACGCGATGGCCAACGAGGTGCTCAACACCTGGGCCGCGTCCGCCCGCCGGCGGCTGCCGCAGGCCAGGGTCACCTCGCTGAACTGGGGCGCCTGGGACAGCGGCATGGTGTCCCCGCAGATCAAGGCGGTGTTCGAGGAGCGCGGCATCCCGCTCATCCAGGCACCCGAGGGGGCCCGGCTGTTCGCCGACCAGTTCGCCCCCGAGCGGGCGGCGGACACGGTCACGGTGCTGGGCCCGACGACCCCGCTGAGCTCGCGGGAGCGCCCGGCGCCGGCCGCCGGGGCGACCGTACGGCGGTCGCTCACGGAGCTGGAGGGCACACCGCTCGTCGCCGACCACCTGATCGACTCGGTGCCCGTCCTGCCGGCGGCCGTGGCCATCGGCTGGGCCCTGGGCGCGGTGGAACACGCCGAGGGGCGGCGCGCGGTCCGGCTGCGCGACTTCTCCGTGCACAAGGGGATCGTCTTCGACGGCACCCGGCCCGAGGAGTGCCGCGTGGTGATGACCCCGGCCGACGGCGAGGTGAAGGTGGCCGTCCGGTCCGTGACCGAGGACGGTTCGGTACGGCCGCACTACGCCGCCACGGTGGTCACCGGCACCCCCCTGGCACCGGCCGCCCCGCTGACCGGGCTGCCCGCACCGGGCACCGGCCGGGACGCCGCCGGTCTGTACGAGGACGGGACGCTCTTCCACGGGCCCGCGCTGCGCGGACTGCGGCGGGTGCTCGCCGAGGAGGAGTCGCGGCTCGTGCTGGAGTGCGAGCCCGTCGCGACGACGGCGGAAGCCGCCGCCACGTCCTGGTACTCGGCGGGTCCCGCGGACCTGTTGCTCCAGGCCGCGCTGGTCTGGGTGCGCCGCTTCCGGTCCGCCGCCGGGCTGCCGCTCGCCGTGGGCGGAGTGGAACTGCACGCGCCGCTGACCTCGCCGGGGACGTTCCTCGTCGTGGTGGAGCCGGTGCGGCACGACGGCCCGGACTCCCGGCTCACCGTCACCGCCTGTGCCCCTGACGGCCGGGTCCTCGCCCGGTTCACCGATGTGTCCGTGGTCTCGGCCCCGCAGCTGGCTGCCAAGTTCGCGGGCTGACCATGGCCTGTGCCGGACGTACCGCGCGGGCGGCGGTTCGCCGCCGCCCGCCCCACAGGATCCCCCGTTCGGGAAGGAACCTCTCCCTGTCATGAGCAGATACGCGATCGTCGGGATCTCCTGCCTGTTCCCCGGCGCCCGGACTCCCGAGGAGTTCCGGCACAACCTCCAACGCGGCGCGGACAGCCGCCGCGACGGCGGTGAGGAGGTCTTCGGGCAGGCGCTCGACGAGCGTGACCTCGACCCCCGCCACCGCATCACCTCCCGTCGCGGCGGGTTCGTCACCGGTTTCGAGTTCGACCCCACCGGCTACCGGCTGGACCCCGGCCGGCTCTCCCGGCTGGACCGGATCTTCCACTGGTCCCTGTACGCGGCCCGGGAGGCGCTGCGCGACTGCGGCGTGGACGAACGGCCCGAGACACTGGCCCGTACCGGCCTGGTGATGGGCAACTACTCCTTCCCCACGCCCGCCTCGGCCGAGGTCAGCGTCCCGCTGGCGCAGGAGGCCGTGCTGGCCGGGCTGCGCCGCGCGGACCTGCCCGAGCTGGCCGGGCTGCCGGGCGCCCGCCCGCTGATCGACCGGACGGCCGTCGTCCCGGAGAACCTGCGGGTGAGCGGATCGCCCGCCGCGGTCACCGCCGCCGCGCTCGGCCTCGGCGGGCCCCGCTACTGCCTGGACGCGGCCTGCTCGTCGGCGCTGTACGCGCTCAGCCTGGCGTGCGGTCATCTCGCCTCCGGGCAGGCGGACCTGGTGCTGGCGGGCGGGGTCTGCGCCCCCGATCCGACGCTGATCCACCTGTCGTTCTCCGATCTGCACGCCTATCCGGAGAACGGGTTCAGCCAGCCCTTCGACCGTCGTTCCGGTGGCATCGTCACCGGTCAGGGCGCCGGCATGGTCGCGGTCAAGCGGCTGGCGGACGCGCTGCGCGACGGGGACCGCGTCCACGCCGTGGTGGACGGCATCGGGCTGTCCAACGACGGCTCCGGACGCCACCCGCTGGTACCGCGCAAGAGCGGCCAGCTCGACGCGCTGGCACGGGCGTACGCGGACGCCGGGGTGGACCCGGCCGACATCGACTACCTGGAGTGCCACGCCACCGGCACGCCGATCGGGGACACGACGGAGGCGGAGTCCGTCGCCGAGTTCTTCGGCGCGCACGGCGAGGTGCCGCTGCTCGGCTCGGTCAAGGGCAACATCGGGCATCTGCTGACGGTGGCCGGCCTGAGCAGTCTGCTCAAGGTCGTCCTGGCCATGGACGACGGCACGATCCCGCCGACGATCGGCGTGGCGGAGCCGGTCACCTCCCCCGACGGACGGGTCGGGGCACCGGTCCTGGTGCGGTCCGCGCGGGCCTGGCCCGAGGGACCCGGCCCGCGGCGGGCGGCGGTCTCCGCGTTCGGGTTCGGCGGCACCAACGCGCACGTCGTGCTCTCGGACGCCGCCTCCGTCGCCCACGGCGACCCCGCCGAGCCGGCCGAGCCGGCCGTGCCGCCCGCGCTGGACGTGGTGGGCCTGGGCGCGTACTTCGGGTCGCTCGAGTCCCTGGACGACTTCGAACGCGCCGTCCACCGGGGCGAGGACGATCTGCGTCCGCTGCCCGAGCAGCGCTGGCGCGGCCTGGACCGCACCGACGGCGGCACCCTGGAGGAGGCCGGTCTCACCGGCGGCGCACCGCACGGGGCGTTCGTCGACGGCGTCGAGGTGGACCCCGTCGAGCTCCGGGTCCCGCCGTCCGACCTGCGCATCTACAACCCGCAGCACGCGCTGATGACCAAGGTCGCCGACGAGGCGCTGCGCGACGCCGGCTACCGGCTCGGCGCCGGGGTGGGCGACACCCCCGACCCGCGCCGGGTCGCCGTGGTCGTGGTGACCGAGATCGAGCCGTACACGCACGCCCGGCTCAGCCGTTACGGGCTCGGGGCGTTCCTGCGCCGCGAGTTCGACGAGGCGGGCGTCGAGCTCACCGAGGAGCAGCGGGCGGCGCTCGCCGCGATCTCCCGGGACGCCGTGGTGGACCCGATCGGCGCCAACGAGGTGCTCAGTTACATCGGCAACGTCATGGCCGGGCGGATCTCCTCCCGGTGGAACCTGACCGGCCCGTCCTTCACCCTCTCCGCCGACGGCACGGGTACCGCCGAGGCCCTGGAGGTCGCGCGGCTGCTGCTGCTCGACCCGGATCTGGAGGCGGTGCTGGTCGGCGCCGTCGACCTGGCCGGCTCCGCGGAGAACCTGCTGACCGGGCCGGACCTCGTCGCCGGGCCGGGACTGTCGTTCAACGACGGCGACCGCGGCCGGCGGGTCGGCGAGGGCGCCGGCGCCCTGGTCGTCACCCGCGCGGACGCGGCCGGGAGCAAGGGCCGGGTGCACGCCCGGATCGACGGGATGGCCGTACGGTACGCGCCGGCGGACGGCGACCTGCCCGCGGCGGACGCCGGGGAGCTGGCCGGGGCCGCACGGGCGGCCCTGGAGCAGGCCGGCATCGGCGCCGCCGACGTCGGGTATCTGGAGGCCCACGCGGACGGTACCCGGGACACGGACCGTGCGGAGATCGCCGGTCTGGCGCGGGTCTATCGCGCGGGCACCGGCAGCACCGCCCTGGGCAGTGTGAAGGCGCAGCTCGGCGACGCCGGGTGCGCGGCCGGGATCGCCGGTCTCATCAGGGCCGTACTGTGTCTGCGGCACGCGTATCTGCCCGGTACGCGCGGCTGGCGCCGCCCCGTCGACGACCTCGCCGACGACTTCGCGGCCTCCGCCTTCCACGTGCCCGAGACCTCGCGTCCCTGGCTGCGCGAACGCGCGGGGACCCGGCGCCATGCCGCGGTGAGCATGCTGGGCGCGGGCGGCTCCCACGCCCATCTCGTGCTGTCCTCGGTGCCCGGCGCCGACCGGCCCCGGTCCACCACCGACTGGTACCGGGCGGGCGGTCCCGTCCTGCTGGCCGTCGGCGCGGACACGTCGGACGGGCTGGTCGCCGAGGCCGGACGGTACCGCGCGCTGCTCGACGACGGCGCCGATCCGCACGCCCTGGCGCGGGAGGCGGCCGACCGGCTCGACGGCCGGCGGCTGCGGGCCGTCCTGGTCGGCCACGACCGCGAAGAGCTGCTGAAGCAGCTGGAGTCGATGGTCCGTGACGTGCCCGTGGCGCACGCCGAGGGCAGGGAGTGGGCCACCCCGGCCGGTTCCTTCTTCACCCCCCGGCCGCTCGGCCCCGAGGGGCGGGTCGCCCTGGTCTACCCGGGCGCCTTCAACAGCTACCCGGGGCTCGGCGCGGACCTCTTCCGGGCCTTCCCCGCCCTGCTGGACCGCTTCGAGGGACAGGCCGCCGAACCGGCCCGGATGCTGCGTGCCGCGCACCTGTACCCGCGGACCCGTGAGGCGCTCACCCGGCGCGATCTGATGCTGCTGGAGGAACGGCTCGGCGCCGACGTGCCGTTCATGCTCGCGACCGGCACCAGCTTCGCCATCCTGTACACCGCCCTGGTGCGCGAGGTGCTGGGCATCACCGCGCACGGCGGGTTCGGCTACAGCCTGGGCGAGTCGAGCATGCTGTTCGCGACGGGCGGCTGGGACCCGGCCGGCCGCAGCGACTCGCTGATCAGCGACAGCCCCGTCTTCCAGGACCGGCTGTGCGGCCCGCGCCGCACCGTGCGCGAGGCGTGGGGGCTGCCCGGGGAGACCCCCGACTCGTCCGTGTGGGCCTCCCACATCCTGCTCTCCCCCGCCGAACCGGTGCGCGAGGCGCTCACCCGCCACGACCGGGTGTTCCTGACCCACGTCAACACGCCGGGGGAGCTGGTGATCGCCGGTGACCCGGCCCAGTGCCGGGCGCTGATCCAGGAGGTGGGCTGCCGTGCGGCCCGCTCGCCGGTGAACGTGGTCATGCACTGCCCGGTGGTGGACGCCGAGTTCGACGGTCTGGCCCGGCTGAACGACTACCCCACCGGTTCCTTCGGGGACCTGGAGCTGTTCAGCGCGTACGACTACCGGCCGCTGCCCGCCGAGCGGCTGGCCGAGTCGCCGCGGCGCATCGCGACGACCCTGCGCTCGACGATCGACTTCCCGCGGCTGGTGCACGCGGCGTACGAGCGCGGCTACCGCTACTTCATCGAGGTGGGCCCCGGCGCCACCTGCTCGCGGTGGATCCGCGACACGCTCGGCGACGCGCCGCACATGGCCGCCTGCGTGGACCGCCGCGGGGTGTCCGCCACGACACCGCTCGCCCAGCTCGTGGCCCGGCTCGTGGGACACGGACTGCCGGTGGACCTGACGGCCCTGTCGTCGCCGGAGCGGGCCGCGCGGCCCGCTCCGGCGGCGGCGCCCCGCCGTCTGCCCATGACCCGGGTGGGTCTGGGCGAGCCCATCCCGGACCGTGTCGCCCGCGAGGCGGCCGAGGCCCTGTCCGCCCTTCGTCCCGTCGCCGCGGCGCCGTCCGCCGGCCGGCCCGAACCAGCCGTCACAGTCCCGTCAGTCCCGCCGGAGGTGCCCGCCGCCATGCCCGCCGACCCGACCCTCGAGATGTCCGAGGTCATCACTTTCGACGGGGAGCCGGCCACGGCCCTGCCCTGGTCCCCGTCCGCCCCGGCCGCCACCGCCGAACCACCCGCCGGCCCGGACCGTACGGACCCGTCGCGCACGCCCGTGCCGACGGCCGCCCGCACCGGCACAGGACCCGCCGCGGACCTGGTGCGGGAGCTGCGCCGGGAGATCGTCGCCGCGCACGGCGTGGTGATGGAGACCCACCGGGTGCTCCAGGCGGCCACCCTGGACCGCACGGAGGCCCTGCTCGGCGCACCCGCGCCCAACCCGCCCGCCGCACCCGCCGCATCCCTCGCACCCGCCCCGCCCGCCGCGCCGGCGCTCCCCGCCGCACCACCCGCCGCACCACCCGCCGCACCACCCTCCGCGCTGCCCGCGGCACCGCGCGGGAGCGACACGGCCGACGGTGTGATCTGGAACGAGGCGGACCTGCTGGAGTTCGCCACCGGTTCGGTGGCCAAGGTCTTCGGCCCCGAGTTCGCCGAGATCGACACCTTCAAGGCCCGGGTGCGGCTGCCGGCCCCGCCGTACCACTTCGTCACCCGCGTCACCGCACTGGACGCGAAGCCGGGCGTCCTCGAACCGGCCAGGATCACCACCGAGTACGACGTGCCCGAGGACGCCTGGTACGCCGTGGACGGCGGGGTGCCGCCGGCGGTGACCGTGGAGTCCGGGCAGTGCGACCTGCTGCTGGTCGGCTACCTGGGCATCGACTTCCGCAACAAGGGCGAGCGGGTCTACCGGCTGCTCGACAGCTCGCTGACCTTCCGCGGCGGACTGCCCACCACCGGGCAGACGCTCCGCTACGAGATCTCCATCGACCGGTTCGTCCACCAGGGCGACACCACGATCTTCTTCTTCAGCTACGACTGCTACGCCGACGGTGAGCTGATCCTCGAACTCCGGGACGCCTGCGCCGGGTTCTTCAGCAAGAAGGAACTGGACACCCCGCTCGGCGTCGTCATCACCGACCAGGACCGGGCCCGGCGCGCCGCCCTGCCGAAGGGCACCTTCAAGCCCCTCGCGCAGGCCCGCAAGAACCGACTCGACTCCGCCGACCTGGAGTTGCTCGCCCAGGGCCGGCCCGGTGACGTCTTCGGCCCGGAACACGCGCAGGACCCCGGCATCAACCCGGCGCTGCGGCTGCCGGACGCGCGGCTGCGGATGGTGGACGAGGTCACCGTCGACCGCAAGGGCGGGCCGTGCGGGCTGGGCTCGATCAGTGCCGTCAAGCATCTGGAGCCGGATGCCTGGTACTTCACCTGCCACTTCCCCGACGACCCGGTACTGGCCGGCTCCCTGATCGCCGAGGGCGCCATCCAGATGCTGCAGATCTACCTGATGCACCAGGGCATGCACCTGACCCTGCCGGACGCGCGCTTCCAGACGGTGACCGACCGGCGCATCGACGTCCAGGTGCGCGGCCAGGTCACCCCGAAGGACGCCGAGATCCGCTACGAGGTGGAGGTCACCGAGCTGACCCTGCTGCCCCGGCCCACGGTGATCGCGGACGTCCTGATCTACCTCGGTGACAAGCCGGTGGTGCGGATGCAGAACCTCGGTCTGCAGATCGTGGAGAAACCCGGAACCCCGTACCGGCCGGAGACCGGCGGCGTCCCCGCGTTCCTCGGGCGCCGCAACCGCGACGGCGAGCCCGCCATGATCAACGAGCTGCACCTGGCGCACTCAGCCAAGGGGCTGCTGGACATGGCGATGGGCCCGGAGTTCGAGATCTACCGCACCAGCAGGGCGCCCTACATCCCCAACGGCGACTTCCAGTTCGTCGACCGGGTCATGTCACTCACCGGCACCCGCGGCGATCTGAGCCCCGGCTCCGAGATGGTCACCGAGTACGACTCGCCGGACGACGCCTGGTACTACCTCCAGAACTCCGCGCCGTACATGCCGAACTGCGTGTACATGGAGAGCTCGCTGCAGGCGGCGATCTTCCTCGGCTACTACCTGGGCGCGACGCTGCGCGAGCCGCAGGAGGAGTACTCCATCCGCAACCTGGACGGCCGGGCCACCCTGGTCAAGGACATCGACCTGCGCGGCAAGACCGTCCGGCACCGCTCGAAGCTGCTGATGACGAGCGTGGTGTCCGGTGCCGTACTGCAGAACTTCTCCTACGAACTGTCCGCGGACGGCGAGGTGTTCTACACCGGCGAGTCGCTCTTCGGGTACTTCAGCGAGTCCGCCCTGGCCAACCAGGTGGGTCTGGACAGCGGCACCTACAAGCCGACCTGGATCGAGGAGGAGAAGCCGGCGCCGGAGCGGGTGAAGCGGATCGAACTGGGCCCGGACGCGCCCGCGTTCCGCGACGCCTCCGGTGGCCGGCTGCACCTGCCCGGCGGCCGTTTCGACCTGGTGGACCGGGTCGACCTGGTCGCGGACGGAGGCCGCCACGGCGCGGGCTACGTCCACGGGTACCGCAGCATCCGCCCCGACGAGTGGTACTTCGACTGCCACTTCCACCGCGACCCGGTGATGCCGGGCTCGCTGGGCGTCGAGGCGGTGCTCCAGGCGCTGCGCCTGTTCGTCCTGGACCGGGGCCTCGCCCAGGGCATGACCCGGCCCCGCTTCGCCCTGGCCACCGACGTGGAGATGTCCTGGAAGTACCGGGGGCAGATCCTGCGCGACGACCGCGAGCTCTTCTTCGACGTGCACGTCAAGGAGGTCCGCGAGGAGGCGGGCCGGCTGCTGCTGATCGCCGACGCGGACCTGTGGAAGCCGGGGCTGCGCATCTACGAACTGACCGACGTGGCCATCGAGGTCCGTCCGGATGCCGACTGACCGCAGGCACAGCCAAGGAGCCGTGTTGTCCATGAGCACCACACCCGAGACGCTCCGCTGGTACGGGGGCGGATATCCGAGCACCGACCCGGCCGGCATCCAGCAGGTCCTGGCCCAGCTGGAGCAGCCCTGCTTCATCGTGTCCACGGCGCAGGGCGTCGGCGCGGCCGCCGGAGGCACGGCGGCCGCCGGCGGGGACGGACCGGCCGTACTGGCCGCCGCCCCCGCCCTGCCGCCGCACCGGCTCGGCTCGGCCGCCTTCCGTGCCGCGCACGGAGTGCGGCAGTCCTACATGGCCGGCGCGATGGCGGGCGGTATCGCCTCCGCCGACCTGGTGATCGCGCTGGCCCGGCAGGGCTTCCTCGCCTCGTTCGGCGCGGCCGGTCTGCTGCCGAAGACCATCGAGGAGGCCCTGGCCCGCTTCGCCGCCGAGATCCCCGGCCTGCCGTACGCCGTCAACCTCATCCACAGTCCCAGCGAGGAGCGGCTGGAACGGGAGGCGGTCGAGCTGTTCCTGCGGCACGGGGTGCGGTGTGTGGAGGCCTCGGCCTTCCTGGGCCTGACCCCGCATCTGGTGCGCTACCGGCTGGCCGGGCTGCGGCGTGAGCCGTCCGGCCGGATCGTGGCCGGGCACCGGATCGTCGCCAAGGTGTCCCGGTCCGAGACCGCCGAGCGGTTCATGCGCCCGGCGCCCACCGCGATGGTCGACGCCCTGCTGCGGGACGGATCGATCACCGCCGAGCAGGCGCAGCTCGCCCACCATCTGCCGCTCGCCGACGACATCACCGTGGAGGCGGACTCCGGCGGGCACACCGACCGCCGCCCGTTGCTGGCGCTGTTCCCGGTGATCCTGCGGCTGCGCGACCAGATCCAGCACGAGCACCGCTACGCCGTCCCGGTCCGGGTCGGCGCGGCCGGCGGCCTGGGCACCCCGGCCGCCGTCGCCGCCGCCTTCTCGATGGGCGCCGCCTACGTGGTGACGGGCTCGGTCAACCAGTCGTGCCTGGAGTCCGGCACGTCCCCCGCCACCCGTGAGCTGCTGGCGCAGGCGGAGGTCACGGACTGTGTGATGGCGCCGGCCGCCGACATGTTCGAGATGGGCGTCGAGCTGCAGGTGCTGCGCCGCGGCTCGATGTTCCCGATGCGCGCCGCCCAGCTCTACCAGCTGTACCAGGCGTACGACGGCATCGAGGCGCTGCCCGCGGTGCAGCGCGAGCGGCTGGAGTCGCAGGTCTTCCGGCGTCCGCTGGAGGACGTCTGGGAGGAGTGCGTCGAGTACTTCGGCCGGCGCGACCCGGACCAGTTGCGCCGGGCCGCCGACAGTCCCAAGCGGCGGATGGCGCTGGTGTTCCGCTGGTACCTGGGCATGGCCTCCCGCTGGGCGGTGACCGGACAGCGGGACCGGGCCGCCGACTACCAGATCTGGTGCGGTCCCGCGATGGGCAGCTTCAACGCCTGGGTGTCCGGCAGCTATCTGAAGACCCCGGAGAACCGGACGGTCGCCGACGTCGCCCACCACCTGATGCGGGGGGCGGCCTTCCACACCCGGATCGCCCAGCTCGCCACCGCCGGCGTCACCCTCCCGACGTCCGTGGCGGACTACCGCCCGGTGCCGCTGGAGCCGGCCGTCCTCACGGAGGCCGCCCGATGAGCCAGGCACCCACACCCGAAGAGGTCGAGGAACTGCTCGGGGACCCCGGGGACCCGGCCAACCCGCACGGTTTCGCCGCGGCCGTCGCCCGTGACGAGGCCGACGCCCATCCCGACGAGCTGTGCCGCGCGCTGGTCTCGGCGGGCTTCCACCTCAACTACCTGCCGAGGGAGTGGGGCGGGGCGTTCGACTCGTTCGACCGCGGGCTGACCCTGGTGCGTGCGGCGGCCCGCCGGGACGTGAACGTGATGCCGGGCACGATGTTCGGCATCATCGCCGCCACCTGCCTCCAGCTGCACGGCAGCGAGCGGCAGCGCGAGCGGGTGGCCCGGATCCTGACCGGCGGGGGTTCGGTGGGGTTCGCCCTGACCGAGGCCGCGCACGGCAGCGATCTGCTGGCGGGCGAGGTGCGGCTGGACGCGGACGGACGGCTGCACGGCGAGAAGTGGATGGTCGGCAACGGCATGCGCTGCGACGCCCTCTACGTGGTGGCCCGCACCGGCGAGCGCGGCCCCGGCGCCTTCTCCGCCTACCTGCTGGACCCCGGCGCCGACGGGCTCGTCCGCGAGCCCGCCCCGCGCACGGGCGGCATGCGGGGCGTGGACACCGCGCGGGTGCGCTTCGACGGGGTGCCGGTGCCGGCGGACGCCCTGGTGGGCAAGGTGGGCGAGGGCCTGGAGGTGGCGATCCTCGCCCAGCAGGCCGTACGCCTGATGAGCATGGCGGGCAGCCTCGGCTGCGCGGACACGGCACTGCGTCTGACCCTGGATTTCGCCGCCGCACGCGAGGTGGCCGGCACGCCCCTCGTCGAGGCGCCGCACTCCCGCCGGGAGCTGGCGGTCGCCTCGGCGGCACTGCTGGCGGCGGACGCGGTGGCGCTGGCCGCCGCCCGGGGCGTGCATGTCGTGCCGGAGGTGTTCAGCGTCTGGGCGCCGGCCGCCAAGCACGTGGTGGCCGAGGCGTGCGACGAACTGGTGCGGCGCTGCGCCGGCGTCCTCGCCACCCGCTCGGTGCTGCGGGAGGGGGCGCCGGGCGCGGGGCTGTTCCAGAAGCTGCAGCGCGACACGGCGGTGGTGCGGGTGATCGACGCCAGCCCGCTGGCGAACCTGCGCTCCTACGCCGCCCAGATCCCCACCCTCGCCGGCCGTCACGAGCAGCCGGGACCGGACACCCTCACCCGTGTCTTCCGCCTCGACGCCGAACTGCCGCCGTACGAGCCCACCCGGCTGGACCTGGTCGTCCGCGGCGCCGACCCCGTACTGACCGGACTGGGCGGGATCGCCGGGCCCGTCCGCGCGGAGCTCACCGATCCGCGCGCCGCGGCGCTGGTGCGCCGGGTGTCCGACGCCGTCGCCTCGCTCGGCGCCGAGGCCGCCTCGGCCCGCCGGCGCGGCGGAGACCCCAACGCCCTGGTCGACGTCGCCGAGCGCTACGCCTGGCTGCACGCCGCCGCCGCGTGCGTCCACCTGTGGTGGGCGAACCGGCACCGGCCGCTGTACGGCGACGAGCCGGGCGCGTCCGGCTGGCTCACCGCCGTCCTGTCCTTCCTGCTCGCCCGGGCCGGCGGCATCGACCCCCGCCGCCACGGCCCCGACCTGCTGCCCGCCCTCGACACCGTGGACGCCCTGCGGAAGGGCAACCGGCTGATGACCGCCCTGCCCGTTCCCCTCGCCCCCGTCACCTCCCGCCCGTACGACCCGATGGAGACCTCCTGATGTCCCAGGCCGAGCTGACCGATCTGGCCCGACGGTTCGAGCAGTACCTCGGCGACCCGCACGACCCGGCGAGCCGGATGCCGTTCACCGCCGTGCTGGACCACGACGAGCACGACACCTTCCCGTACGCCTTCGTCGGCATGCTGCGCCGCTGGGGCTTCCTCGACTACGGGCTCCCGGCCGAACAGGGCGGCAAGGCCGGCAACCCGGAGACCGGCTTCACCCTGATGCGGCTCGTGGCCCGCCGCGACGGCGCCACCGCCATCGCGCTCGGTCTGACCCAGGCCGCCTTCACCCCGGTGTGGATCGCCGGCACCGACGAGCAGAAGCGGCGCCAGATCGACGACATCCACGGCGGCGTCGGCCTGTCCTGGGGGCTGTCCGAGGCCGCGCACGGCAGCGACCTGCTGAACAACGAGGTCGTCGCCGAGCGGGTGCCGGGCGGCTACCGCCTCACCGGCGAGAAGTGGCCGATCGGCAACGCCACCTACTCCGACCGCATGGTCGTCTTCGCCCGCACCGGGCCGCGCGGCGGCGCCGGGGACTACTCGATCCTCGTCGTCGACAAGTGGCGGGCCGAACCCGAGACCGTGCGGGAGACCCACCCCGTCAAGCAGCACGGCGTACGGGCCCTGGACCTCAGCGGCCTGAAGTTCGACGGCGTGTTCGTCCCCGACTCCGACCGCATCGGCGCCGAGGGGCAGGGCCTGGAGATCGCCCTGAAGACCAGCCAGACCGCACGTCTGGTGATCCTCAGTCTGGCCCTGTCGGGGGTGGACACCTCGCTGCGCACGGCCCTGGAGTTCGCGCAGGACCGGGTGCTGTTCGACCGCCCCGTCGTGGAGGTGCCGTACACCGGGCGCCAGCTCGCCGAGTCCTTCGCCGAGCTGATGATCGCCGACGCGGTGTGCCTGGGCGCCGTCCGCAGCCTCCAGGCCTCCCCCGCCCAGGTGAGCGTGTGGTCGTCGGTGGCCAAGTACGTGGTGCCGACGCTGCTGGAGGAGACCCTGTCCCGGCTGAACGTGGTGCTCGGGGCCCGGGTGTTCCTGCGCACGCACCCCCGCTTCGGCATGCACCAGAAGATGCTGCGGGACCTCCTCGTCACCAACATGGCCGACGGCAACACGGTGGTGAACCTCCGCAACATCGGCCACCAGCTGCCCTCGCTGCTCCAGCAGGCCCTCACCGCCGAGGCCGGCACCCGCGAGGCGGCGGCGGAACGCGTGGCCGTGCTGTACGGCATGGACACCGAGCTGCCCAGGTACCGGCCCGCGGAGCAGGAGCTCTCCAGCCGGGGCATGGACGACGCGGTGCTGGCCGCCCCCGACTCCCTGGACCGGCTGCGGGCGCTCGCCGAGAAGGCCACCGACAAGGACCGGGACCGGTTGCTGCTGGCGGCCGACATCGCGGGTGAACTGCTGGACCGGCTGGGTCCGTTGCGGGAGCGGCAGCGCGTGCTGCAGGCGGACCTCGGCCGTGGTTACGCCCACTCGGCGGAGCTGTTCGACCTGGCGCAGGAGTACTGCCTGGTGCACGCCGCCGCCGCGTGCGTCCACACCTACGTCCACTCGCACGGGGTCATGGCCGACCCGCTGCCCAGCGCGGCGCTGCTCCTGCTGCAACTGGAGCGGCTGCGCCTGCGGTTCGCCCCGTACGAGCCCTACCGGGACCCGGACGCGGCCGACGAGGTGCTCGCCCTGCTGGTCCGGCTGCACTCCGAGAACCGGCTGCTGTCCCACTGGCCGATCACCCTGGCCGAGCGGACCGCGTCCACCGAGGACGTCCGCCGCGCCGAGGCCCGCTGACGCCCCGATGGCCGACCTGTGGACGCTGCCCGAGCAGCAGGTGCCCGAACTCGCCCACCACCTGGGTGGTTTGGAGCTGCTGGACCCTCAGGAGCGGGCGCGTCACGACCGGCTCCGCACGCCCGAGGCGCGCCGCCGTTTCCTGGGCGGGCGTCTGCTGTGCCGGACGGCGCTCACCGCCCGCACCGGGCTGCCGGCGGACACCTGGCGCTTCGTCCGCACCCGGTACGGACGTCCGGAACTCGAGGAGGACCACGGCGGTCTGCGCTTCAACCTGTCCCACACCGACGGTCTGATCGCCTGTGTGGTCACCCGGGGGCAGGCCTGCGGCGTGGACGTGGAGCGGGTGCCCTTCGACCGCACCACGGCCCGGCTGCTGCACGACCGTTTCGACGACACGCAGCGGGCGGCGCTGTCCGCCGCCCCGGACCGGCTCACGGCCCTGAGCGAGCTGTGGGTCCTGACGGAGGCCTACGTGAAAGGGCTCGGCACCGGACTGGCCCACGGCGTGCGGGGGCTGCGGTTCGACCCCTGCGGCTCCGGGCGGTTCACCGTGACCGACGTACGGCGCCCGGCCTCCGGCCGCCGCTGGCGCGTCGACCTGCTGCGCCCGGTCTCCGGCCATCTGCTGGCCGTCGCGGTGGACGGCGGGACGGCCCCACCGCACCACCACGACCTGGGCGCGGACCCCGCGCTGCCGGGACACCCCGCCCCCTGACTCCCTGATGACCGTTACGCACTCGGAAGGACCTCCCATGCCACAGCACACCCCGCCGACCGTCGCCGTGATCGGTTCCGGCCCCGCCGGACTGTCCGCCGCCTACCACCTGCGCGACCGCGCCCGGATCACCGTCTTCGAACGCGAGAACCGCCCCGGCGGCCACGCCCACACCGTGGAGGTGGAGGAGAACGGCCGGGTCATCGGTCTGGACACCGCGTTCATCGTCTTCAACCGCCGCTTCTACCCCCAGCTGTGCGGCTTCTTCGACGACCTCGGGGTCGAGACCGTCGCCCACCCCGGCGGCTTCACCTTCTTCGACCTCGACAGCGGCCTCGAGTACGGCACCGCCGAACTCGAACTCGACGAGGCGGCCGTCGAGGAGCGCTACGCCGAGCGCCACCCCGGGTTCCCGGACGTCTGGCGGGAGGTGCGCCGCTTCCACGAGGAGAGCCGCCGTGACTTCGCCCGCGGGCGCGCCGACATGTCGATGGGCGCCTACCTGGACCGGGGCGGATACAGCCAGGAGTTCCGCCACTCCTACCTGATCATGCTCTGCTCCGCCGTCTGGTCGGTGCCGGCGGAGCTGGTCTGGGAGATGCCGGCGGCCACCGTGATCGCCTTCTTCGTCGGCCACGACGAGGGCGGCCTCGGCGGCCGGCGCGTCGACTGGCGCACGGTGGGCGGCGGTTCGATCTCCTACGTCCGCAAGGCGCTCGCCGCGACCGGCCCCGACCTGCGGGTCTCGGAGCCCGCCACCGCCGTACGGCAGGGGCCCGACGGTGTCTCCGTGACCACCGCGTCCGGCACCACGTCCTTCGACTACGCGATCGTGGCCACCCACGCCGACGAGGCCCACGCCCTGCTGGAGAACCCCACCCCCGCGCAGCGGACGGCGCTGGAGGGGATCCGCTACAGCCGTTCCAAGGTGGTGCTGCACACCGACCCGTCGCTGATGCCCACCGACCGGGAGGGCTGGCTGGCCTGGAACTACGGCAAGGTCCGCACGGACGGCGAGACCCGCTGCTTCGTCACGTACTACCTGAACCGGCTGCAGGACTTCACGGCGGAGCAGGACTACTTCGTCACCCTGGACCCGCCGCGTCCGGTCGCCCCCGGGACGGTGATCGCCGAGTTCGACTACACCCACCCGGTGATCGACATGGCGCTGCGCGAGCGGCAGTCGGTGATCCACGAGGCGAACGAGGGCACGCGGGTGAAGCTGGCCGGGTCGTACTTCCACTCCAAGGAGCTCGGACCGGACCTGATCGGTTCCCACGAAGCCGCGTTCTCGGCCGGGGCGGCCGCCGCGGCCCGGCTCATCGGCGAACTGTCCTGATCCCTCTCACGCCGCCCCTTCCCCGTCGGCGCTGCCGCTGAACAGGCGGGCCGACTTGTCCTCCTGGGCGAGGCGGCGGAGGGCGAGCAGGGCCGGTTCCAGGAGGACCGAGACCAGAACGGCGCGTTCGGCCAGCTCCAGCAGGCCGGACGCGCCGTTCATCTGTTTGACGTCCAGCTCCGAGATACGGTCCGTCAGCCGCGCGTACGGCAGCAGGGACCGCCAGTCGATGTCCGAGTCCACGTCGGACAGCGCGTCCAGGACGTCACCGAGGGACTGGACGGCCGCGGTACCGGGGGACACCTCCCAGCCCATCTCGGTGATCAGCCTGCGCGCGTCGGTGACGCCTGCCGTCTCGCCCCCGGCGGCTTCCTCCTGTGCCTGTTTCCGCAGCTGGGTGGCCGGCCGGGCGTCGATCACGATGCCGAAGATCTGGTGCAGGTCGCCCTCCTCCGTGATGGCGCCCAGAATCTCCTTCACCGCGCTCACCGACAGCCGCCGCACGCCGACCAGGGTGCGGATCAGCCGCAGGCGCCGCAGGTGCTCCTCGCCGTAGTCGGCCTGGTTGGCCGCCGTGGTCAGTTGTCCCTGGGGCAGCAGACCGTCCCGGAGGTAGTACTTGATCGTGGGGATGGACACCCCACTGCGGCGGCTGAGCTCCGAGATCTTCATCGAACTCCACTTACGTTCTGGTACCCACTGGATAACGGATAACGGATCGCGCTACTATCCATTATGAGCTTAGCCGGTCTCTCCAGGAAGGTGGGCGTCGCATGCCGACTCTCGGCTGGATCACCCCTCACCCCGCACCCCCGCACACGCGGGTCTTCGTCATGGCGTCGCGTTTCGAGCTGAAGTCCCTGTCGGACGTGCCTCGATTCCTGATCCACTCCCTGCGCTCCTGGAGCCAGGTGAAGACCGCACGCGGCGTGTACGGAGCCTCTCTCGTCGCACAGCCGTTCCGGCGGACCTTCTTCACCCTGTCGGCCTGGGAGGACCGCGGCACGCTGTACACGTACGCGAAGACCGACCCGCACGGCGAGGCGATGCGGGCGTCGCGGTCGGCCTGCCGGCGCTCGACCTTCGTCTACTGGGAGGCGGACTCCGCCGAACTGCCGATCACCTGGGACGAGGCCAAGCGGCGGCTGGACGTCAAGGCGCGCGAGGACGCCGCCCAGAGCGGCCACGCCACCTGACCCCTCCCTCCCCCCTCGTCCCACCCCGGCCTTTTCCACCCTCACGCGGGTTCGCACCATGGAGGTTTTGTCATGAGCACAATCAATACTGGGGAGGGCGGCGCCGTGCCCCGGTCCTCCGTCCCGGGCAGCGGGGACCGCCGGCGGCCCTTATGGCTGGTCATCGTCGCGTGCAGCGTGCCGATGTTCATGGTCGCGCTGGACAACCTGGTGGTGTCGACCGCGCTGCGGACCATGGCCGTCGACCTGGAGGCGTCCACCGCGGACCTGCAGTGGTTCGTCAACGCCTACGTCCTCAGCTTCGCCTGTCTGCTGCTGACCGGGGCGGCCCTGGGCGACCGGTTCGGCCGGCGCCGGGTCTTCGTGGCCGGCATCGCCCTGTTCACCCTGGCCTCGATCGGCTGCGGCCTCGCCGACAGCAGTGAGCAGCTCATCCTCATGCGGGTGCTGCAGGGGCTCGGCGCCTCGGCCGTGATGCCGCTCTCGCTGACGCTGCTCGCCGAGGAGGTTCCGGACAAGAAGCGCAACCTGGCCCTCGGACTGTGGTCCGCGGTCAGCGGCCTGGCCGTGGCGCTCGGGCCCGTGGTGGGCGGCGCGGTGGTCGACGGCCTCGACTGGCAGTGGATCTTCTGGATCAACGTCCCGGTGTGCCTGGTGGCGATCCCGCTGGTGTTCTCCGTGCTCAAGGAGAGCTCGCTGGCCGGCACCCGGCTCGACCTGCTCGGCATGCTCCTCGCCACCACCGGTCTCCTCGCGGTCGTCTGGGCGATCGTCAACGGCGAGGAGGAGGGCTGGAGTTCGGGCGTCATCCTGTCGGCGTTCGCCGGTGGCGCCGTCCTGCTGACCCTGTTCGTGCTGTGGGAGCGCCGCGCGAGCCACCCGCTGCTTCCGCTGTCCTTCTACCGCGAGCGGGCCTTCGTCTTCTCCAACCTGGTCTCCGCGAGCATGTACTTCGGCGTCTTCGGGTCGATCTTCCTGCTGTCGCAGTTCTTCCAGATCGCCCCGGTGCGCACCCCTCTGGAAGCCGGTGTGCTCACCCTGGCCTGGACCCTGATGCCGATGTTCGTCGCGCCGGTCGCCGGTGCCCTGACCGACAAGGTGGGCGGCGGACGGCTGATGGCCCTCGGCCTCTTCCTCCAGGCGATCGGACTGGCCTGGATCAATCTGGTGGCCACGTCGGACACCCCGTACTCACGTATGGTCGGCGCCATGGTCGTCGCGGGTATCGGCATGGGCCTCGTCTTCGCCCCGACCGCGGCGGTGGTGCTGGGCTCGGTCGGGCCGCAGCACCGGGGCAAGGCGTCCGGCGCCAACAACACCGTCCGCGAGATCGGTGGCGCCCTCGGCACCGCCATCCTGAGCAGCGTCTTCGTGCACTACGGCGACGACCGTACGGCTCAGGGCTTCGTCGACGGCATGAAGCCGGGCATCTGGATCGGCGTCGCCGTGGTCCTCGTGGGTGCCCTGTGCGCCCTCGCGATTCCGCGCCCGCGGCCCGGACAGGACACACCGGCCCCGACGACCGCGGAACGGGAACCCGACCGGACTCCCAGCTCGGCGACCCCGTAGATTCAGCCGCCGTTCCTCCGGGAGCGGCGGCCGGCCGGTGAATTCCGCGCTCGAAACCGCTGAGGAAGAACTTCGAATCGGGGGTCAGGGGATCTGTGATGCAGCTGTTGTCATCCTGTCGCGCCAACGGACTCTGTCAGCCGGGCGTCAGCCGTCTGCTGGGTCTGCTGATCACCGCCACGCTCGCCGTATCGGTGCTGGTCCACAGCGCCCTGAGGGACAGAACCCACCCCGCGACAGAGGTGGTGGTGGTTCCGCTGCTGGCCGGCGTGCTGCTGGCGCTCCAGGTGGGCGTCTTCGTCACACAGCGCTCCGGACGTGACGGCAGGCCGGCCCGCGGCGCCGCCGCGCTCGTCTGCCAGTTCCTGATCGTCGCGCTGTCCGTCGAGGTGCTCGACGCGGAGTTCTGCGTCCTCGCCGGCTATCTGGCGGGAACCCTGCCGCTGGTGCTGCCGGCCCGGTACGCCTGGCCGCTCTTCGCACTCGTGGTGATCACCGGCCCCGTCGCCGCCACCCGCGCGGACGGCTCGCCCGTCCATCTCCTCTCCATGGCTCTCGGTCTCCTGCTCACCGGACTCATGGCCTTCACCCTCTCCAGCACCATGCTGGTGGTCCGTCATCTCAGGCAGTACCGGGAGGAGTTCGCCCGGGCCGCCGTCCAGAACGAGCAGTCCCGCTTCGCCCGCGATCTGCACGACCTGCTCGGCCACACCCTCTCGGCGCTGACGATGCGCGCCGAACTGCTGCACCGCACCTTCCAGTCCCGCCCGGAGCTGGCCGCCGCGCAGACCGACCAACTCCTGCGTACGGCACGGCAGTCGATGGTCGAGATACGGATGGCCGTGCGCGGCTACCGGGAACTGCCGTTGTTCAGCGAGGTGCGGGCCGCGGCCTCGCTGCTGAACGCCGTGGGCATCGACGTCACGCTCCGGGTGACCGCGCTGCCGTCGCGCGGTGAGGCCGGCACCGCCCTCGCCGCGGTCCTGCGGGAGTCCGTCACCAATATGCTGCGGCACAGCGACGTCACACACTGCGCCGTCCTGCTGACCGGCGGACCCGGCACCGTACGGCTGGAGGTCATCAACGACGGCGCCACCCGCGCGGTCCGCCGTACGTCGCGCGAGGGCGGCAGTGGCCTGGGCAATCTCACCCAGCGCGTGACCGCCCTCGGCGGCACCCTGGAGAGCCGGCACTCCCCCGGCGGAACGTTCCGACTGGTGGCCGTCGTACCGACCACCGCCGTGCCCGTGCCACCCGGGGCGGCCACGCATCTGCAAACCGTCATGGCCGGACTGGCCAACGTGGCGTAACACCGCGCTTCCGCCGGAATACCGACCGCAGCTTTCGCCGACATGTTCACGCCCCGCATGTCTATGATTCTGGCCAAGGCCGGGACAGTCTGCGGGGGGGATGTGTGTGATACGTGTTCTCTTGGCGGAGGATGTGCAGATGGTGCGGGAGGCGTTGGCCGCGCTGCTCGAACTGGAGGACGACATCCGGGTGGTGGCCGAGGTCGGCTCCGGGGAGGACGTCCTCGACGCGGCCAAGGGCACTCGTCCCGACCTCGTGATCGTGGACGTCAACATGCCCGGCCTCGACGGACTCACCGCGGCCGAACGGCTGCGCGACCAACTGCCCGACTCCCGCATCCTGGTGCTGACGGTGCTGGACGCGCCCAACGTCCTGCGCCGCGCGCAGGACGTCCGGGTGGACGGCTACCTCATCAAGAACGCCCCGGTGGAGCATCTCGTCAAGGCCGTACGCCAGATCATGGCCGGCGAGCGCGTCATCTCACCGGAGCTGGCGCTGGCCGCCTGGGAGGGCCAGGCGAGCCCGCTCACGGCGCGCGAGGCCGATGTGCTCCGGCTCGCGGCGGCCGGGGCGGAGACGGCCGAGATCGCCGAGCACCTGCACCTTTCACCGGGCACCGTGCGCAACTACATGACGACCATCGTCGCCAAACTCGACGCGCGTAACCGCCTCGACGCCATCCGCATCGCGCGCGACGCGGGTTGGCTCCTCAACTCCTGAACCTCCGCCCGCGCGCTTCCGAACTCCCGGAAATCGGCCGGAAGTCGCGCCCGATCGCAGCGTCAGTGACACGTCAGCGGGCTTTGGGAAGGTACCGGCGCCAGTTCGGACACCACCACCGCTCCGCGAGAGGAGCACCCGCGACGTGCGACGATTCAGCCTCGGACGGCCAGGCAGAACATCCCGCCTGGCCGTCTGTCTCACCGCGGCCGGCCTGACCGCTGCCCTGCTGACAGGGTCCGGCAACGCCACCGCATCACCCGAACCCGAGCGGACGACGTCGAAGTTCACCGGCAACGACGGCGTCACCTACACGGCCACCAACAACCTGCTGCCCGCCGCCGGCGGGCCGGGGCGCGAGTGGATGCTCACCTGGGCCGGTTCGGCGGACCCCGCCAAGCCCGACTTCCTCGCCGTCGTCGACGCCACCCGCGGCTCGCGGACGTACGGCAAGGTCGTCAACACCGTCACCATCGGCCCGGGCCTGTCCAACGAGGCCCACCACATGCAGTACGTGTGGCACAAGGGCGACCGCCTCTTCGCGGGCGGCCTGCTGTCGGACACCGTCTTCGTCTTCGACACCAAGGCGCTGCCGGCCCTGAAGCTGGCGGGCGTGAACTCGACGGTCGACACGCCCTGCGGCACCGCGCCCGACGCGTTCCAGGTGCTGCGCGACGGCACCGCGTACGCCACCTACCTCGGCGGACCCGACGTGCCCGGCCCCTGTACCTACACCAACGGTGAGGTCCGGGTGGGCAACGGCGCGGCGGGATCGCCCGGCGAGATCGTCCGGATGGACGAGAACGGCCAGACGATCGCCGAGATCCCCGCGGCCCTCGCCGAGGGCGAGGACCCCGAGCAGTGCGACAACGTGCCGAAGCTGGAGAAGGCCACCTGCGCCAACCCGCACGGCATCATGGTCAGCGAAGAGCGCAACATCATGGTGGCGAGCGACTTCGTCGAGGCGCGCCACTTCCTGAGCCCCAAGCTGCCCGACCAGTCGAGCCTCGCGCGCCAGACGGTCCGCGTCTGGGACATCACCAACCGCGACGACCCCGAGCTGCTCTCCGTCAGCAAGATGCCCGACGGACCCCGCGCCGCGCGCGAGAAGCAGAAGATGTGGCACGAGTCGCGGGTCGTCATGGAGCCGGCGCTGCCCCACAAGAAGCACCACAAGGGCGCGTTCGCCTCGTCCATGCTGGGCGGAGCGATCTTCTACGCGCCTGATGTGACGGTGCCCAACCCCAAGTGGCGCGAGGTCTTCGACGACACCACGGCCTACCGCAAGGCAGGTGCCGACCGGGACGTCACCGGCGCCGGCGACGCGGGCAGCTGGCTGATGGTCAGCCCCGACGACCGGTACCTGTTCCACACGGTCATGGGCCAGTCGACGCCGTACGGCGCGCCGCTGGACAAGACCACCGGCATGGTCTACGTGCTGGACATCCGCAAGCTGCTGGCCGCGGGCGACAACCCCAAGTGCGACATCGACTCGATCCACGAGGCCTACCGCGGCGGCAAGGAGCGGGACTGCCCGGCGGTGACCTCCGCCATGCCGATCCGCGACACCACCGACGGCGGCCCGCACTGGGGCGCCATGGACAACTTCAAGCAGGTGCGCGGCGGCCTCTACAAGGAGACGGAGCGCGTCAGCCGCATCGCCACCTCGAACTACTTCATCGCCGGCTCCTTCAGTGGTGACGGCAACCACGAGGTGTGCATGTACGACCTCAGCGGGTCGGGCAAGCTGCGCCAGGACACCCGGTTCCGGGACGAGAACACCGGCAAGCCCTGCGTGGACTTCGACCGGACGTCGTGGCCGCACGGCGACACCGGACCGGCCCGCCCGCACGGGATCCTGTTCACCGTCAGCGACAGCGTGCTGAAGTGACCGGGTCCGCCGAAACTCAGGTGCCCGCCGCCAATCCCCCGGGCGGCGGGCACCTGGCCCATGTCCAGGAGTCGTCGGCCGGGGGGACGCTGCCGCTGCTCGCACTCGCCGCCGTCGTGGGGCTGGTGTGCGTCGGGGTCCTGGTCCAACGGAAGACGCTGCCGCGCCTCTACCTCTTCGCCTCCGGCGCCCTGTGCGTCCTGGTGGTCTCGTTCGTCCTGGGCGCGGCCCTGCGCCCGGGGAACGTGCCGCGGAGCACGGCGGCGCACGGCACGGCCCACGGCGCGAACGCGGTGGCCGACAAGCCGTCCCGGCCCGGAACCCCGGTGCTGCGGACGCTGCACCTGGGCGGCAAGCAGGTGGGCGTCCTCGTGGTGCCCGGCCGTCCCGGCCGCAACCTGGTGGGGATCGGCGCGGCCGACGCCAGGGCCGGAACCGCCACCGGCGCTCTGCGGGAGGGGCGGCGGCAGTCCGGCAGCGCCCAGACCTGGGTCTCCGTGGACCTGCCCGAGGGCAGCAGCACGCTGCGGGTGTCCGCGGGCGGCGACACGGGATCGCTGACCGTGGACACCGGGGACGAACGCCCGGCGACACCAAGGGCGCTGACGTCCGACGACGCACCCGAGTGCGCCGCGTCGGCCGCCGGGGCGCTGATCGCCGGCGCGAACCGGCCGCTCACCGCCTGCCCGTCCGACGCGCTCACCGCCGAGGACGCCGCCGCGCTGCGCGCCACGGTCCGCTTCCTCGCCGACCGCGACACCACCTCCATGGGCCTGGTCTCCGACGACTCGCCGCGCGGCAGGGAGGCCGCCGCCGCCGTCCGCTCGGCGGCCCGGCAGGAGGGCGTCACCGTCACCGCGCCCGGCAAGGACCGCCCGGTGCTGGTCACCACGGGGTGGGCCGGGGCCACGACGGTGGCCGACGCCGTGGAGAGCGGGAGGACCCGCGCTCAGGGCGTCTATCTCGCCCCCTGGCTGCTGGCCCGTTCGGTGCTGACCCCGAGCGCCGGCCAGTTGATACCACTGCGGTTCACACCGCGTACGAAGGAGGCCATGGCGTACGCCGAGGCACTGGCCGCGCGACTGCCCGGCGAGTACCCCTCCGGCAGCGGATACGAGGCCTGGCAGCGGGCCCGCGGCGAGCAGCCGGCACCGCGGCCCCGGCTCTACGCCGCCTCCACCGCCTACGTTCCCGGAACCATGATCTCCGCGGACGGCGGGAGCACGGGCGGACACCATCACGGAGCGTCCGGCGCCGACTGGCTGCCGTCGGGAATGATCTCGCCGGTCAGCGGCCCGATGAGGGAGGGATGAGCAATGACCCGGGACCGCAAGCGCGTCGACGGCCAGTGGGCACTCGGCGAACGGGAACCGCTCAACGCCAACGAACGGTTCAAGCAGGCCGAGGATCCGCTGCTGGTGCGGGAACGCATCGAGAAGGTCTACGCGCGGGAGGGCTTCGCCTCCATTCACCCGGACGATCTGCGGGGCAGGTTCCGCTGGTGGGGGCTCTACACCCAGCGGCGGCCCGGCATCGACGGCGGGCGCACCGCGACCCTCGCCCCGGAGGAGCTCGACGACGAGTACTTCATGCTCCGGGTGCGCGTCGACGGGGGCGGGCTGAACATCGCCCAGCTCCGCGAGATCGCGGCACTGTCCACCGAGTTCGGGCGGGACACCGCCGACATCACCGACCGGCAGAACATCCAGTTCCACTGGATCCGCATCGAGGACGTGCCCGAGATCTGGCGCCGGCTGGAGGCGGTGGGGCTGTCCACCACGGAGGCCTGCGGGGACTGCCCGCGCGTCATCCTGGGCAGCCCGGTCGCCGGGGTGAGCGCCGACGAGGTGCTGGACGCCACCCCCGCGATCCAGGAGATCACCGAGCGCTTCATCGGTGACCCGTCGCTGTCCAACCTGCCGCGCAAGTTCAAGACCTCCGTGTCCTGGCTGCCCGACGTGCCCTTCCAGATCCACGACGTCTCCTTCCTCGGTGTCGAACACCCCGAGCTGGGACCGGGGTTCGACCTGTGGGTGGGCGGCGGACTGTCGACCAACCCGCGGCTCGCGGACCGGGCCGGAGCCTGGGTGCCGCTGTCCGAGGTGCCCGAGGTGTGGGCGGGGGTGGTCGGTCTGTTCCGCGACTACGGCTACCGGCGGCTGCGCAACCGGGCCCGGATGAAGTTCCTCGTCGCCGACTGGGGCGTGGAGCGGTTCCGGGAGGTGCTGGAGAAGGAGTACCTCGGACGGCGGCTGGCCGACGGGCCGGCGCCGGTGCTGCCCGCCTCGCCGGTCGACCACATCGGTGTGCACAAGCAGCGGGACGGGCTGCACTACGTCGGTGCGGCGCCGGTGGTCGGCCGGGTCTCCGGCACCCGCCTGGCCGCGCTCGCGGACGCCGCCGCGGCCCACGGTTCGGACCGGGTGCGGCTGACGCCGTACCAGAAGGTCCTGGTGCTGGACGTGGCGGACCCGGAGCCGCTGGTGCGCGACCTGGAGGCGCTCGACCTGCGGGTGGACGCCTCGCCCTGGCGGCGGGCCACCATGGCGTGCACCGGGCTCGAGTACTGCAAGCTCGCGATCGTCGAGACGAAGGCCCGTGCGGCGGAGCTGGTGACCGAGCTGGAACGGCGGCTCGGGGACCAGCGGGCGGACATCACCATCAACCTCAACGGCTGCCCGAACGCGTGCGCGCGCACGCAGGTCGCGGACATCGGCCTGAAGGGCCAGCTCCTCCCGGGCCCCGACGGCACCCAGACGGAGGGCTTCCAGGTCCACCTGGGCGGCGCGCTCTCCCTCTCGCAGGAGGACGAAGCGGCCTTCGGCCGCAAGCCCCGCGGGGTGAAGGTGCTCGCCACCGAACTCCCGGACTTCGTGGAGGGCCTGGTCCGCAGGTACCGCGCCGGCCGGGCCGACGACTCGGAAACCTTCGCCCAGTGGGTCACCCGAGCCGACGAGTCCGACCTGACCTGACCCCCCTCCAACGGCGCCCACGCCTCACCCCCGGTGAGCCGTGGGCGCCTTCGCACACCCGGAACACGCCCACCGCGGGCCGTCGCCACCGCTCCCACGGGCAGTCGTGCCGCCGCCACCGCTCCAGTCGTGCCGCCGCCGCTCCCGCGGGCAAGTCGTGCCTCCCCCAGTGCCTTGAAGGCCTGGGAGGTGCCCCCAGGGCGGCACGGGTGAGCGATGGGGGTCCCCCCGCTCGAGCGCGGCCGGGAGCGGCGGAGGCGCCCCGCAGACGCCGGGCCGCGCGAACACCCCCGTCCAGCCTCCGCACCGGGTCCCCGCACAGCGCACGTACGGCCCCCGTCGCCTGCCGGGGCGGGCAGAAGACGAAGGCCGTACATGGTGTTACCGAAGGCGGCCGCAGGCTACAGTGCACCCTCGCACCGCACTCCCGCGCCGTGAACTACGACCCCGCGGCCGCCCCCGGGCTCAACGCAACCCGCGGCTGCGCAGCACCCTGCGCTCCAGCGGGCTGAAGACCAACAGGTCGATCAGAACACCCACGGCGAGAATCAGCAGGATCCCGAAGAACACCCCGGGCAGATCGATCGCCTCCCGCGAGTTCGCCAGGTAGCGCCCCAGCCCGACCCCCAGATCCGGCGACGAGGCGATCAGCTCGGTCGCCATCAGCGACCGCCACGAGAACGCCCACCCCTGCTTCAGCCCCGCCGTATATCCCGGCAGCGCGGCCGGCAGCACGATGTACCGCGCCCCGCGCAGCCCCGTCGCCCCGATCGTCCGCCCGGCCCGCAGGTACAGCGGCGGCACCTGGTCGATGCCCGAGACCAGCCCCACCGCGATCGACGGCACCGCCCCGAGCAGGATGACCGTGTACATCGCCGCGTCGGTCAGCCCGAACCACATGATCGCCGCCGGCACCCACGCGACGGACGGCAGGGACTGCAGACCGGACAGCACGGGCCCCAGAGCCGCGCGAACGAACGGCACACGGGCCACGACCAGCCCCAGCGGCGTCCCGATGGCCAGCGCGGCCAGGAAACCCAGCAGCCCCCGCTCCAGACTGGTCCACACGATCTCGAAGAGCGTGCCCTGCCGCCACAGCGTGAGGAAACTGTCGCCGACGGCACCCGGGCCGGGCAGCCGGTCCTCGGACACCAGCCCGCCGGCGTGCAGCAGTTGCCACACCGCCAGGACGACGGCGACACCCAGGAGCGGCGGCGCGACCTTCTGCCGCAGCACCTGCCGGACCGGGACCCGGGACACCGGCACCGAGTCCAGGGAGTCCAGGCCCGCCTCCAGCCCGGCGAGTTCCTCGTCGGCGCCGGCCGGCTTCGCCGTACGGATGTCAGTGCCGCCCATGGCGTCGGATCTCCTTCCGCAGCTGGTCGGTGATCTCGGCGGACAGCTCGGCCACCGTGGGGTCCTCGATGCGGCGCGGCTGGGGCATGCCGATGGACCACTCGCGGGCGATCCGGCCGGGCCGGCACGACAGCAGCACGACGCGCTGCGCCAGCCGTACCGCCTCGCGCACGTTGTGCGTGACGAACAGGACGGAGACCCCCGTTTCCTGCCAGATCCGGGTCAGTTCCTCGTGCAGGACGTCGCGGGTGATGGCGTCGAGCGCGGCGAACGGCTCGTCCATCAGCAGCACGTCGGAGTCCTGCGCGAGTGCCCGGGCCAGGGCGACGCGCTGGCGCATGCCGCCGGAGAGTTCGTGGACCCGCTTGTCGTACGCGTCCTGCAGCCGCACCAGGGTCAGCAGTTCCTCCGCCCGCGTCCGTCGCTCGGGCCGGGGCACGCCCCGCAGTCTGAGCACCAGTTCGATGTTCTTGCCGGCCGTGAGCCACGGGAACAGCGCGTGTTCCTGGAACATCAGGGCGGGCCGGCCGCCGGCGACCTCGATGCGGCCCGAGGTCGGCTCGTCGAGCCCGGCCACCAGGTTCAGCAGGGTGGACTTGCCGCAACCGGAGGCCCCGAGCAGGCAGATGAACTCGCCCGGCGCGACGTCGATGCTGATGTCCTGCAGGACCGTCTGGACGCCTTCGGGCCGTACGAAGGACTTGTGGGCGCCGACCACACGGACGGCCGGTGTGCTGGGTGCGAGGCCGGCCGCGCCGGACGCAGCGTCCTTCACCGTGATCGTTGTCGGATGCACTGGGGTCAACTCCTGGGTGCGGGAACAGCGGTCGGCGCGCTGTCACGTCTCATGACACTCCGAGCCCGGCGTCGTCGGCGGGCGGCCGGCCGTCGGCCGCGCGGATCCCGTTGAGCGTGTCGAGGTCGTAGATGCCGTGCAGGTCGGGCCGTTCCATCAGCCCGGCCCGGACGGCGTGTTCGGCCTGGGTGCCGAGGGTGTCGGCCAAGGGGTCGTCGGTGAACGTGAGGGACGGCCAGGCGTCGTCGATGATCTCGTCCGGCAGCGCCTTCCCGGTCAGTTGCTTCAGCGCCGCGTTCGCGGAGTCCTTCGCCCGGCCGGGTCGCGCCTCGATCCACGCGTTGGTCCGCACCGATCCGCGGACGACCGCCTCGACGACGTCCCGGTGCTCCTTCAGGAAGCGCTGCGACACCACGAGGTTGGTGATCACGAACTTCTGGTCCGGCCACAGGCTCGCCTCGTCCAGCAGCACCTTCGCACCCTCGGCGACCAGCAGGGAGGCCGTGGGTTCCGGGACCCAGGCCCCGTCGATGGAGCCGGCCCTGTAGGCGGACGGCGTCAGTCTGTTGTCCGTACGCACCACGGACACGTCACCGCGTCCGGAGGCCGGGTCCACGTGCCAGCCCTGCCGGGCGATCCAGTCGAGCAGGGCCACGTCCTGGGTGTTGCCGAGCTGCGGGCTGGCGATGCGTCTGCCCTTGACGTCGGCCGTCGTCCTGATCTTCTCCGGGTCGACGACGAGCCTGACCCCGCCGGAGGTGGCCCCGGCGACGATGCGCAGGCTCCTCCCGTCCGACCGGATGAAGCTGTTGATCGCCGGCGACGGGCCGATCCAGGCGAGGTCGATCGAGCCGGCGGTCAGTGCCTCGACCGCGGCGGGGCCCGCGCCGAACGTGGTCGCCGACAGTTTCGTACCGCCGAGTTCCCGCTGGATGATCCCCTCACGCACGCCGACCAGGGCGGTGGCGTGCGTGAGGTTGGGGAAGTGGCCGACCCGCACCTCGTCCACGGACAGCTTCGGACCGGTGGGTACGGCCTCGGTGCCGGTGTCGACCCGCTCGGAGCCGTAACCGCAGCCGGCGACGACGACCAGGGCGAGCAGCCCCGCCACGACCGCGCGCAGGCGCACTGCACCGCTCATGCGCCGGGCCCTCCGGGGGCGCGTGCCGCGAAGGACTCGCCCGCCATGCCCGCGGTCAGGGTCGCGCCGTCGGCCGGGTCGATCAGCAGGAACGAGCCGGTACGGCGGGAGACGACGTAGGGGTCCAGGGCGATCGGCTCGGCGGTGCGGACCCGGATCCGGCCGATGTCGTTGGCGACCAGGTGGCCGGGCGCGGGGTGCCGGCTGAGCGGGTCGAGCGTCACCCGGCTCTCGATCTCCCGCACCACCGCCTGCACGGTCCGGGTGGTGTGCTTGAGCAGCACCTTGCGGCCCGGTACCAGCGGCTGGTCGACCAGGTGGCAGACCGTGGCCTCGAACTCCTGGGTCACCGCGGGCGCGGAGCCGGCGGGTGCGATCAGGTCGCCGCGGGAGACGTCCAGGTCGTCGGCGAGCAGCACGGTCACCGACTGCGGTGCGCGGGCCGACTCGACCCGCTCGCCCAGGAGGTCGATGCCGCTGATGACCGACCGGCGTCCCGACGGCAGGACGACGACGTCCTGGCCGACGTGCAGGCTGCCGGCGGCGACCAGCCCGGCGTAGCCACGGTAGTCGGGGTGTTCGGCGGTCTGCGGCCGGATGACGTACTGGACCGGGAAGCGGCCCGGGGCGTGGGCCGGTTCGGCCGTGACCCGGACGGTCTCCAGGTGCTCCAGCATGGTGGGGCCGCCGTACCAGTCCATGTGCGCCGAGGGCGCGACCACGTTGTCACCGTTGAGCGCCGACATGGGGACGGCGGTCACCGTGGGGACGCCGAGCTCCTGCGCGAAACCGGTGAACTCGTCGGCGATGTCCGCGAAGACGGACTCGGCGTGGCCGACCAGGTCCATCTTGTTGACCGCGAGGACCACGTGGGGCACCCGCAGCAGGGCGGCGACCGCGGCGTGCCGGCGGGTCTGCTCGACCACGCCGTGCCGGGCGTCGACGAGGACGATCACCAGTTCCGCGGTGGACGCCCCGGTGACCATGTTCCGGGTGTACTGCACGTGCCCCGGGGTGTCGGCCAGGATGAAGCTGCGCCGGGCGGTGGCGAAGTAGCGGTACGCCACGTCGATGGTGATGCCCTGCTCGCGTTCGGCGCGCAGCCCGTCGGTGAGCAGCGCCAGGTCGGGGACCTCCTGACCACGTGAGCGGGAGGCGCGCTCGACGGCCTCCAGCTGGTCGGCCAGCAGTGACTTGGAGTCGTGCAGCATCCTGCCCACCAGGGTGGACTTGCCGTCGTCGACGGAGCCGGCGGTGGCGAACCGCAGCAGGGTGGAGTGGTGTCCGGCGGTGGAGTGGTGCTCGGTGCCCAGTGTCATCAGAAGTATCCCTCGCGCTTGCGGTCCTCCATCGCGGCTTCCGACATCCGGTCGTCCGCCCGGGTGGCACCCCGCTCGGTGAGCCGTGACGCCGCGATCTCCTCGATCACCGCGTACGGATCGGCGGCGCCGGACTCCACCGCGCCCGTGCAGGACATGTCGCCGACCGTGCGGTAGCGCACGGTCCGGGTCTCCACCGGCTCCCCGTCCTTCGGCCCGCCCCAGTCCCCCGCGGTCAGCCACATGCCGCCGCGCAGGAAGACCTCGCGTTCGTGCGCGTAGTAGATGGAGGGGACCTCGATCTTCATGCGGGCGATGTACTGCCACACGTCCAACTCGGTCCAGTTGGACAGCGGGAACACCCGTACGTGTTCGCCGGGGGCGTGCCGGCCGTTGTACAGCTGCCACAGCTCCGGCCGCTGCCGGCGCGGGTCCCAGCCGCCGAACTCGTCCCGGAGGCTGAACACCCGTTCCTTGGCGCGGGCCTTCTCCTCGTCCCGGCGTCCGCCGCCGAACACCGCGTCGAAGCGGTGGGTGTGGATCGCCTCGACGAGCGGCGCGGTCTGCAGGGGGTTGCGGGTGCCGTCGGGGCGCTCCTTGAGGAGACCGCGGTCGATGTGGTCCTGCACGGAGGCCACGTGCAGCCGCAGCCCGTGCTCGGCGACCGTCCGGTCGCGGTAGTCGAGGACCTCGGGGAAGTTGTGCCCGGTGTCGACGTGCAGCAGCGAGAACGGCAGCGGCGCCGGCGCGAACGCCTTCAGCGCCAGGTGCAGCATGAGGATGGAGTCCTTGCCGCCGGAGAACAGGATGACGGGGCGCTCCAACTCGCCCGCCACCTCACGGAAGATGTGCACCGCCTCGGATTCGAGTGCTTCCAGATGCCGTACGGGGATGTCTGTCTCGGTCGTCATGTGTGGAGCCCGCATTCCGTCTTGGCGCGCCCGGTCCAGCGGCCGGCCCGGGCGTCCTCGCCCGGGAGCAGCCGCCGGGTGCAGGGAGCACAGCCCACTGAGCCGTAGCCGTCCGAGAGCAATGGGTTGACCAGCACTCCGTGTTCGGCGATGTACATGTCCACGTCCTCGCGGGTCCACCGGGCGATGGGCGAGACCTTCACCTTCCGCCGCCCGGCGTCCCAGTCGACCACCGGTGTTCCGGCGCGCTGCGGCGAGTCGAACCGGCGCAGTCCGGTGACCCAGGCGTCGTACCGGGCCAGCCCTTCCTCCAGCGGTTGGACCTTGCGCAGGTCGCAGCACCGGTCGGGGTCGCGGCGGTGCAGCTCCGGCCCGTACTCGGCGTCCTGCTCGGCCACCGTCTGCCGGGGCAGCAGGGTGATGAGGTTGACGTCCAGGACGGCTTCCACCGCGTCCCGGGTACCGATGGTCTCGGGGAAGTGATAGCCGGTGTCGAGGAAGACGACGTCCACTCCCGGTGCCACCCGCGCGGCGAGATGCGCCACCACGGCGTCCTCCATCGAGGACGTGACGCACAGCCGTGAGCCGAAGGTGTCCACGGCCCAGCGCAGGATCTCCAGCGCCGGTGCCTCTTCCAGCTCCGTTCCGGCCCGGATCGCCAGTTGCTGGAGTTCGTGCATTCGTAGCCCTCTCGATACGTCCCCGGGCGAGGAGCCGAGGAAAGACAGGTGGAGAGCGCGCGTCCATGCCTCACCGGGCTGTTGAACGGCAGGCGCAGGCTAACCGGGCCGACGGACACGTCGCTGACACCGCACTGACCCCGTACCTCGAGCCGCGGTCGGCTCCCTTCGCCCAGCCCGTCGTCAGCGCCCGGTCAGTGGGTGCTGCCAGCATCCGGCTCTCGAAGGTGCCCGCGAGCGAGTAGAGAAGAGGCCCCGACATGGTGTCCACGGGAGCATCGGCGCGCCGGGCACCCGGCGCGGCGGAGGTCCGCCGGCTGGACCGGGTGATCATCAGGTTCGCGGGGGACTCGGGTGACGGTATGCAGCTCACCGGTGACCGTTTCACCTCGGAGACCGCGTCGTTCGGCAACGACCT
>NZ_JBIRTN010000012.1:0-266806 GCF_044334705.1 Streptomyces sp. NPDC020731
CGCACGACGGCGCAGCTCAAGCGGGTACTGGGAAGGACGTGCCATGACTCGATCCTCTCAAATGATCGAGTCCCTACCGAACCCGGAACGGTTCACACTCGCCTCTGGCGCTATCTCGGCGCACCGTGCGTCACAGACCGTACGAACATGAGCCAAGGCTCCGTCGCGACGTGGAGAACGGGACCATTCGCCCGCTTTGAGTCACGTATCAGTGTGCCGGTCGCGGTGTATGCGCACTCCACGCACTCGGTGCCGCTGCCGCCGCTGTAGGAGGACTTGAACCAGGTGGGCTGTGACGGTGCCGTCATCAGGGCTCCTTGCTGATCCGCTCGATGAGGTCTGTGGAGGACTCAAAATCGAGTGCCTGTGCGCTGAGGTACTCGAACGCCAACCTATAACGCTCCAGTTCCTCCGGCTTCTCCATGAACAACCCACCGCCGAGGAGGTCTACGTACACCACATCCAGTTCGGGAGCTTGTCCGCGTAGGAAGGCGAAGCTACCGACGGCGGCTGCGTGAGCGCCTCGCGCGAAAGGAAGAACCTGCACGTTGATGTGCGGGCGTTCAGTCAACGCGAGCAGGTGTTGCAACTGCTTCCGCATGACCTCCGGGCCGCCTACCTGCCGCCGCAACGCTGCCTCGTCGATCACGGCCCAGATGCGCGGCGGCTCCTGGCGGTCCAGCAACTCCTGCCGCTTCATACGAATGTCGACCATGTGTTGGACCTCGCGCTCCTCGCACCGCACTTCCGAGGCGCGGTGGACGGCTTCGGCGTATACGCGGGTTTGGAGCAGTCCGGGGATGTACATGCAGGCGTAGTGATCCTCGCGCACAACCTCGTCTTCGAGGGTGAGCATGAGGTTCATGGACTCGGGGATGGGATCGGCGAGGGAGCGCCACCAGCCTTGGATCTTGGCGCCCTTGGCCAGCTCGACCAATGCAAGGCGTTCCTCGTCTGTCGCTCCGTACTCACGGCACAAGGCGTCGACGGCTGGCCACTTGACTGTGCCTTCCTTGGTTTCGTAGCGGCTGAGGGTTGCTTTCGAGATGCCGACTCGGGCACCCGCTTCCTCTAGCGTCAACCCCTTCAGCTCACGGAGTCGTCGCAGGTCGGCGCCCAATTGGCGCCTTCGGGTGGTGGGTCCAACTGCCATGGATCAAGCCCTTCTTGTCCGTCGAATGATCATTGGCGCCCGCCGGGAAGAACGGCAAGACGGTGTGCGCCGGGGGCGCGTACGGCAGTAACGCGCTCCAGCAAGCCGCTAATGAGAGTTCCATTTTGAGAGTTTCAATGCAACTCTCGGTGTGGGACGTGCTTCATGGAGTAACCATCGTGTCCCAGGCAGGAGTAGAACCGTGGATGAATCCGCCAACATCCCCTTGGCGTCCTGGGGGTTTTCGTTCCTTGCTGAACCAGAGGAGGTCGCAGTCCTACGCGGTCTCGTACGGACCCGGCTGAGTGACTGGGGGCTGCAAGAACTCGGTGACTCAGCCCAACTGTGTGTCAGTGAGCTCGTGTCCAACGTGATCACGCACGTCGGTTGCGGCACCCCCGCCAACCTCACCGTCTCCCTGAGAGACGCCCGCCTCCGCATCGAGCTGCGAGACCCGGACGCCCGTTCCCTTCCCGTGCTCGTAGAGGCGAGTGACGACGCGGAAAGTGGACGAGGCATGGCGCTCATTGACGCCCTGACGGAACGCTGGGGCATCGAACTGCACGACGACAGCAAGGTGACGTGGTGCGAGTTCGTCGCCACCCCGGCCGCACTCGATGGACATGCTGGCGCGCGCATTACGAGAGCCGCCAAGGTTCTCAGCTCCTATGGTGACGGCGAGCTGTTCAGCACCTCCCGGCGCAGTCGGCTGGGTGCGATGGCGGCAGAAGCAGCCGCCATCGATGTCATCGCCGACCTGCTGCACTGGCTCCAGACGCACGGCCATGACACGGATGAAATCCTGGACCGCGCCCAGACACACTTCGAGGCCGAGTTGGAGGCGACCCGCGTCTCCCGCTGACGGTCAGCCCGCCGCTACTGCCTTGGCGTACGACAGCACATCCGCCGGGAGCTCATGTTTCAACTTCCAGGTGATGGCCATCGGTTTGCTGCCCTCATGGCTCTGGTACTCAGCAGGTCCCAGAAGCATCCAAGGCTGAGCGCCGCCTATATCAGTGGTCTTGTAGCGGCGGACGAAGAGCAACACCTGGCTACCCTCGGCGACATGATGTTGATACCTCAACCCGGTCGGGGACGTCTCGGAGGTTTGGTTCTGGGACTCCCAGTGGAACTGCGTCTCACTCAGTGCGAAGTCGTGGTAGCGAGTTTGAGGGGAAAAGTCCTTCTCATCCTTCTCCAAGGTGATGAGGAGCGCATCCGTCGCGATTGACTCGCACCACTTCACGCCCTCGCGAAAGTCACCGGGCATAAAGCCTCCGATGTCCGCCTGGCCGAGTGCAGGAAGAATCTCTTCTCGACTGTAGGAGGCATGCACGGTCAGGGGGATACTCCGGTCACCGGCCACGCCGAGGAGGGGAATCGGTACGTGCTCGGTATGGGCGAGGTTGTAGGCCAGTACCTGGCGTAGCTCGCTACGGAAGGCCTGCTGCTTTCGGAGGGCGGAAAACCCCGCTTCGTAGCTTGCAAAGCCCTTCCTCGTAATGCCGCCCAGCGGCCACAGCTGGAAGAACAGCATGCGGGCGTAAGCCTTCCCTTGTTCATCGAGGTCACTGTAAGAAGCGGCGTCGTCTTCGAGTATGCGTGTGTAGGCGTCCACTCGCAGAGGGTCGTCGACATGCAGGAACGCAGGCACCCGCTTGAGGAGAGTGGCCTCCCCTTCAGGTGCCTCGCGGTCCGTCAGGTCGGAGCGTCGGAGTAGCCCCGTCCAGGAGTTCCCGTTTCCTCGGTACACCTCCTGAATGTCTCGGCCGCTCTCCTCCAGGTAGCGGCCGAGAAGGGGCTCTCCGTAGTCGGCCACTTCACGCGCCAGAGTGGTCACGTTGACGCTGAGCTGGTCCTTGATGTTGGCGATGATGGTGTGCTTCGCCTTCTCCTCCAGCACGATCTCGCAGCCGGAGGGGAGCTTCGGGAAGTCATGCTCGATGTGGTCCAGCAGCCGCTTGCGCGTCAGGTTCGTGAGGGCACGGAACTGGTTCTCGAAACGGAACTCCTTACGGTGCTGGCCGATGAAGTCCAGCACGGTCAGCACGGCTTTGTTGCCGGAACGCCGTAGTCCACGACCGAGCTGCTGAAGGAACACAGTCGCGCTCGACGTCGGACGGAGGAGAAGCAAGGTGTCCACATCCGGGACATCGACGCCTTCGTTGAAGAGGTCGACCGAGAAGACCACCTGAAGTGCTCCTGATCTCAGGTCCGCGAGCGCCTGCCGCCGCTGATCGGCCGGCGTCTCCCCGGAGACCGCGACGGCGTTGAAGCCAGCCGAACGGAAGGCCTCCGCCATGAAGTGCGCATGAGCGACGGAGACGCAAAACCCCAAGGCTCGCATGTGGTGGGGGTCTGCCACCTTTTCCTCGACGGCCTTGACGACGAGGCCAGCGCGGACCTTGTTGCCTGTCAGAACGTTGCTGAGCGCGCTGACGTCATACGCTCCGCGCTTCCACTCCACGTCGCTCAGGTCAGTGGTGTCACTGATGCCGAAGTAGTGGAAGGGGCACAGGAGCTTGTTGTCCAGGGCTTCCCACAGTCGCATCTCGGCGGCGATACGACCGTCGAAGAACTCGTCCTGAATGTTTTTTCCGTCCATGCGCTCCGGCGTGGCAGTCAGGCCCAGCAACTCCATCGGCCGGAAGTGATCAATGATTTTCCGGTAGGTCGGTGAAGTTCCGTGGTGGAACTCATCGATCACGATGACGTCGAAGTGATCGGGTGCGAGACGATCAAGCATCCGTGCGTTGAGTGACTGGACGCTCGCAAACACGTGCGTCCAGCGCTCTGGGATCTCGCCGCTATGCAGGGGCTCCCCGAAGTTCGCATCGAGCAAGATGTCCTGATAGGTCCGCAAGGACTGCTGCAAGATTTCCTTGCGATGAGCGACGAACAGGAGGTGCAAATCGCGCCCACGTCTCTCGCGGAGCTGCCTGTAGTCAAGTGCAGCCATGACGGTCTTGCCCGTGCCGGTCGCCGCTACCAAGAGGTTCTGGTGCCGATCATGGACCTCACGCTCGACGTCAAGGCGCTCAAGCATGTCTCGCTGATAGGGATACGGCCGTACCTCAAGGCCGGACAGTGTGATGACCCTGTCTGCTGACGGCGCACCGCCAGCCACTGCCAGCGCTTCTTGCAGGCGACTGCCATCGGTGTCAGGGTCGTATACCTCGAAGGACGGGTCATTCCAGTACGACTCGAACGTCGCTTCAAACTTCCGCATCACATCGGGCGTGGCTACGGAGGACAAGCGAACGTTCCACTCCAGACCATCGAGGAGAGCGGCCTTCGACAGATTTGAGCTACCGACGTACGCGGTGTCGTAACCGCTGTCCCGTCGGAACAGCCAGGCCTTGGCGTGGAGCCGCGTCGAACGCGTCTCGTAGTTGACCTTGACCTCGGCTCCGAAGTCCTCGACCAAGCGGTCCAACGCCCGCCGCTCAGTGGCGCCAATGTACGTCGTGGTCAAGACCCGTATCGGCACCCCCCGCTCATAAGCCGCACGCAAGGACCGCTCAATGACCCGCAACCCGTGCCACTTGACGAAGGCGCACAGGAGATCCACGCGGTCGGCCGTAGCGAGCTCTGCGCGCAGTTCGAATCCGAGGCTGGGGTCCTCGGGAGAGTTGGTCAGGAGCGCGGTATCTGAGAGCGGGATGCCGGGGCGTACGGCGAAGACTCCTGGCGCCTCCTGCCGCGTGATCGCTAGGAGCTGCTGAGGGCCATCTGCGACGAGGTCCACCCATTCTTGGGCGCCCTTCAGCGTGCCGATGGACTCCAGGATGTGGTTGGCCGCGTGCACGCGCTCCTCAGCAGGCAAGTTCTGCAGAACGCGACGCACGGTGTGTGAGACGTGTCGTGCAAGTACGTGAGGGACCGACTCCGAGCCCACTGCTTCGCTCATTGGATGCCAGCCAAGTTGGGAGAGCTGCTGAAGCTTCTGCTCGAAACGGAGCGTGATCAGTTGCTCATACAGGCCCGCGGCAGGTTGGGACAGATCCTCCAGCTCAGACACACGAACTCCTTTGATCACGCCGGACAACTCGGCTCATGTGTAACAGAGAGCTCTGACAGCCCAGGGTGAGGTTGGCCGACACTGTCCGCTGGACGGTCACAACTCGGCTTCGCTGAGGAGGAGTTCGGTAAAAAACGATCACTCTCGATCCAGTATGGATGGGTGAAAATCGAACGTGTCATCGGACATATAGAGGGCGTGCCCGTCGGCATGGTCTTCCATCGGCGAAAAAATGTGCAGCACGCGAAACTGCACCAGACGAACCAGAAAGGCATCTCTTGGCTGCTCGACAAGGACGGCAGCAAGGTCGGGGATGCGATCGTCCTGCACGGCGGCTATGTGGACGACGAGGACCACTGGGAGTGGATCCGATACACGGGGGCTTCGGAGGGGAAGGACAAGGACGAATCCACCGGAAGGCTCCTCCGCAGCCAGTCGTGGTCCTACCCGGACAATGCTGCGCTCCTGCTCAGCTATGAGCGTGGCCATCCCATCCGCGTGATCCGAGGCTACGAGGGAGATCCGCGGTACTCGCCCTTCGACTCCTACAGATACGACGGCCTGTACGAGATCACGGAGGTGCGCACGGCGCCCTCCAAGTACCCGGCTCCTGATGGTTCGCCGATTGATATCTGCCAGTTTGACCTGAGGCGCTTGCGTGACCAGGAGCAGGTGCAGACGCCGGTCGAACGGCATGTCATCGACGTATTGGAAGAGCTCGACCACGAGCAAGATGAGCAAGGCGACGGACAGCAGGAAGGCGAAGAGCCGCCTGGTGAGCAGTGGGACGTGGAGAAGTTCCCGCGCTCGCGCAGCATGCGAGTGCGCCGCCTGATCAGGGACACGGCTGCCGCACAACGGATCAAGCAACTCTATGACGGGGAGTGTCAGCTGTGTGGCCTGCGTCTGACGGGTCCGGATGGTAGCCCATACAGTCAGGGCGCCCACATACGACCTCTGGGGAAGCCCCATCACGGCCCCGACGTCGAGCCCAACATCCTGTGTCTTTGCCCCAACTGTCATGTGCGACTCGACATTGGCGCGATCACAGTGGATGAAGACTGGTCCGTCATCGTGCGATCAGACCTCGCAGGCGCGAGGCTCCTGCCGAAGCTCACCGTGAAGGACAGCCACCGGGTCCACCCGGAGTACTTTCGCCATCACCGGAGGTACTGGGAGCAGAGCGCTTCCGATCAGGAGCCGTGAGCTACGGGTGCTCGCGCCAGAAGGTGACAGCATGGCAATGAGGTGACGAGTGCGGTAGACACACCCCTCGTGGATCAAGGATTAGCGGCGTTGCTCGGAGCGACAGTCGGTGTGGCGGGCACCGTCCTCGCCTCGGCGATCACAGGGTGGTCGGCGCGGCAGCAGGTGCAGGCCCAGGCGAGGGCCGAGCATGCGCACTGGCGTAGGCAGGTGCGTCGGGACGCTTACAGCGCCTTCCTCGCTCCGGCGACCGAGTGCCGGCACGCTCTGAAGCTGGCCGGTCGTGCGTTCGTGGGCGAGAGGGACACCGAGGAAGTCGATCGCAGGATGCAGCATGCCCAAGGGCAGTTGGCGCTTGCGCAGGCCGCTTGGGCCAATCTCGCCGTCGAGGGGCCGGAGACGGTGGAGCAGGTCGCGCGGAGCGTCTACACCACGCTCAAGTCGATGCAGACGACCCTCCTTGCCCTGCGTGACTCGCCGGCGAACGCCCCGGACGGCAACGTCCGCTTCGTGGAGCGTCACGCCGTCGAAGTGGCCCGGCTCTCGGAGCGGATGGGCGAGTTCACTGCGGCAGCGCGGTCGGCCCTGGACGACATCGGGGATTGAGTCCCCGCGTTGTGGGACCTCGCCGATGAGGGCGCCGACGAGGTCACCCAGGTGAGAAGTGGGAGCGCCGGGGTCGCGCTCCGCGGCTGCTCCCGCGAGACAGCCAACCCGGTCGCGGGAGGCGGGCGCACGGGCCGGGCGGCTGTTCACAGGCCCGATACATCAATCACGACAGGAGAATTCATGCTCACCAGGACGCTGCACATTCCCACCACGGACGGCCGGGCCGACGCCTTCGCCGCCTTCCCCGACGGGGGCGGGCGGCGCCCGGGGGTGCTGATGTACGCGGACGGCTTCGGCATCCGGCCCGTGCTGCGGGAGATGGCCTGCGAACTGGCCGGGCACGGGTACTGCGTACTCGTGCCCAACTTCTTCTACCGGCACGGCCCGGCACCGCTGATCGAACTTCCCGAGCACATCGGAGAAGAGGTCCGGCCCGCGCTCATGGCCGGGCTGCAGCGCCACTGGGACCGCCTGCTCCCCCTCCTCGACCGCACACTGGCCGACAGCTGGGGCTCCGGCTCGGAAACCGATCTTTCACCGCTCAGGGGTGGGACTCGTGGTTGAGGGGGAGGCGGCGGCAGGTCCGGGTGGGCGGGGTGTCGGGGTGGTCCATGGGCGCACGGTGCTCACGGACGCGGCGCCCGCGTGCCGCGGGCGGCCCAGCGGGTGAGCATGGCGGTGGCCTCGGCGCGGTCCGTCGCGGAGAGTGCGGCGATGCTCGTGTGGTGGTTGGCTCCGGGGGCCCACAGGAGGCGGGAGTCGCGGGGGCCGGGGCGGAAGGGTTCGGCGACCGAGGGGTCCCGCGTCCCGTTGACGAACAGCAGGCGGCTGCCGCTGCGGCGGACCCAGCGGTCGATGTCCGGCATCGCGCCGGTGTCGAAGCGCAGGGGGATGTCGCGGGGGACGAAGGTACGCGGCTCGATGGCGTCCGGGTGGCGCAGCAGATCGGCCAGGTGGGCGGTGGGGACGCTGAGGTAACCCAGTTGGGTGCCGAGCTGGTACCAGTACGGGATGTACGCGCGGGCGTTCGTGTCGGCGTAGAGGGCCAGGCCCGTCGTGCGGTCCAGCCAGGTGTACAGCTCGTCGGTGGTGGCGTCCGGGCCGGGTACGGCGGCGAGGTCCGCCGGGCTGCCGCCGTTCTGCCAGAACATGAAGGGAACGCGCAGGACGGCGACCTCGAACGCCTTGTCGGCGCTGCCGACGATGCGGAAGCCGTCCCCGGTGGCGGTCGTCGCGGCCTCGTAGCGGGTGACCAGCTCCGCACGGTGGAGGAGGAGCCGGCGCTGGACCGCTTCGATCGCCTGGCGGTCGGCGGGTGTGCCCACGGTGGCCAGGAAGCGGAGGTAGGCGGAGTCGTCGCGGTCGTCGACGTTGTTCGGGGCCGCGTAGGCCACGGTGCCGTCCACGTCGTGGGGGTGGAAGCGGCGGTGGTACACGCTCGCCATGCCACCCTTGCTGCCGCCGGTGGAGATCCACGCGCCGGGGTAGAGCCGGCGGAAGGCCCGGACGACGCGGTGGTGGTCGTCGGCGGCCTGGCGGACGGTCAGGTGGGAGTAGTCGTGGGGCCGGGGGATCGAGGTGCCGAAGTAACGGTGCTCGACCTGGAGCTGGTTACCGCCCAGGAGGACGGTCGGTTCGGTGCGCCGGGGCGTGGGCGTGGCCTCGTAACCGGTCGTGAACAGGACGGTGGGGCACTCGGCGGAGGTGTGGAGCAGGGTGAGGCGCTGCTCGAACGTACCGGCCGAGGGGTCGGTGTGGTCGACCGGCTGGCGCAGCCCGAGCACGAAGAAGCGGTACCCCGGCTCGGCGCCCGGCCGTTCCTCCACGATCCGCACGCCCGGCAGGGCGTTCAGACGCCGCACCACGGCGTCGTCGGGCGCGGGAGGCGTCCCGGTCACGGCGTGGGCCGGTACGGGTACGGACGCCGTCGCGGCGAGTCCGGCCGTCGAGGCGGCGGAGAGCAGCAGGCGTCGTCTCGTCCAGGTGCGCATCGGGTGTCCTTCTCTCGGCGTTGGTGTCGGCTGCGTCCAGTACAGCCGCCGGGGTGGTGCGGGAGATCCCGTGCGCGGGGGATCCGTCTCCCCCGCGAGGGGGAGACGTCGGACGCGGGTACGGCTACGCCGCGCCGGGTGAGGTGTGCTGACCGCCGGCGGGGCCGCTACGCGGTGTCTGCCGCTGAGCGGTGTCTGACGAACTCGATCCTGGCAGGGGACCGCGGCTCTGCGTGGTGTCAGCGTGCGAACTTCTCGATGGCAGCCGGGGTGACGGGGGTGAAGAAGTTGACGAGGTTGCCGTCGGGGTCGCGGAACAGCAGCGACCGGTTGCCCCAGGGCATCGTGGTGGGCTCGTTGACGAAGTCGGTGACGAAACCGGTCAGGTTCCGGTGAACGCGGTCCACGTCGTCGACGAGGAACTCGGTGATCACGCTGTGGTTGTCCGCCGGGCGGGCGGAGCCCGGGGCGAACAGCGGGACGGTGCGGGTGCCGGCGATCGCGAGGGTGGCGCCCGCGGTCCTGAGTTCGGCGAAGTCCTCGGTGGCCCACGTCGCCCGCACCCCTGTGGCTCGCTCGTAGAACTCGACGAGGCGTGCGACGTCGCTGGTGATGATGCGGATCGAGACGAACTCCATGGGGATCTCCTTGGTTGTGCTGGTGGCGTGCACGTCGCAGGCTAGGAGAAATAGTGGACAGAATCGGTCCTGTATCCGCGTTAGGTTGTGTACATGCCCCGACCCACTGCCCGCGTGCTGACACTCCTGGAGCTGCTGCAGTCGGGCGGCACCCGGACGGTGGCCGAACTGGCCGACCGGCTCGGCGTCGGGGGGCGTACCGTGCGGCGCTATGTGGACCAGCTGATCGACCTGGACGTGCCCGTGGAATCGGTGCGCGGCCGCTACGGCGGGTACCGGCTCGCCCCCGGGTACCGCTTGCCTCCGCTCATGCTCAGCGACGACGAGGCGCTGGCCGTGCTGCTCGGCCTGGTCGCCGGCCGCCGAGCAGGGCTGACGACGGCGCAGCACGCGGCGAACGAGACGGCATCGGCGAAGATCCGGCGGGTGCTGCCCCGGCACATCGCACGCCGGCTCGACACCCTCCTGGAATCCCTCGCCTTCACGGAACCGCCCGGAGAGTTCGACAGCCCGGACGCCGGGGTCCTGCTCACCCTCGCCGACGCGGTGCGCCACCGCCGGCCGGTCTCGATCCGCTACACCGGCCGCGACGGACGGCGCAGTGAACGCACGCTGCACGCGTACGGGATCGTCGCGCACGCGGGCCGGTGGTACGTCACGGGCAGGGACGCCCGGATCGGCGAGGACCGGACCTTCCGGCTCGATCGCATCGCGGACGCGCGGACCCTGCCCGGCTCGTTCGAAGCGCCCGTGGGTCCCGGTCCGGCACAGCGCGTGTTGTCAGGATTCGCCACGGCCGAGTACCGGCATGAGGTGACCTTGCGGATCCACGGGACGGTCGAGCAGATCCGCGCCCACCTGCCCGCCGGCATCGCGAGCCTGGAGGAGCACGAGCCCGCGGCAGGACAGGACCGGGCGACCGAGCGCTGGCTGCGCGTCGAGCTGCGGGCGGAGCGGCTCGACTGGTTGCCTCCGGTACTCGCCTCACTCGACCGGCCGTTCGTCATCGAGCGCCCCGATGAACTGCGCGACCTCGTCACCGCGCTCGCCGATCGCCTCACGTCCCACGCCCGCCGGGCCTGACCGCGAGGAAGCGATGTCATGAGCCGGCGCAGCCGGCGCGCACCCCGGACGCGGGGGTTCCGGCGGACGGGGTTCCGGCGGGGTGACCGGCCGGCGCGGGTGTGGATCCGTCGCTGCCGCGCACTCGGGGCGTACGGGGACCCGTGAACGACGGAGGGAGCCGGCCGTGCGGCAGCATCCGCCCGAGGGCACTGCGGAGATCCTCTTCATCGGCAACGCCACCCTGCTGATCCGCTACGGGGAGCTGACGCTGCTGACCGATCCGAACTTCCTGCACCGCGGGCAGTTTGCCCACCTCGGGTACGGACTCCGCTCACGCCGGCTGACCGAGCCCGCCCTGGACGTGGCGGACCTGCCCCACGCGGACCTGGACGCCGTCGTGCTCTCGCATCTGCACGGCGACCACTTCGACCGGGTGGCCCGGCGCGGGCTGGACCGGGGCCTGCCGTTCGTCACCACCCCGCACGGTGCCCGCCTGCTGAAGGGCCTGTACGGGTTCCGCCGCGCCACCGGGCTGCGTACCTGGCAGAGTCAGGCGCTGCGGCACGGGGACTCCTCCGTGCGGGTCACCTCGCTGCCCGGCCGCCACGCGCCCGGCCCGCTGCGGGCCCTGCTGCCGCCCGTGATGGGCAGCATGCTGGAGTTCGGCGACCGCTCGGGGGAGACCCGGCTGGTCCTCTACCTCTCCGGCGACACCCTGATGTACGACGGACTGCGCGAGATCGCCGCGCGCTACCCGGACATCCACCTGGCCGTCCTGCACCTCGGCGGTACGACCCTGCCCGGCGGCCTGGTGGTCACCATGGACGCCGGGCAGGGCGCCGACCTGCTCGACCTGCTGCGCCCACGACGCGCGCTGCCCGTCCACCACAGCGACTACACGGTCTTCCGATCCCCGCTGGAGGACTTCCTCGCGGAGGCGGGGCGCCGTGGCCACGACGCGCGCCTGGTGCGGTGCGCCCCGGGTGAGCGGGTGACCGTCGGCGACCCGGCGACGGCCTGACCCGCAGGTTTCCGCCCCGGGGAGCCGTCACACGTCCGCGCCGTGGCACTCCCCGTACGCCCGCCCCGAACCGCACCAGCACGCCGCCGGCCGCTCCGGGGGCCACGCCACCGCCCGGCCCCGGGCCGCCAGCGTCGTGGCGTACTGCGGGAGCAGGGCCGGGTCGGTGGGGGAGGTGAGCTCCGAGGCGGCGAAGGCCTCGTACGACGGGACCGTGCCCGTCACGATGCCCAGGTTCGCGGTGCCGGACGCGGCCAGTTCGCGCAGGGCCGCCTCTATCGACGTCAGGTGCTCCCCGTGCGACGGGTACTCCTCCGCGAGCGCCGGGTACGCCGACAGCAGTTCCGCCAGTTCGCCGGCCGGCCAGTGCAGCACCGCCACCGGGAACGGGCGGGACAACGCCTCCCGGTACGCGCCCAGCTCCGCGCGCAGGCGGATGATCTCCGCCTCCAGTTCCACCGGGTTCTCCGAGCCCAGGGACCACACCCGCTTCGGGTCGTGGAGTTCGTCCAGGGTGATCGGGAGGGTGTGGACGGTGTCCGCCAGGGCGTCCCACTCGTCGTGCGCCGCGCCCAGCATCCTGCGCACGCGGTGGCGGCCGAAGAGGAGCGGGTGGGTGGCGCGCGGGGGTTTCCCGACGCCGGTCAGGAGGAGGCGTACCGCCTGCGTGAACGTCTCCTGCGCCTGTTCCAGCTCGTCGTGCGCTTCCAGGGACTCCGCGACGATCACCCAGGGGGCCGCGTCGCGCGGGGCCGCCGTGCGGATGCCGTCGATGATCGCGCGGGCCTCCGCCTCGTGGCCGTACTCCCGGAGGTTGGACGCCTTGAGGGCCCGTACCAGATACGGGTCGTCCAGTTCCAGGGAAGAGGCCAGCAGGCGGTCGTAGAGGGCGGTCGCGGCGGGGCGGTCGCCGGAGAGTTCGCGGTGGGCGGCGGCCCGCAGGAGCAGGGCCTCGGCGTCCTCGGGGTAGAGGTCGGCGATCCGCTCCAGGCGGGCGGCTTCGGCGGTGTGGTCGACGTTTTCGGCAGGCGTGTCGGGGCGCATGGGGGACACCGTACTGCCGACCGGTGACAGAAGGTGAGAGAGCGTCGGGTCCCGCGGGCCGTCCTACGCCCGTTCCCGCAGGCCCACGACCGCCACCGCCGCCACCAGTGCCAGGACCACCGAGACCACCATCGCGATGTCCGTGCCCCGGGCCGGCCCGCCGCTCGACGAGGTCGCGACGGCGATGGTCAGGGCGACGCCGGCGCAGGAGCCGATGTAGCGGAAGGTCTGCTGGGCGCCGGATCCCATCGCGGCCCGGGTCGGCGGGACCGATTCGACGGCGAGCAGGGGGAGCGCCGCGTTGAGCAGGCCGCTGCCGGCCCCGGCGACGATCATGCCCGGGACGAAGCGGGCCGCGGAGCCCGCGCCGACTGCGCCCAGCATCGTCAGGACACCGACCGCGTGGAGGACGAAGGCGATCGCCAGCTGGATCCGGGTGGGGACGCGGCCGGCCAGGCGGCGGGCCTGGAGGGCGACGACGAAGGCGAGGCCCGCCCACAGCAGGGTCAGCCATGCCGTGTCCATCGCGGACATGCCGAGGCTGCGCTGGAGCACCGCCGGCAGGAAGCTGAACAGGCCGATCACGGACAGACCCGTGAACAGGCCGCCGACGGAGGAGGCGAGGAAGCCGGGGCGGCGCAGCAGGGACAGGTCGATCATGGGGGTGGCGGTGCGGCGCTCCACCAGTGCGAACGCGGTCAGGAGCACGACGGCCGCCGCGAGCAGCAGCCACACCGGTGTGCGCAGCCAGCCGTCCCGGCCCAGGGTGAGGGCCGCGACCAGGGAGACGAGGGCCAGGCCGAAGGTGACGGCCCCGGCGAAGTCCGGCCGGCCTCCGCGCGGTGAGCGTGATTCGGTGAGTGCGCGGGTGCCGAGAACGGCGATGACCAGTGCGGCAGCGCCCAGGACGCCGTACACCGCGCGCCAGTCGGGTATCCCCGCGGCGAGCAGCGGGCCCACCGCGATGCCGCCGGTGACGAACGCGCCCCACACGCCTGTCGCCCGCAGCCGGCCGGCCGGTGTCGGGAAGGCGTGCACGATCAGGCCGAGGCTGCTGGCCAGCAGGGCCGCGCTGGCCGCGCCCTGGGCGATGCGGGCCAGGGTGAACAGCCAGGTGGTGGTGGCGAGGGCGCCCAGTGCGGTGGTGATGCCGAGGGCGAGGGTGCCGGAGACGAAGATCCGGCGGCGGCCGTAGTCGTCGGCGAGGCTGCCGGCGACCAGGAGCAGGGCGGCCAGGCCCAGCGGGGTGCCGTTGAGCAGCCAGGCCTGGGCGGACAGCGGGGTGTGCAGGGCGGCCGCGGTGTCGGGGAGCGTGACGATCGGCGCGGTGTACGTCATCAGCGCCACGGCGGTGGCGACGCTGGTCAGGGCGAGGGTGGCGCCGGGGTGTGGGGGCGGGTCCTGGCGGGGGGCGGTGACGTCCGGTCGTACGGCGGTGGGGGCGTCGGTCCGCGCGGTCGCGGGGGAGGAATCGGTGCCGGTCATGTCTGTCAGGGGTCCTCTGCGGGATCGGCTCGCTGTGACGAGGGCTTCCGGGTCGACTGGGTTCGTTCATTGAACCTTCCTGGGCGGCCAACCGTAGCACTCCAAGTTCGGTCATTGAACCAACAGCGGGGAAAGTGGTTACAGTGGACGGCATGACACTGGGCAAGGACTACGCGGCACAGGAGTGCTCGATCGCGAGCGCCCTCGAGGTCATCGGGGAACGCTGGACGCTGCTCGTCATCCGCGACGCGTTCTACGGCGTGCGGCGCTACAACGACTTCCTCGTCCACCTCGGCATCCCGCGCGCGGTCCTCGCCGCCCGCCTCCGGACGCTGACCGCGCAGGGGATCCTGGAGAAGCGCCGGTACCAGGAGTCGCCACCACGGGACGAGTACGTCCTCACCGACCGCGGGACCGCGCTGTGGCCCACTCTGCGGGCGCTCGGGCTGTGGGGGCGCGAGCACATCACGCGGGTCCGGTTGCGGGTCTTCCGGCACGCCGACTGCGGTACCGAACTCGGCCCGTACGGCGAATGTCCGGCCTGCGGAACCATCGTGCCCGTACCGGACGTTGAGGTGTTGCCGGGACCCGGACTCAATCCGGACCCGGCGGATCCGGTCAGCCGGGCACTGCTCAAGCCGAAGCGTCTGCTGCAGCCCGTCGAGATCGATCCGGCATAAGGAAGACAGCGGAAGACGAGCGGGGGAGGGGGCGGGTGATGCGCGGACGGACGGTCCGGCTCGTCGCCGTGCTCCTGCCTGTCGTTCAGGTCGTCCTGCTCCTGCTGCCGGCCGCCGGCGGGCTCTCCGTGGTCGACGTCGCGCTCGCCGCGACCGCCGCCGCCGGTACCGCGCTCACCGTCTGCGCGCTCGTCCTCGCCCGCCGGGTGCCCGCCGTGGCGCCCACCCGGGTGCGTACGGCCCTGCGTGACCGTGACCGGCGCACCGCCTTCCTGCCCCAGCGCGACCCCGACGCCAAGGGGCGCACCAGACCCCGGGCACCGGGGCACGCCCTCCCGGCGACCGCCGCGTAGGGCACTTCTTCCGTACGTTCACGTACGTTCACCACGCCCTGCTGCGGGTCGTCATGCCGCCATCCGTACTCCCGGCACGACGAGACCCCCGGAGGGCTCACCCATGTCCGTCTTCGCCAGCCTGGTCGAGCACCTGGCCGACCTGCTCCAGCCGCTGTTCGGCGTCTCCGCGGCGGCCGCCGCGATCGTCCTGTTCACCGCCCTCGTACGACTCCTCGTCCACCCCTTGTCCCGGGCCGCCGCGCGCGGACAGAAGGCCCGGGCGGCGCTCCAGCCGCGCATCGCCGAGCTGCGCCGCAAACACGGCCGCGACCCCGAGAAGCTGCAGCGGGCCGTACTGGAACTGCACGCGCGGGAGAAGGTGTCGCCGCTCTCCGGATGCCTGCCCAGCCTGCTCCAACTGCCCGCGTTCTTCCTGCTGTACCACCTCTTCTCCAGCGAGACGATCGGCGGACGGGCCAACGAGCTGCTCGGACACCGGCTGTTCGAGGCGCCGCTCGGCGACAGGTGGGCGGACGCGCTCGGGGACGGCGGGGTGTTCGGCGGGCCCGGACTCGTGTACGTCGGACTGTTCGCGGTCGTCACCGTGGTCGCCTGGTTCGGCTACCGGCTGTCCCGGCGGATGATGGCCGCCAACCCCGTGACGGCCGGTGCGGGGGAGCAGGTGCCGGGACTGGGGGCGGTGACCAGGGTGATGCCGTTCATGTCCTTCTTCACGCTCGTCACCGTCGCCGTCATGCCGCTGGCGGCCGCGCTGTACATGGTGACCAGTACGACGTGGAGCGTGGCGGAGCGGGCCGTGCTGTACCGCTGAGCGCGGGCCGAGCCGGGCCGGGTCGGGGTTGCCGTTGGCTGACGGGTGTGGGGGCTGGGTGCGCAGTTCCCCGCGCCCCTGGGAAGTCGGGGTTGCCGTTGGCCGGCAGGTGTGGGGGTACGGGGCTGGGTGTGCGCGGTTCCCCGCGCCCCTGGGGGTCGGGTGCACGGGAGCTTGCGGTCCAGTACGTGAACCGGGTCTTGCGGAGTGGAACGCGGGCTTGGAGGATCGACCAGTCATCCGATGGCTGCGCCTCGCCGCATCCGGGCCGTGTTCATCGGGCGGGCCCGCGATCGAGGGAGACGTGAATCATGAAACTGCTGCGAGTCGGTACGGCGGGACAGGAGCGGCCCGCGCTGCTCGACGACGAGGGAACCCTGCGTGACCTGTCGGGTCTCGTCGCGGACATCGACGGGGCGCTGCTCGCCGACGAGGCCGCGCTCGGCCGGATCAGGGCCGCCGCCGACAGCGGCGAGCTGCTCGCGCTGGACGGGGAGGAGCTCCGGACCGGGCCGCCGGTGGCGCGGATCGGGAAGATCGTCTGCATCGGGCTGAACTACCACGACCACGCCCGCGAGACGGGGGCCGAGCCGCCCGCCGAGCCGGTGATCTTCTTCAAGGCGGCGGACACGGTCGTCGGCCCCGACGACACGGTGCTGGTGCCGCGCGGGTCGGTGAAGACCGACTGGGAGGTCGAACTGGCGGTCGTGATCGGGCGTACGGCGCGGTATCTGGAGTCGGCGGAGGACGGGCTCGCGCATGTCGCCGGGTACGCCGTCGCGCACGACGTCTCCGAGCGGGAGTTCCAGATCGAGCGGGGCGGGACCTGGGACAAGGGGAAGAACTGCGAGACGTTCAACCCGCTGGGGCCGTGGCTGGTGACGGCGGACGAGGTCGGCGATCCGCAGGACCTGTCGCTGCGGCTGTGGGTCAACGGGGAGCTGAAGCAGGACGGGACGACCGCCGAGCAGATCTTCCCGGTGGGTGAGGTCGTGCGGTACGTCAGCCAGTTCATGACGCTCCATCCCGGTGACGTCATCAACACCGGGACGCCGGCGGGGGTGGCTCTGGGGCAGCCGGAGCCGAAGCCGTATCTGCGGGCGGGGGACGTGGTCGAGCTGGAGATCGGGGGGCTGGGGCGGCAGCGGCAGGAGTTCAAGGACGCCTGAGCCCGGGCTCGGGTTTTCGCCCCCGCCGCCCCTTCCCTTCCCGTCCCTGGGGGCTTCGCTCCCAGACCCCCGCGCGCCCACGCGGCGGAGCCGCATACCGGCACAGCCCCGCGCCCCTGTGGTGCTACGAGCGGGTCAGGAAGTGCTCCAGGGCCTCCACCACCATCTGGTGGTCCTGGAGCTGGGGAAGGCCCGAGACCGTCACCGCGCCGATGACGCCCACGCCCTCCACCGTGATGGGGAAGGAGCCGCCGTGGGCCGCGTAGGTGTCGGGGTCCAGGCGGGAGGACGCCTCGAACGTCGTGCCCTTGGCGCGGTGGCGGGCGCCCACCAGGTAGGAGGCGGAGCCGTAGCGCTCCACCACCCGGCGCTTGCGGGCGATCCAGACGTCGTTGTCGGGGGTGGAGCCGGGCAGGGCGGCGTGGAAGAGCTGCTGGCCCGCGCGGTGGATGTCGACGGCGACGGGGGCCTGGCGCTCGCGCGCCATCTCCACCAGCAGGGAGCCGAGCGCCCACGCGTCGTCGTACGTGAACCGGGGGAGGACCAGGCGGCGTTCCTGCGCCTCCAGCTCCTCCACGCCCGGGGTGAGTTCCGGGGTCTGCTTCGGGGTGGTCACAGCGTCACCGTCACCTTCTCCAGGGCCGACCGGCGGGCGGCCTCCAGTACGTCCAGGGCGGCGGCCGCCTCCCGCGCGGTCACCGGGTTGGGAGCGCCCGCCAGCAGGGCCTTCGCCACGGCCGCGTAGTAGGCGGGGTAGTCGCCGGGGAGGGTCGGCACGGGCTGTCCGCCGCCCGTCACCGGGGACTCCCCGGCGCCGATACGGCCCCACAGCTCCTCGGGTTCCGTGCCCCAGCCGGCGCCGGTCGCGCCGGGGCGCAGGCCGTCGCGCAGGGCGGCCTCCTGGGGGTCGAGGCCGTGCTTGACGTAGCCGGCCTTCGAGCCCAGGACGCGGAAGCGCGGGCCGAGCTGGGCGGTGGTCGCCGAGGCGTAGAGGTGGGAGCGGACGCCGTTCGCGTGCGTCAGCGCGATGAACGTGTCGTCGTCGGTCCGCGCACCGTCGCGCCGGATGTCCGCCTCGGCGTAGACGGCGGTCACCGGGCCGAAGAGGACCAGCGCCTGGTCGACGACGTGGCTGCCGAGGTCGTAGAGCAGACCTCCGATCTCTGCGGGGTCGCCGGACTCCCGCCAGCCGCCCTTGAGCTGCGGACGCCAGCGCTCGAAGCGGGACTCGAAGCGGTGCACGGCGCCGAGTTCGCCCTCGTCGATCAGCTTGCGCAGGGTGAGGAAGTCGTTGTCCCAGCGACGGTTCTGGAAGACGGACAGGAGCAGGCCGCGCTCCTCGGCCAGCGCCGCCAGCTCGCGCGCCTCGGCCGCCGTGCCGGAGAGCGGCTTGTCGACGACGACCGGCAGACCGGCCTTCAGGGCGGCCGTGGCGAGCGGGACGTGCGTCCTGTTCGGGGACGCGATGACGATCAGGTCCAGTTCGCCGGCGCGGGCGAACAGCTCGTCCGGGGTCGCGGCGACGCGTACGTCCGGGAACCCGTCGCGGGCCTGTTGCTGCCGCTCGGGGTTCGAGGTGACCACCGTGTCGAGCGCGAGGCCCTCGGTCGCGGCGATCAGCGGGGCGTGGAACACGGAGCCCGCGAGGCCGTAGCCGACGAGGCCGACGCGGAGGGGAGTGCCAGTCATGGCTCTACTTTCGCAACGCTGTTGCCAAAGTGCAAGCAGAGGAGAGAATGGCCGGGTGAACAGGACGAACGACGGTATCGGCGGGGCGCACGCGACCCCCCTGGGGGTGAACCTGCTCGCCCTGCGCAGCCACAACACCGCGCTCGTGCTCGACCTGCTGCGGACCGCGGGAGCGGAGGGGATCAGCCGGCTGGAACTCGCCGAGCGGACCGGCCTCACCCCACAGGCGGTCAGCAAGATCACCGCCCGGCTGCGGGCGGACGGGCTCGCGGCCGAGGCGGGGCGCCGGGCGTCCACGGGCGGCAAGCCGCGCACGGTGCTGCGGCTGGTCCCGGAGGCGGGGCACGCGGTGGGCGTCCACCTGGACCGGGACGAGGTGCGGGCGGTACTGGTCGACCTCGACGGGACGGTGGTGGACCGGCGAAGGGCCACGCTGGACCTGGGCGCGGGGGCGGAGGCGGTACTGGCACGGGTGGCCGGGACGGTCGAGGCGCTGCGGACGCCGGGGACGGCCGGGGCGAACCGGTCCCCGCTCGGCGCCGGGGTCGCCCTTCCCGGACCGCTCGACCACGAGAAGGGCGTACTGCACCGGGTCACCGGCTTCCCCGAGTGGGACGGCTTCCCGCTCCGGGACGCGCTGGCCCGGCGGCTCGGCGTACCGGTGGTCGTCGACAAGGACACCAACGCGGCGGCGCTGGGACTGGCGGTCGGCGGCGAGGGCGGTTCCTTCGCCTATCTGCACCTCGGTACGGGGCTGGGGGCCGGGCTGGTGATCGGCGGCAGCGTGTACCGGGGCCCGCGGACCGGGGCGGGGGAGTTCGGGCACCAGGTGGTGCAGCTGGACGGGCCGCGGTGCGGGTGCGGTGACCGGGGGTGTGTGGAGGCGCTGTGCCTCGGGGCCGTGGCGCGGGGGGAGACGGACGAGGCGGCGCGGGTACTGGGGGCCGGCGCGGCGAATCTGGTGGGGCTGCTGGACATCGACCGTGTCCTGCTCGGGGGGCGGACGGTCGAGGGGAGTCCGGAGGCGTTCGTACGGGGTGTACGGGCCGTACTGGACGCGCGGTCACGACGCACGGGGGACGCGGCGGTACCGGTACGGGTCGCCTCCGGCGGGGTTGCCGAGGGCGCGGCCCAACTGGTGCTGGCGCCGGTGTTCGGGCGGGGGGACGGGTAGGGCCGGCCGGGAACGCCGGGCGGGGTGCGCGGCCCGGCGCTCACGGGGTGCCTCCCCCGGAGGGGGAGGCACGACTGCCCGCGGGGACGCCGCCCGCGGTGCTGCGGGCCGAGCCGTATCCGGCGTTCCCCCAAGATCCGGATCTGTTTAGGCTGGGACGCACGCAGGACCGCGCACGGCAGGAGATCCCGCACATGGCAGACCGCAAGCCGATCGAATCGTGGCTCACCGACATGGACGGGGTGCTGATCCACGAGGGCGTACCGATCCCCGGCGCCGACGCCTTCATCAAGAAGCTGCGCGAGTCCGGGAAGCCCTTCCTGGTCCTCACCAACAACTCGATCTACACCGGGCGCGACCTGCACGCCCGGCTGCGCCGCATGGGCCTGGAAGTCCCGATCGAGAACATCTGGACCTCCGCCCTCGCCACCGCCAAGTTCCTGGACGACCAGCGCCCCAGCGGCTCGGCGTACGTCATCGGCGAGGCCGGACTGACCACCGCGCTGCACGACATCGGCTACATCCTCACCGACCACGAGCCCGACTACGTGGTTCTGGGAGAAACGCGAACGTACTCCTTCGAGGCGATGACGAAGGCGGTCCGCCTCATCAACGACGGCGCCCGTTTCATCTGCACCAACCCCGACGAGACCGGCCCCTCCGCCGAGGGCCCGCTCCCGGCGACCGGCGCGGTGGCCGCGCTCATCACCAAGGCGACCGGCAAGCAGCCCTACTTCGCGGGCAAGCCGAACCCGCTGATGATGCGCACCGGGCTCAACACCATCGGGGCCCACTCCGAGAGCAGCGCGATGATCGGCGACCGGATGGACACCGACGTCCTGGCCGGCATCGAGGCCGGGATGCAGACGTTCCTGGTGCTCACCGGGCTGACCCGGACCGAGCAGGTGGAGAACTGGCCGTACCGGCCGTCCAAGGTCGTGGACTCCATCGCGGACCTCGTCGACCTGATCTGACGCCGTTCACCCGTACGGGGTAGTCGTCGTGCTCACGAGGATGCGGCGCCGCACCCCGCGCGGGACCCTCCAGATATCTGGAGGTACACGATGGGTTCCCCGCGAAACACTCTCCGTACGGGCTTCCCGTCCGGCAACGGGCGGCTGCCCGCCGGTGTGGCCTGGGTGGTGCTGCTGCTCGGGCTGTGGCTGTGGGGCGGTGAGCGGAGCGACGTACCCGCCGGGATGTCCGGGGCCGCCGCCGGCGACATGGCGGCGGCCGGGCGACCGCCCAGGACCGAACTGCCGCCCGCGCACCGCCCCCTGGCCGCCGCGGTGCCGCAGCGCCTCGACATCCCGGCCCTCGGCGTCCACGTACCGGTGGTGGCCGACGGGCACGGCCGGCCGGGCGCGGTCCGCTGGTACGCGGACGGGGTGACACCGGGGGAGCCCGGCACCGCGCTGATGGCGGGGTCCGCCGCCCTCCACCCCGTGGACGCGCTCGGGCCCGGCCGGAAGATCCGGGTGGCCCGCGCGGACACCGGGGCCGCCGAGTTCACCGTGGAGGACGTCCGGGTCCTCGCCCGCGAACGGTTCGACGCCCGGCGGGCCGCCGGGCCGCGCCACGAGGGACGGGCCGAACTCCGGCTGGTCGCCTGCGGCGAGGAACCCGACCGGGTCACCGGCGGCTGCACGGCCGACGCGATCGTCTCGGCGTACCTGACCGGAACCGGGCCCTGAACTCCGGACCCCACCTGCCCCGGCCGGCGACCCGCCCCCGGGGCCCCGCCAACCGGACCCGCCGACCGGGCCCTGAACTCCGGACCTCACCTGCCCCGGCCGGCGACCCGCCCCCGGGGCCCCGCCAACCGGACCCGCCGACCGGGCCCTGAACTCCGGACCTCACCTGCCCCGGCCGGCGACCCGCCCCCGGGGCCCCGCCGACCGGGCCCTGAACTCCGGGCCCCGCCTGCCCCGGCCGGCGACCCGCCCCCCGGGCCCCGCCGACCGGGCCCTGAACTCCGGGCCCCGTTCCCCGCCGACCGGGCCCTGAACTCCGGGCCCCGTTCCCCGCCGACCGGGCCCTGAACTCCGGGCCCCGCCGACCAGGCCCCGCCTGCCCCGGCCGGCGACCCGCTCCCCGGATGCCGCCGACCGGGCCGGCCCTCGGCCGCGCGGGACCCGGGCCGGCCGGGTCCGTGGGCGCGGCTCCGGAACGGAAGCCCTGCCGGGCCCGGGGGCGACCGGCGCCGGGTCCCGGACCGGTGGCGGTCCGTGATCCCCGCAGGTGGCTCCCCGCCACCGGGCGGTGCGGCACGGCCGGGAGCGCCTGGGCCACCGCGCTGTAACAGACGTCGGACAAGGTGGGGTTCGGCCTCGTGGGCGTCGCGGGACGTATGTCAGGATTGGGGCTCGGAGCACATGGAACAAGTGCACCCAAGGGGGGCTCGATGTACGGCAGCAGGGGGGTCAGGACGTTCGCCGGGGGGCGGGCGTCCGCGGTGGTGCTGGGGGCAGCGCTGCTGATGACCGGGTGTTCCTCCTCGGACGACAAGGGGGACGAGCCGGACGCCGGCGCGGGGATCACGCAGCAGCCGAAGGAGTCCGGCCCGTTCTGGGTCAACCCGGACGGCAACGCCGCACGGCAGGTCGCCGAGCTGGTGAAGGACGGCAAGAAGTCGCAGGCCGACCAGATCCGCAAGATAGCCCAGCAGCCCGTCGGCGAGTGGATCAGCCCGGAGAACCCCGAGGAGCAGGCCCGCGGCTTCACCGAGGGCGCGGACAAGGCGGGCCGCACCGCGCTGCTGGTCCTCTACAACGTCCCGCACCGCGACTGCGGCCAGTACTCGCAGGGCGGCGCCGCCGACGGCGACGACTACCGTGACTTCGTCGACGGTGTCGCCAAGGGCATCGGGGACCGTCCGGCGACCGTGATCCTGGAACCCGACGCGGTGCTGCACCTGGTGGACGGCTGCACCCCGGACGAGTTCCACGAGGAGCGCTACGACCTCCTCAAGGGCGCCGTCGCCAAGCTGAAGGGCCTGAAGAACACCAAGGTCTACCTGGACGCGGGCAACGCCGGCTGGGGCGACCCCGACCAGATCCACGAGCCGCTGAAGTGGGCGGGCGTCGACCAGGCCGACGGCTTCTCGGTGAACGTCTCCAACTTCTACTCCACCGAGGAGTCCATCGCCTACGGCAAGCGGCTCTCCGCCAAGATCGGCGACAAGCACTTCGTCATCGACACCAGCCGCAACGGCAACGGCCCCTACACCGGGGGCGCCGCGGACGAACGCTGGTGCAACCCGCCCGGTCGCGCCCTCGGCGAAACCCCGACGACGAAGACGTCCGACCCCCTGGTCGACGCCTACCTGTGGGTCAAGCGCCCGGGAGAGTCGGACGGCGAATGCAAGGGCGGCCCGAAGGCGGGCGAGTGGTGGGCGGACTACGCCCTGAAACTGGCCGAGGGATCCGGGTGACGGCGAGTTCCCCGTGCCCAAGGGGCGCGGGGAACTGCGCGACCGGCCACGACGGACCCGCGGACGAAGAAACGGCCGAGCCGCGCAGCGCTACGGCACCTTCACCCACTGCGCCTTGCTCGGCACACCCGCCCCGTCATTGACGAACAGCATGTACCACCCGGACTGAACCAGGTTCTTCCCCTCCGGCACCGTCACGGTGATCTTGTCCCCGTCGGCCTCGAAGTCCAACGCGATCGACCGCTGATCCACGTCCGTGACGTGCGTGGACGCACTCGGCCGGATCAACCGCACGCTCTTGACCGACGCCGCGTCCGCGGAGGTGAACGTGCCGGACCCACCGCGCTCGATGGTCTTCGGCCCGCCCGACAGGTCGGGCTGCTCGTTGTCGCCGTACAGGTACGGCGGCGTGTAGATCTCGATGCGCTGCTCGAACTCGCCCGGCTTGGTGTTCGCCTTGTCGGCGTAGAGCGAGTCGGAGCCGAAGACCATCAGGCGGCCGTCGGGCAACAGGATCGAGCCCGAGTGGTAGTTGCGGCCCACCAGCGGGTCGGCGACCCGCTTGAACTCGTTCTTCTCCGTGTCGTAGATCCTCGCCTCGAGGATGTTGGAGTCGCCACGGCCCCGGTAGTCCTCCGAGCCGCCCGTGACCAGCACCTCGTCGTTCGGCAGGATCGACGCCTGCGGGTAGCGCGTGCCCTTCTCCAGCGACGGGCCGTCGACGAACTTCGGGTCGTCGGCCTTGAGGTCGACGATCCGGGTCTTCTCGCTGGACAGCTCGGACTCGCCGACCCCGCCGCCGCCGATCACCATGTACTTCTCGTCCTGCGCGGGCGGCAGCAGCACCGTGCCGGACGTCTCCATCAGGTCGGGGTCGCTCAGCCCGGGGATCTTCTCGAACTTGTTGGTCTCCACGTCCCAGACGCCCGGGTCGCGGCCCACGTCGTCCGGTCCGTAGCCGGCGTTCGAACCCGAGTAGAAGACCTTGCCGTTCTGCATCAGGAACAGCGCCGGGTACGTCGGGAACTGGCGGACCTTGTCGGTGTAGGTCCACTCCTTGGTCTCCGGGTCGTAGACCTCGTTCTTGCCCGGGACCAGCTGGCCGATGTCGTCGAGGCCGGAGACGCTGAGGATCCTGCCGTCGCTCAGGGTGGTGAGCGTCGGGTACCAGCGGGCCTCCTTCATCGGGTCGACCTTGATGTACTTCTCGGCGACCGGGTCGAACTCGTAGGCGTCCCGGATGCCCTGGAAGTCCTTCTTGTCCAGGGCGAGCTTCTCGGCGATGCCGTACGTGTTGCGCGCATCGGCGCCGGACAGGCCCCGCACCTTGTAGTTGTCCTGCGTGCCGGTCTCGTACGCGGCGCCTTCCTTCTGCGCCTCGACGTAGATACGGCCGACGCCCGGGGTGTTGCCCAGGAACTCTCCGGTCGCCGGGTCGAACTCCTTCTCGGCGCGCGGGACGAGCACCGGGTCCTTCGAGACGAAGGTCTTGCCGTTCTCCTTGCCGGTGAACCTGGTTCCGGCGGGCAGGGTGATCGGCTTGTCCGGGTTCTCGTTGTGGACGATCATCAGGCCGCCGGCCTTCTTCACGTCACCCTTGAGCTTCTCGTACCGCTTGGTACCGCCCGCGATCAGCAGGTTGCCGTTGGCGAGCTGGGTGTGGCCGGTGCAGAACAGGTCGGTGGGCGTCGGCACCTTCTTGACGGTCCCCTTGACGGGGTCCCAGATCCGGGTGTCGTACTTCTTCGCGTCGAAGTTGTCCTGGTTGTTGCCCGAACCGGCGACGAGCAGCACCTTCCCGGTGCGCAGCAGCGCCGCGTGAATGGTGTTCTGCCGGTACTCCTCGGGGAACTCGACGATCTCCCACTTGCCGTTCGCGGCCTTGTACTCGGGCTGGTCGATCTTGTACTGGTGGTATTTCTCGGTGCTGAAGCGGTAGAGCCACGGCCCGTTCATTCCGGCCAGCGCCAGCACCACCGCCGTGCCTATCGCGATCCGACGGGCTCGACGGCGGCCTGCACGGTCCTTCATTCCTTACGTCCCCCAAGTCCACCAAGGGCGATCTGCATGGTCTGGTCGTTTCCGGGGGTGTCCCCGGTGCCTCCGGGTCCGCCGTGCGAGGCGGCCCAGGTGGGCCGGTCCTGCGGGGCGTGCTGCTGCGGCATCTGCGGCAGCTGCTGCGTGCGGGGCGCCTCGACGGCGTCCGGCTGCCCGCCCCCGGCGTGGGCGCCGGGCTTCTTCCGGTCCTGCCGCATGCCGTGCCGCCAGGCGAACATCGGCGCGGCGGTGATCAGCAGGGCGAAGGTCGCCCAGATCACCATCGCCGGGTGCGAGTGTCCGTAGACGAAGCCCGCGGTGATGGAGCCGGCGAAGATCAGGATGAAGTACCAGTGGTACCGGAAGGTCCCGAACCAGGTGTCCGGGCTGGCCGAGTCACCCTTCGGGGTGACCACGAACTTGCTCTTCCTGCGCAGGACGGAGTCGATCAGCGCCTTCGCGTACAGCGGCGCGGACAGCGCGGACATCACCATGCCGGCCACACCGCCGGAGCCCTCCGGCTCGTGCGGCGAGACGTTGTGCCGGCGGTTCCAGACGTACAGGCCGATCTGCAGGGCGGAGGCGTTGCCGTAGAGCATCAGCCAGACGGCCGGGTCGATGTTCACACCCGAGGCGCCCAGGCCCAGGAACAGCGCGCAGCTCATCGCCGCGAGGATCCAGTTCAGGGCCGACATCGGGTAGAAGATGATCATCATCGTGTAGTTGAAGAGCTTGCTCGGCGGGAGCGAGTACCAGCCCTTCCAGTACTGCTTGAGGATCGTCTCGTACGTACCGCGCGACCAGCGCATCTGCTGGGTGAAGAAGTCGGTCCAGGCGTTGGGGCCCTCACCGACCGCGAGCACGTCCGGGGTGTAGACCGAGCGCCACTTCCGCCCCGTCGCCGGGTTCTTGTGGCGGTGCATCTCGAAGCCGGTCGCCATGTCCTCGGTGATCGAGTCGTACAGACCGCCGATCTGCTTCAGCGCCTTGATGCGTACGGCGTTGGAGGTGCCCACGAACATCGGCGAGCCGTAGCGGTTGCCGGCGCGCTGGATCAGCGCGTGGAAGAGGAACTGCTGGGACTCGGCGGCCTTGGTGACGAAGTTGTCGTAGTTGCCGTACACCTGCGGGCCGATGACGAAGCCGACGTCCGGGTCGCGGAAGAAGCCGAGCATCCGCTCCAGGTAGTTCGGCATCGGCACGTGGTCGGTGTCGACCGAGGCGAAGAAGTCGTAGTCGTCGCCGTGCGCGTCCAGCCAGGCGTTGTAGTTGCCGTGCTTGGTCTTCGCGCGGTGGGCGCCCTTCTTCTGGTTCCACTTCGCGACGCCCTTGCGGGAGAAGTGGTGCACGCCGAGACGGGCGCAGACCTCCTTCACCTCGGGGTCGTCGCCCTCGTCGAGCAGCCAGACGTGCATCAGGCCCCGGTGGCGGATCCTGACGGCCGCCTCCAGGGTCTTCGTCACCATCTCCAGCGGCTCCTTGCCGGGCACGAAGGAGGTGAGGAAGGCGACCCGGGTGCCGGTCTCGGGCACCACCGGGATCGGGTCGCGGGCGACCAGCGTGGCGTGCGCGTTCGACAGCACGTTCATGCAGCGGAAGAACTCGATCAGGCCGATCGAGACGAGCATGACGATGTCGAGGGCCGGCAGCCACTCGAACTCCACGTAGTCCCGCTCGGTCCAGTGCGAGGGCTGCAGCAGCCAGAACAGCAGCACCAGCGACAGCACCGGGGCGGCGGCCAGCATCAGCGCGATCCGGATGCGGTGCGGCTCCTGCGAGATCAGCGAGCGGTACTGCACCTTGTACGGTCTGTTCGGATCGGGCTGGGTGAGGGGTCCCGAGAGCCGGCTGTAGTGCTCGTAGTCGTATCTCGGCAGCGCCTTCTTGATCCGGCGGAACGTCCCCGTGTTCCAGTTCCGATGGCCGGGCACCCTGAGCTGGGTGGTCTGGGACGGGTCGTCGTCCCTCTGGGCGCCCGTCGGCGTCGACGTCATGAGTCATCCCCCCAACACACGGCGGTCGCCGCGTGCTTCGTCGCTTCCTCACGTCCGGTCCGGTCCCCCTCGACCGTCACGGACGTATCAGTGGTAGACCGCTGTCACCACGTCACGCACACCTTATAGACACGGCACAGCGCTGTTCCGGTTGCATGATGCCCCCCTCGGCGTCGCTCCATGAAGCGGGACCCCTCGTCCCGCATCACCGGCAACCGGTTTCTTGCCCCCCAATCGCCGCGAACCCGCAGCAACTCGAAGGACCCAGGTTCTACGGTGCCCATCATGATCGCAAGGTGCGAAACACGGTGTTCACCGGTCATACGGGCCCATTGTGAATGCCCGGGGAGGCGTGGGGGGCCGATGTTGCATACGTGCGCCGAGTGGGTTGCGTTCAACGGCCGCGAGGGGGTATCCGGCCAAAAGCCGACGGGCCCCTCGTCTGCACGAGGAGCCCGTCCTGTCGGTGCGCCGCCAGGGACTCGAACCCCGGACCCGCTGATTAAGAGTCAGCTGCTCTAACCAACTGAGCTAGCGGCGCGCGCTGACGGCGTCACTCTACAGGACCCCGGCGGGTGCTTCCGACCGCCGGCCGTCCGGCCGCCACCCGTGGTCCATTCCGGGTACGGGCCCGGTCCACCGCCCGTACATCATTCGGACCGTCAACATGCGCGTGCGGAAGACAGTTGCGAAACTGACCGTCGTGCACGGACGTGACGGAATCGACCGGGAGTGTGAGGGGAATCGCATGGAGTCTCCGGTGTTCGAGGAGATCGATCCGGCGGACGACTGCGACTGCCCCGGCTGCGCGCACTGGCGACACGTGTTTCCGTATTCCCGGACCGGCCGCTTTCCCGGCCATCCGGCGGCGCACAGGACCGCTCTCGTCGTGGCCGCCGTGGCATCCGCCGCGATCGCCGCGCCCACCGCCCCCGCGGTCGCCGTCCCCCAGGCCCAGCGGCCCGCCGGCCCGGACGTTCCCGCAGGTGACGAGCCCGACACCCCGCAGGGGAGGCGGTCCCCGCTGTACGGTCCAAGCGGCCAGGCGGCCCCGCCCGCGAGCCCCGCACGCCCCGCGCGGGTGCCCGCGATCACCCGTGCGGACATCGTCGAGCGGGCCCGGAACTGGGTCACCCAAAAGGTTCCGTACGGCGTGGCCTCGTACTGGTCCGACGGTTATCGGCAGGACTGTTCGGGTTATGTCTCGATGGCCTGGCGACTACCCGGGAACGAATGGACCGGAAGCCTCGGGAAATACGCCGAAAGAATCACCAAGGACGAACTCCAGCCGGGCGACATGCTGCTGTTCCACAATGCGGCCGACCCCTACGGCGGATCCCATGCGGTCCTTTTCGGCGGCTGGACGAACACCACCCGCTCCCAATACGTCGCCTATGAGCAGACCGCGCCGCACACCCTCCGGAGGACCACCCCGTACGCCTACTGGAGCAACTCCGCGCGCTATGTCCCGTACCGCTACAAGGGGGTGAGCGACGGTGCGGCGGGGGCGGGGGCGTCCCCGCCGGCGGGGCGGATCCCGTTCCCCGGAGTGGCTTATTTCGGCCCCGGCGCGGAGAACGAGTACGTCGCCGAGCTCGGCCGGATGCTCGTCGCCCGCGGTGCCGGGCGGTTCTATCCCGCTCCCCCCGGACCGCGCTGGACGGACGCGGACCGCAGGGCGACCCGGGCGTTCCAGGAGGCCCAGGGGTGGCGGGGCGCGGCGGCGGACGGGCTTCCGGGGCCGCTGACCTGGGAGCTGCTGGTGACCGGCGGGGGCCGGGACTCCCTAAGCGGAGATTCCGCTTCCGCTTCCTCCACCCCGTCGTCCGCCTCCGCCTCGCACGGGGTGCCGGGCTATCCGGGCCGGGCGCTGTTCCGGCCCGGCGCCGTCGACGACCACGTCACGCGGCTGGGGAGGCAGCTGGTGCGGAAGGGGTTCGGCCGGTACTACACGAAGGGGCCGGGACCGCGCTGGAGCGAGGCCGACCGCCGCAATGTGGAGGCCTTCCAGCGGGCCCAGGGCTGGCGCGGCGGAGCGGCGGACGGCTACCCGGGCCCGGAGACCTGGCGGCGGCTCTTTCTCTCATGACGTCCCCGGAAGTGACCGATGTGACGCATCTGGCGCGGAGGCTGGAGGCACGCATGACCACGACGACATCCCCTGTCCCCGAGAACATCCCCGAGAACGCTCCCGAACACGTCCCCGAGCCCGGCGGCCCGGCGGACGACGGCCCGCCGGGCGGCCCGCCGGCCGCCCGGCCGGTCCGGCTCATCCACACCGAGTCCACCACCGAGATCCCCGTCCACCTGCTGTTCCGCGACGCCCCCGAGCCGGAGCCGGTGCGCCTGCGCCCGGCGGTCGTCGCCCGCCGGGCGGACGCGGACGGGAAGGCCCCACAGGGGCGGGGCACGGGGGAGCGGCCCCGGCCCGCCGTCCCGCGGATCGAACCCGAGCTGGTGGAACGGCCCGCCCGGGTGCTGCCCGGCGTCGCGGGGGTGCTCGCCGGCGTGTGCGGGGCGGCCGGCTGCGTGGCCACCTCGTGGTGGGCGGGTGTGCTGCCGCCGCCGGTGGCGGAGGTGTTCGGGCCGGTGGCGCGCGCCGGTGCGGCGGGACCCGGCCCCGCGCAGTGGGCGGCGTACGCGGGGGCCGGGGCCCTCGGCCTGTTCGGGTTCGGCGGACTGGCCCGCGGGCGGACCGGGCGGGCCTGGGTGCTCGGCCTGTTCGGCCGCTACCGGGGGACCGTCCGGCGGACCGGGCTGATGTGGGTCAACCCGCTGCTGCTGCGCCGCCGGGTCGACGTACGGCTGCGGCACTGGCGCGGTGAGCCGATGCGGGCGGCCGACCGCAGTGGGGTCGCGCTGCGGGTGGCCGTACTGGTGGTGTGGCGGGTGCGGGACACCGCGCGGGCGACGCTGAGCGTCGAGGACCATGAGGCGTATCTGCGCGCGTGCGTCGAGGCGGCGCTGGTGCGGGTGCCGGTGGCGGCGCCGGGCGCGGGCAAGGGCGCGGTGGAGGCGGCGCAGGACGCGCTGACCCGGCTGGTGGCGGCGGACACCGCGCCGGTGGGGGTGGAGGTGTTCGCGGTGCGGCCGGTCCGGGTGGAGTACGCGCCCGAGGTGGCCGCCGCGATGCACCGGCGCCGGATCGCCGCGCTGGACGCCCAGCACCGGGCGAGCGTGCTCGGCTCGGTCGTGGACTCGGTGGAGGACACGGTGACCCGGCTGACCGTGCGGGGGCTGGTGGAGCTGGACGACTACGAACGCAAGGTGCTGGTGAAGGACCTGACGGTGGCGTTCTGCGCGGGACGGGGGGACACGGGGCCGTGAACGGCCGGGGAACAGGCCCTGCGATTGGTATGGACATGTTCAGTCCGCGCCCATAATCTCAGACTTGGTCTAGACCTACCTGCACGGCTCACGGAAACTCCCCCACGTTCACCAGGAGCGGCAGCATGCGCACAAGGACCAAGATGTACGCAGCCGCGGTGGGACTGGCCACGACCGGAGCGCTTGTGCTCTCCTCCGGTGGTGCCAGCGGCCACGGCTACACCGATCTGCCGGTCAGCCGGCAGAAGCTCTGCCAGAACGGCTCGGTGACCAACTGCGGATCCATCCAGTGGGAGCCGCAGAGCGTCGAGGGCCCGAAGGGCTTCCCCGCCTCCGGCCCCGCCGACGGGCGGCTCTGCTCGGCCAACAACACGCCGTTCGCCCAGCTCGACAGCCCGAAGACCCCCTCGGGCGGCGCCTGGCCCACGACCCGGGTGTCCGGCGGCCAGAACTACACCTTCCGGTGGCAGTTCACGGCCATGCACGCCACCACCGACTTCAAGTACTACGTCACCAGGCCGGGCTGGAACCAGAACCACAACCTGGCCCGCTCCGACCTCAACCTCACGCCGTTCCTGACCGTCCCCTACAACGGACAGCGTCCCCCGCAGACGCTGTCGCACAGCGGCCGGCTGCCGTCCGGGCTCAGCGGACAGCACGTGATCCTCGCGGTGTGGACGGTCCACGACACGGGCAACGCGTTCTACGCCTGCTCCGACGTCACGTTCTGACGTTCCGATCCCCGCCCGGACACGTCAAAGGGCCTCTCGCTCCCACGAGAGGCCCTTCTCGGTGCGCCGCCAGGGACTCGAACCCCGGACCCGCTGATTAAGAGTCAGCTGCTCTAACCAACTGAGCTAGCGGCGCATGACTCCCGCCGTCCGCTTTCGCGGGCGGCGACAGGAAAAATAATACCCGGTCCTCGGGGGTGGTCCGCACCACCGCTAGAGCGTCAGCGACAGCAGCACCGGGGCCGCGTTGCGGTTGAGCGTGTCGGCGGCCTGGCGCAGGCGGTGGGCGTGCGCCAGGGGCAGGGACAGCGCCAGACAGCCCACCGAGGAGCCGACCGTGATCGGGACGGCCGCGCAGACCGTGCCGACCGCGTACTCCTGGAGGTCCAGCACCGGCACGGTGGACGGCTGCGCCGCCAGCCGGGAGAGCAGCAGCGTGTCACTGGTGATGGTGCGCGAGGTGAGCCGGGCCATCCTGTGCCGGGCGAGATGGTCGCGCCGGCCGTCGTGGTCCAGCTGGGTGAGCAGGCTCTTGCCCACCGCGGTGGCGTGCGCGGAGTAACGGAAGTCCACCCACTCGTTGACCTTCGGGATGGCCGGGCCGTCGGCGTACTGGGTGACCTTGACCTCGCCGTCGACGTACCGGCTGAGGTAGACGGCGGCGCCCACACGGTCGCGGAGCCGGTCCAGGGTGCGCTGGAGCTTCTCGCGCAGTGCCTCCTCGTGTCCCTCGGCGGCGCCCAGGCGGGCGAAGGCCGCCCCGGTGACGTACGCGCCGTCGGCGATCTGCTCGACGTAGGCCTCGCGGCGCAGCATCCGCAGGAGCGTGGTCAGTCGCTCCGGGCCGAGGCCGGTCTCGCGGGTGATGTCGGTGTCGGTGACTCCTGTGGTGTGCCGCGCCACCGTCTCCAGGACGCGCAGCGCGTCCTGGACCGAGTGGTACGACGCGGTCGGCTCGTGCCTCAGCGCCACGGTTTCCCCCTGCGCTCGCTCTTGGGGCCGCAATCCGGTCAGCGAATCCCCTCCACGATAGCCGTCGAACGGCCCCCGGGGAGCGGGTGTTGACGAGATCGCGGCCCCCTCATCTGCGGCGCCGACCCCCTGGCATATGCCAGGGGAATGCTCCATGGCGTGGACCTCGGGCATCGCCCTGCTCACGGCCCGTAGTTACAGCACCGCGCTGAGAAACTCCCGCGTCCGGTCGTGCTCCGGCTCGCTGAAGATCTTCTCCGGCGGACCCGCCTCGATGATCCGGCCCGAGTCGAACATCAGCACCTGGTCGGAGATGTCGCGGGCGAAGTTCATCTCGTGGGTCACACAGAGCATGGTGATGTCGGTGGAGCGGGCGATGTCCCGCAGCACGTCCAGGACGCCCGCGACCAGCTCCGGGTCCAGCGCCGAGGTCACCTCGTCGAGGAGCAGCACCTGCGGCCGCATCGCCAGCGCCCGCGCGATCGCCACCCGCTGCTGCTGACCACCGGACAGCTGCGCGGGGTGCTTGTCGAGGTGGTCGGTCAGCCCGACCATCTCCAGCAGTTCCCGCGCCCGCTCCTCGGCCGCGTCCTTGGACATGCCGAGCACGGTGACCGGGGCCTCGGTGATGTTCCGCAGCACCGTCATGTTCGGGAACAGGTTGAACTGCTGGAACACCATCCCGATCTTCTTGCGGACCTCGCGGACCTGCTTCTCGGGCGCCGGGAACAGCTGCTCCCCGTCGACGGTGATGGTGCCCTCGTCGGGCTTCAGCAGCGTCATCAGCAGCCGCAGGATCGTGGTCTTGCCCGAACCGGACGGACCGATCAGCGTGACGTGCTTGCCGGCGTCCACGGAGAAGTCCAGGTGGTCCAGGACGGTGTGGTCCCCGAACCGCTTGGTGACCTGCTCCAGACGGATCAGCTCGCCGTTGCTCCTCGAGTTCCCGGACTTCCCGGGATTCCCGGGCTTCTTGTCGAACGGGGCGTGGGTGTCAGTGGACAAGGCGTCGCTCCAGGGCTCGCAGGGCAAGGGAGGCCAGGTAGGAGATGACGATGAAGGCCACGCCGATCACCGTCAGGGGCTCGGTGAACTGGAAGTTCTGCTGGGAGAACAGCCGAGCCTCACCGAGCATCTCCAGCACGGTGATGGCCATCAGCAGCGGCGTGTCCTTCAGCATCGAGATGACGTAGTTGCCGAGCGCGGGCACCACCCTGCGCACGGCCTGCGGCAGGATCACCGCGGTCCACGTCCGGCGCAGCGGCAGGTTCAGCGCCGTCGCCGCCTCCCACTGGCCCACCGGCACGGCCTCGATGCCCGCGCGGTAGACCTGCATCGTGTACGTCGAGTAGTGCAGCCCGATGGCGAAGACACCGGTGGTCAGCGCGGAGAAGGTCACGCCCCACTCGGGCAGCACGTAGAACAGGAAGAACAGCTGCACCAGCAGCGGGGTGTTGCGGACGAACTCCGTCACCGCCCCGACCGGCCAGGTCACCCAGCGCGTCGGCACCCGCATCAGCAGAGCCCACACCAGGCCCAGCACGAACGAGATCAGCGAGCCGAGGGCCAGGATCTGCAGGGTGACCAGCAGACCCTCCCAGAAGTGCGGCATGAAGTCGGAGACCGCGCTCCAGTCCCACTTCATCGGACGGCACCCCCCACGTCGGTCGTCTCGGGCCGTTTCAGCTCCACGTCCGGGTCACGGACCGCGGCCTTGCCGACCCCCGCCTTCAGCTTCTTCTCCAGACCGCGCATGATCCGGGTGAGCAGGAAGGCGATCACGAAGTAGACCAACAGGATGTACGTGTAGATCTCCGCGCTCTCCTGCAGCGCCAGGCGCACCAGGTTGCCGCTGAACGCCAGGTCGCCCATGCCCATGACCGACACCAGGGCGGTGCCCTTGAGCAGCTCGATCAGCAGGTTGGAGAACGGCGGGATCATCTCCGGCACCGCCTGCGGCAGCAGGATCAGCTTCATCCGCTGCCAGGGCGTGAAGCTGAGCGCGATACCGCCCTCACGCTGGGCCGGGTCGACCGCGGCGAGGGCACCGCGCACGATCTCCGAGCCGTACGCCCCGTAGGTCAGACCGAGTGCCAGCGTGCCCGCCCACAGCGGCACCAGCTGCCAGCCGAAGGCCGGGGGCAGCACGAAGAACACCCAGAAGATCATCACCAGTGCCGAGGTCCCGCGGAACACCTCGGTGTAGAAGCCGGCGAGGAAGCGGACGATCCACAGCCGGTGGGTGCGCGCGACGCCGACCACGAAGGAGACCGCCGTCGCCAGCAGCGAGCTGAGGACGAGCAGCTGGACCGTGACCCAGACGCCGTCGAGTACGAGTTCCCAGAGCCCCGATGTCATCCGCCGCACAACTCCTTCGCGGTCAGATCCGTCATCTCGTCCTCGGTGAAACCGAACGGCTTGAGGATGCGGAGCAGTTCGCCGCTCTTCTTGAGCTTGCGCAGTTCGGAGTTGAAGGCGTCCCGCAGCTTCGTCTCGGTCGGCCGGAAGGCGAACGCGCCGCCGTCGACATGCGGCTCCCCGTCGACGATCGGTTTGAAGGCCTCCGTGACCTCCGCCTTGCTCGACTTCTTCACCACCTCGCGGGTGGTGAGGGCGGTCCCGGCGAAGACATCGGCACGTCCGGCCTCGACGGCGTTCAGGCCGGCGACCTGATCGGGGACGATCAGGATGTCACTCTCCTCGTACCCGGCCTCGACGGCGTACGCGATCTCCGCGTACCCGGTGCCGGTGGCGAACTTCGCCTTCTTCTCGACGACGTCCCGGTAGTCGTGCAGACCTTTCGGATTGCCCTTGCGCACGATGAACGAATCGAGCATCTGGTAGTCGGGGTCGGAGAAGACGACCTGCTCACAGCGCTCGGGATTGACGTACATCCCGGCGGCCACGACATCGAACTGCTGGGAGTTCAGCCCGGGTATCAGCGAGCCGAACTCGGTGGGCACGGGCTGCACCCGGTCCACGCCGAGCCGTTTGAAGATGACCTTGGCCAGCTCCGGCGCCTCGCCGGTCAGTTCGCCGTTCCTGTCGATGTAACCGAACGGGATCTCGCCGGCTATGCCCAGGCGGACGACGCCCGCCGCCTTCAGCCGGTCCAGCAGGTCACCGCCGCCCGTGGCCGCCGCCGTCGGCACGCGGGAACAGCCCGCGGCACCCAGCGCGCCGAGCGCCGCGACCCCCGCGAGCAGCGACCGACGTGAGGGCCCGGAGGCTTCTCGGAATCGTCTCAGTGGTTGTAGTGGTGGAGCCATGGCGGCGCAGCTACCCGAAGCGATGCGGGTTATTCCGGCCAGTTTCAGCCCCGTTCGGCGGTCCGGCGGTCTTGACCGGCGCGGGACGATGGAGGACATGGCAGACCGATATCTCGAGATCTCCCTGGTCGAGCGTGGAATCAGCTGCACGGCCCGACTGCTCGACGACCGGGCGCCGGTCACCTGCGAAGCCGTCTGGAAATCCCTCCCGCTGGCCGGCGACGTCTACCACGCCAAGTACGCCCGCAACGAGATCTACGCCCTCTTCCCGCCCTTCGCGGACGCGGAACCGCCCCTGGAGAACCCGACCGTCACCCCCATTCCGGGCGACCTGTGTTATTTCTCCTTCGCGGGCGCCGAGTTGGGCACGAAGTCCTACGGCTACGACCGCGAGGTCAGCCCCGGCACGACGGTCGTGGACCTGGCCCTGTTCTACGAGCGCAACAACCTGCTCCTCAACGGTGACGTGGGCTGGGTCCCCGGCATCGTCTGGGGCCAGGTGGTGGAGGGGCTGGACGCCATGGCCGACGGCTGCAACGACCTGTGGCGCACGGGTGCGGCCGGGGAGACGCTCGGCTTCCGGAGGGCGCCGTAGCCGCGCCGCGGCTGCGGGCAGTCCTGCCTCCCCCAGTGCCCGAACGGCCTGGGAGGTACCCCCAGGGCGGCACGGGTGGGCGGTGGGGGCACCTCCCGCTCGAGCGCGGCCGAGAGTGGGGGAGGCACCCCGCAAGCGCCGGGCGGCGCGACCCTCCCCCGCCCAGCCCCACGCCGGCCACTACTCGACCGGCGCCCCGTACAGCGCGTGCGCGGCCCGCAGCACCAGATCGTCGCGGTGGCGGGCGGCCACCAGCTGCAGGCCGATGGGCAGCCCGTCCCCGTCGACTCCCACCGGGACGGTGGCCGCGGGCTGCTGGGTCATGTTGAAGGGGTACGTGAACGGCGTCCACCCCGTCCACCGCCGGTGCCCGGAGCCCTTCGGCACCTCCGCGCCCGCCTCGAACGCCGTGACCGGCAGGGTCGGGGTGACCAGCAGGTCGTAGGTGTCGTGGAAGCGGCCCATCCGGCGGCCCAGGTCCATCCGGACGTCCACCGCGGCCAGGTAGTCCAGCGCCGAGTACCGGGCCCCGGCACCGCGGATCTCCCGCAGCCCCGGATCGAGCAGCTCCCGCTGTTCCCGGGCGAGGTGCTGGGTCACCCGCGCGGCACCGGCGAACCACAGGGTGTGGAAGGCCTCCACCGGATCGGTGAGGTCGGGGTCGGTCTCCTCCACGTACGCGCCGAGCCCGGCCAGCCGCTCCACCGCCCGCCGCACCGCCGCCGCGACCTGTGGACGTACCGCCACCTGCCCGCCCAGCGACGGCGAGTACGCCACCCGCAGCCCCCGCACCCCGCCCGCGAGCCCTGCCGGGAAGGACCCGGGCGCCGGTCCGAGCGCCGACCAGTCACGGGAGTCCGGGCCGCCGATCACCTCCATCAGCAGCGCCGCGTCCGCCGCGTCCCGGGTCATCGGACCCACGTGCGCCAGCGTGCCGAACGCGCTCGCCGGATACAGCGGCACCCTTCCGTACGTCGGCTTCAGCGCGAAGATCCCGCAGAACGCCGCCGGGATCCGGACGCTGCCCCCGCCGTCCGTGCCCAGCGCGAGGGACCCCGCGCCCAGCGCCACGGCCGCCGCCGCGCCCCCGCTGGACCCGCCCGCCGTACGCGTCGGATCGTGCGGGTTGCGCGTGACACCGCTCAGCGGGGAGTCCGTCACCCCCTTCCAGCCGAACTCGGGGGTGGTCGTCTTCCCCAGGAACACCGCGCCGTGCTCGCGCAGCCGGGCCACCGACGGCGCGTCCTCGTCCCAGCGGCCCGCCGCCGGATCGACGGTCCGCGAGCCCTTCAGGGTCGGGGCGCCGCGCAGCAGCAGGATGTCCTTCACCGTGACCGGCACCCCGTCCAGCAGCCCGCACGGCTCACCGCGCCGCCACCGCTCCTGGGACGCGGCGGCCCGCTCCAACGCGTCCTCGGCGAACAGCCGGACGAACGCGTTCACCTCCGGCTGGATCTCCTCCGCCCGCCGCAGCGCCGCCCGGACCACCTCCACCGGGCCGAACTCGCCCCTGCGGTAGCCGTCGAGGAGTCGTACGGCGGTCAGCTCGGTGAGCTCGGACATCCGGCCTCCTGGATACGTCAGTGACCCGGTACGTACCCGCGCCGTTTGTCGACCACGTTCACCAGCGGCCTGCCCGCCGCCCACAGCTCGAACAACTCCACGAACTGCTCGCCGAGTTCGTCCCGCCAGCCGGCCGTGTCCCCGCTCATGTGCGGCGACACGATCAGATCCGGGAGGTGCCACAGGGGACTGTCCGGGGTGAGCGGCTCGGTGTCGAAGACGTCCAGTGCGGCGCCCGCGATCCAGCGCCGCCGCAGCGCCTCGGCCAGCGCGTCCTCCACGACCAGCTGTCCCCGGCCGACGTTGACGAAGTGCGCGGACGGCTGCATCACGCCGAAGCGGCGGGCGTCGAACATGCCGCGCGTCGACTCCGTCAGCGGTGCGGCGGCGATCACCCAGTCCGCGCGGGCCAGCAGCCGGTCGAGGTCGTCCGGGCCGTGCACGCCGGCCCGCGGGGTGCGCCCGACCAGGGCGGCCCTGACGCCGAGCGCGGTGAGCGTGCCGGCGATCGCCCGGCCGATCGGCCCGGAGCCGACCACGACGGCACGGGTCCCGGCGACCTTGCGGGACTCCCGGTGCCGCCAGGTCCGCTCCCGCTGGAACCGGAGCGTCCGCGGCAGGTCCTTGGCGAAGGCGAGGACGAGGGCGGCGACGTACTCGGCGATCGGCCGGTCGAAGATCCCGCGCGCGTTGGTGACCACCGTGTCGGAGGCGGCGAGTTCCGGACAGAGCAGATGATCCACGCCCGCGCTCGCCGTGTGCACCCAGCGCGGCCGGGGCCCCTCGCCCGGCCAGGCGGCACGCACCGCGCGCGAGGTGAAGTCCCACACCAGCAGCACGTCCGCGGACGGCAGACGCCCGGCGAGCGTCGAGGCGTCCGCGTGCTCCACCCGCACCCGGCCGGTGAGCCGGCCGAGACGGGGGAGCGGATCGGCGTCGAGCACGAGCAGCGTGGGGGTGGTCATGAGCCGCCTTCTCGGGGTTCTCGTCAGCGGGACGGCCGGAGTCCGGGATGCGTGGATTGACCACGCTCGCACCCCAGCCTACCGTCGTCAACACGGGCGTTCTCACGATCCGTTGTGTGTTCCTCTCCCAGTGTGAGGCCGGTGCCGGCATGGACGTCTCCTTTCTCGGCGGCCCCGGCCCGCAACGCGGTGTCGGTGTCGTCGCCCCCTTCGACTTCGCGCTGGACCGCGAGCTGTGGCGCTGGGTGCCGGACGAGGTGTCCCTGCACCTGACCCGCACGCCGTACGTGCCGGTCGAGGTGAGCCTCGACCTCGCCCGGCTGATCAGCGAGCACGAGACCCTCGGCGACGCGGTGCGCACCCTCGCCGCGGTCGCGCCCGAGGTCGTCGCCTACGCCTGCACGTCGGGCAGCTTCGTCGGCGGGATCGTCGGCGAGCGCGCGATGTGCGAGGCGATGAGCCGGGCCGGCGCGGTCCCGGCCGTCACCACCTCCGGCGCGCTCCTCGAGGCGCTGGTGGAACTGGACGTGCGCCGGGTCGCCCTGGTCACGCCGTACACCGTGTCGGTCACCCGGGCGCTGGAGGGCTATGTCGCGCGGGCCGGCGTCACGGTCACCGGCTGCGCGTACATGGGCCTGACCCGGCAGATCTGGAAGGTCACCTACCGCGAGGTGGTGGACATGGCGCGGCGGGCGGCGGTGCGCGGCCGGCTCGGCGCGGCGGACGCGCTGTTCCTCTCCTGCACCAATCTGCCGACCTACGACGTCATCCCGCAGCTCGAAGCCGAACTGCGCATACCAGTCATCTCGGCCAACCAGGTGACCATGTGGGCGGCGTTGCGCCGATTGGGTACCCGGGCGATGGGACCGTATCAGGCGCTGATCGACGCGTCGGCACGCTCCGGGGCCGTACTGCCGGGCCGGACGTCCGGCTCCGTACTGCCGGAAGTGTCTGAAGCGTCGGAAGAGAAGCAGCAGGAAGGCTGGACATGACCGCACTGGGATTCCTCTACCCGGACCACTCCGCAGAGGACGACTATCCGCGTATCGAGCAGTTGCTGGGCAGCGACATCCGGGTGGACCTGGTGCACACCGACATCGGTGAGGACGCGCACCGGGTGGACGCGCTGCGGGAGATGGGCTCGCCCGAGCGGCTGGCGGCCGGCCTCCAGCAGCTGCGCCTCTCCGGCGCCGAGGCGGTGGTGTGGGCCTGCACCAGCGGCAGCTTCGTGCACGGCTGGGACGGCGCCCACGAGCAGGTGCGCGGCCTCGCCCGGGCGGCGGGCATGCCGGCGTCGTCGACGTCGTTCGCCTTCGTGCACGCGGTGCGGGAGGTCGGGGCGCGGCGGGTCGCCGTCGGCGCGACCTACCCGGACGACGTGGCCGTGCTCTTCGCCGAGTTCCTGCGGGCCGGCGGGGTGGAGGTGACCGGGGTGCGCGGCTCCGGGATCGTCACGGCGGCGGAGGTCGGCGCCTGGGGGGAGGAGGAGCTGTTCGCGCTGGCCCGCGCGGCCGACACCCCGGACGCGGACGCGCTGCTCCTGCCGGACACGGCCCTGCACACGATCGCCCACATCCCCGCCCTGGAGAAGGAACTCGGCAAGCCGGTCCTCACCGCCAACCAGGTCACCGCCTGGGAGGCCCTGAGGCTGGCGGACCGCAGGGTGAACGCTCCCGGGCTGGGGGCGCTGTTCACACAGGAACCGATCGTGCAGGTCCAGGCCTGAGTACAACCTTGATCGACTCATGGCGGTCCTACTCCCGTGAGCCCTGTACCGCGCCCCGGTGCGGGGCGTCGAATCTCGGATTCAGGGAGTCATCATCACTGTGAGAGCCACCGTCGTCCGCCGTACCGTCCTGACCGCTTCCGCCGCCGCCCTCGCCCTGCTGGCCACCGCTTGTGGCGGCGGTGACGAGAAGGGCGGGAACGGCGGGGACAAGGCGGCGAAGGGCGACGCCGCGGCCGGCGCTCCGGCCGCGAAGGCGCTGACCGCCGCCGAACTGGAGAAGCTCGTGATCGCCTCGGCCGACCTTGAGGACCACAAGGTCACCGAGCCGGGCAAGGACGCCGTCTCCGACCCCGGCACCCTCTCCGTCGAGCAGGCCGAGTGCGAGCCGGTCGCCCAGGCGCTGGCGTCCGTGCCGACGGGCAAGCCGGCGGCGAGCGCCCAGCGGCTCGTCACCCAGGAATCCGAGGCGGCGAAGAAGGGCATGCCGGACCTCGCGGGGCTGACGGAGAAGGAGGCCGAGGAGGCGATGCTCGACTCCCTCGACATCACCAAGACGATGACCTCCCTGCGGTCCTACGACGCCGACGGCGCGGAGCGGACCCTCGCCGCGCTGCGGGAGGCCGGCAAGAAGTGCGCCGACGGCTTCGCCATGTCGATCGACGGTGAGAAGCAGCAGGTCACCAAGGTCACCGAGGAGAAGCTCACGGCCGGCGAGGACACGGTCGCCTGGACGGTGGGCACCAAGCTGGACGGCACCTCCGCCGACACGAAGGTCGTCGTCTTCCGCCAGGGCACCACGCTCGCCGGATTCTCGTCCTTCAACATCGCGGCGGTCGGCCGGGGCGAGGCGTTCGAGCAGCCGACCGCCGTCATCGAGGCGCAGGAGGCCAAGCTCGGCTGATCCGTGCCCTGCCGCGGACCGGGTGACGTTCCCGTCCCGGTCCGCGGGGTCCGCGGAGACGGTGCCGTGAGGCGGACACGGAAGAACCCCGGTCCCGCTGGAGCGGGGCCGGGGTTCTCGTCGAGCGCCGGGCAGGCCTTGCACCTGCATCTCCCCGCAGGAAGCGGGGCGTCTTTCCTTGGACCACCAACGCGCGATCACTGTCGGGGGCGACCCCCTCAGCGAGCAGGATGATCGTATCGCATGATCGTCGGGCGCGCACGCCGCCGGGTGTCACGGGGCGGCCGGCCCCCGGGGGGAATAACCGGGGACCGTCTCCTGTTACGTCGCGCAGCGATCGTCACACCCCACAGGAGGCACCCCACCATGGCCGCAGACGCCGCAGAGGAGATCCGGGGCACCGCCCACGGCACCGCACCCGTCCCGCTCTCCGTGCTGGACCTGGTGACCGTCGGCGCGGGCCGGACCGCGAGCGACGCCCTGCGCACCGGTGTGGACATCGCACGCCTCGCCGAGGCCCGCGGTTTCCACCGGTACTGGGTCGCCGAGCACCACTCCATGCCGGGCGTGGCCTCCTCCTCGCCCGCCGTGATCCTGGCGCACCTCGCCGCCCACACCGAGCGCATCCGCCTCGGCTCCGGCGGAGTGATGCTGCCCAACCACGCGCCGCTGGTCATCGCCGAGCAGTTCGGCACCCTGGAGGCCATGGCGCCGGGCCGCGTCGACCTCGGCCTCGGCCGCGCCCCCGGCACCGACGGGGCCACGGCGGCGGCCCTGCGCCGCAGCGACCGGCTGAACGAGGGCGCCGACGACTTCCCCCAGCAACTCGCCGAGCTCACCCGCTTCCTGGACGACGACTTCCCCGACGGCCACCCCTACCACCGCATCCACGCCGTCCCCGGTCCGGTGCAGGCGACCTCGCCGGGCGGTGTGCAGTCCCCGCACCGGCCGCCGATCTGGCTGCTCGGCTCCTCCGGCTTCAGCGCCCGGCTGGCCGGCATGCTCGGCCTGCCGTTCGCCTTCGCCCACCACTTCTCGGCGCAGAACACCGTCCCCGCGCTGGACCTGTACCGCGAGACCTTCCGGCCGAGCGGGGTCCTCGACGCGCCCTACGCCCTCATCGGCGTCTCCGCGCTCGCGACGGACGACGAGAAGGAGGCCCGCCGCCAGGTGCTGGCCGCCGCGCTCAACATGGTCCGGCTGCGCACCGGCCGCCCGGGACTCGTCCCGACCCCGGAGGAGGCGGAGGCGTACGACTTCAGCCCGATGGAGCGGGAGTTCGTCGACTCCTGGAACGCCAACGTCATCCACGGCACCCCCGACGAGGTCCGCACCGGCCTGGACGAGCTGCACAAGCGCACCGGCGCCGACGAGCTGATGCTCACCGCCAACGCCCACAGCGGCGACGTACGCCTGCGCTCCTACGAACTCATCGCCGACGCCTACGGATTGCCCACGCCCGCCTGAACCCCGGGCGTGCCCAGCAGCTCGGAGATGCGGTCCGGCGGCACCGGACGGGAGTACAGCCAGCCCTGACCGGTGTCGCACCCGATCCGGCGCAGCCGGGTGGCCTGCGCCGAGGTCTCCACGCACTCGGCGGTGACCGTCAGGCCGAGCCGGTGGGCGAGCTGCACCATCGCCTCGACGATGACCTCGTCCGCCGGGTTCGGCGGGGCGGTGGCGCGCTCCTCGTACTGGAAGCCGCGGACGAAGGAACCGTCCAGCTTCAGTACCGACACCGGCAGCCGACTGAGGTAGGCCAGGTTCGAGTAGCCGGTGCCGAAGTCGTCGATGGCGATGCGCACACCCATGTCGCTGAGCGCCTTCAGGGCCTGGATCGGCCGGCCGGACGAGCCCATCACCGCCGACTCGGTCAGCTCCAGCTGGAGCAGCTGCGGCGCGAGGCCCGTCTCCTTCAGGGTGTCGGCGACGTCCGCCACCAGGTCGGAGTCCCAGACCTGACGGACCGCCACGTTCACGCTGACGAAGATCGGCGGCTCGTCCGGGTGCTCCACCTGCCAGTCGCGGGCCTGCCGGCAGGCGGTGCGCAGCACCCAGCGGCCGAGCGGCACGATCGAGCCGTCCTCCTCCGCGAGCGAGATGAACCGATTCGGCGTCAGTGTGCCGAACCGGGGGTGGTGCCAGCGGATCAGCGCCTCCACGCCGTGCACCCGGTCGTCCTCCATGCCCACCAGCGGCTGGTACTCCAGCGCGAACTCGCCCCGGTCGATGGCCGGACGAAGGGTGGACGCAAGGGCCTGGCGGGTCACGCGGGAGGCGTTGCGTTCCGGGTCGAACAGGGTCCAGCGGGCCTTGCCGTCGGCCTTCGCCCAGTACAGCGTGGTGTCGGCGGCCTGCATCAGCGCGGTGGGCGTGGTCCCGGCGGCGTGCCGCTCGACCACCCCGATCGACGCGGACACCGACAGCCGCCGCCCGGAGAGGTCGAAGGGCGCCTGGATCGCGTCGAGCAGTGACTCGGCGAGGTCGGCGAGCTGTTCGGTGCCGGTGGAGTCCTCGACCAGCAGCGCGAACTCGTCCCCGCCGAGCCGGGCGACCAGCGGGGTGCCGGCCCTGGCCCGGCCCGTCTCCTCCGCGCAGTGCGTCAGCCGTTCGGCGACGGCGGCCAGCAGCTGGTCGCCGATGCGGTGGCCGAGGGTGTCGTTGACGGCCTTGAAGCCGTCCAGGTCGAGGTAGCACAGCCCGATCCGGCCGGTGCCGCCCTCCTCGTACGACTCCGCCTCCAGCGCGGCCGTCAGCCGTTCGAAGAACAGGGTGCGGTTGGGCAGCCGGGTCACCGGGTCGTGCATCCGTACGTGCCGCAGCTGGGCCTGGAGTTCGCGGTGGTCGCCGATGTCGGTGACCGACAGCAGCACGCCCCCGTCGTCGGAGGGCAGCGGGGCGACCGTCACCCGCACCCACAGCGCGTGCCCCTCCGGGTGCTTCAGCCGGCGCGTGCAGCGCAGCTTGGCCCGCCGTCCGCGCAGCAGCTCCCGGTAGGCGTGCCAGGTGCGGGCGTCGGAGGCCAGGTCGACCAGATCGGCGGCGACGGCACCGGTCAGGGTTTCCCGGTCGCGGCCCAGCAGGGTGGCGAGGGCCGCGTTGGCGCCGGTCACCGTGCCCTCGCGGTCGACCACGGCCATGGCGAGCGGCGCGGCCGTGAAGACGGAGCGGTACGACGGGGAGGGTGGGGCGGCGGGGGACGGCGGGGGCGGGGATTCCGTACGCGGAGACGTAGCGATCTCACTCTCTGTGACGGTCGGCCGGTTGAGTCCTGTCGCGGGCGCCGGCCCTTCGGACGTTCCGCTCACCGCTCGCTCCCGCAGTGCACTCGATCGCTGTCCGTGCAGAAAGTCTCAGAGTTTCAGGAAAGTGTGCCGATCATAGAGGCCCACGCCGGGGCCTTCCAGTCACTGTCCGGTCTCCAGGGCGGATCCGCATCTCTGCCCGATCGTTTCTGCTCGCGGGTGGACAGGTTCTGCGGGCCTCCGACCAGTTGTGACGTTCCGTGAGTACGCATGGTGCCGGTCCCGCCCGGTCCCGCTCGGATACCCGCGTTTCTCACTCGTCCGGTGCAGCCGAACAAGGCGCGGTACGACAAATCCACACAGTCTGGGTGCGGTGTCCCGTGAACCGTCTCCCGGAGGTCCCCGTGCCGCGTCAGCTCACCCCGAGAGGACTCGGCCGTGAGACCCTCCGGGAACGACTGAGCCGATCGGGTGGATCGGGAGGCTCAGGCGTATCAGGCGTACGGCCCCGGCTGCGCAGCACCGCCGCGATGTGCACCACGATGTCGGCGCTCGCGGCGACCTCGATGGTGAGCGTCCCCTCCGTCGCCGAGCCGTTCTCCGCGGCACCCTGCGCCCTCACCCGCACCTCCGCCCACCACTCCGAGGGCCTGGACACCTGGAACGCCGCCTACCCCCGCCCCGCCCGGAGCCTGGACGCGGTGATGGTCTTCCTCTCCTTCCCCGACTCCCACCCCCTGACCACGCCCGCCGAACTCGCCGCCGACCACTTCCCCGCCACCAGCCGCTTCTTCGAGCGTGCCTCCTACGGCAGGTTCACCCTGCGCCCGCACGCCCTGCGGCAGTGGTTCCGCATGCCGCGCCCCTCCATGGAGTACGCCATACAGCGCGACTGGACCGTCGCCCACCGGGCCGCCTACCTGCGGGACGCGCTCGCCGTGACCGACCGGCACGTCGACTTCTCGCGCTACGACATCGTGTACTTCGTCGCCGACCCGGACGCGCCGGGCGTGGACTCCGACGCCACGAAGGTCGTCAACCTGGACACCCCGCTGCGCGTCGACGGCACCGACATCCGCCGGTTCGTCACCGTGTTCGAGAACCATCCCCCGGACCGGCTCGTCCTCGCGCACGAGACCGGGCACGTCTTCGACCTGCCCGACCTCTACCACCGGCCCGTGGACGGCAAGGGCGACTGGGACACCCACGTCGGCGACTGGGACCTGATGGGCAGCCAGTTCGCCCTCGCGCCGGACCTCTTCGGCTGGCACAAGTGGAAGCTGGGCTGGCTGGAGCCCCGGCAGGTGCGGTGCGTGCAGGACGCGGGGCCGGTACGGCTGACGCTGGAGCCGCTGGGCGCGGGACCGGGGACGCCGGTGACGGGTGCCGCCGGGGCGCCGTCCTTCGGTCTGGGGCGGGGCACCAAGCTCGCGGTCGTGCGCACCGGCCCCGACAGCGTGCTCGCCTTCGAGGCCCGCGGGCCGGTCGGCAACGACCACGCGACCTGCCGGCAGGGGGTGCTGGTGTACAGGGTGAGCAGCGGCACCCGGTCGGGACGCGGCCCCATCGAGGTCGTCGACGCCCATCCGCACACCGGGGCGTGCGGGGAGGACTCGGTCTATCCACCGCTCGCCGACGCACCGGTCACCCTCGGCGAGAGCTTCACGGTGCCCGGGGAGTCCGTACGGGTGGAGGTGGAGGGGCGCACGGCGTCGGGGGCGTGGACGGTGCGGATCAACACCCGGTAGATGCGGAGAAGGCCCCTCGCTCGCGCGAGGGGCCTTCTCCGTGTCGTGCGCCGCCAGGGACTCGAACCCCGGACCCGCTGATTAAGAGTCAGCTGCTCTAACCAACTGAGCTAGCGGCGCCTGCTGACGTCGTAGACATTAGCATCACGCCCGGCGGGAGGAAAAATCGATATCCGCACGGCCGCGCGGGCCGCCCGGACGGCCGCCCACAGCAGTACCTCCGGGCCCGGCAGCCAGGGGTGGCGGGTGTCGGGGGCGACGAGCCAGCGGGAGCAGGAGCGGGGGGTGGGCGCGGGGACGGTCACCGCGTCGCCGGGGCCGTGGCACAGCAGGGGCGGGACCCCGTCGGTCCGCGTGCCGTGGGCACCCCACTCCTCCCACTCCATGAGCGCCGGGAGCCGCTGCGCCGTGCCGGGCGCGGCGAACAGCAGCATCCGCCCCCGGAACTCCGCCACCGGGCCCGAGCCCGGACCCTCCTCCCACATCCGGTCCAGCATCCGGCGCCCGAAGACCGCGGGCGCGCTCACCACGTCGAAGACCGCACCGCAGGGCAGCACGACCGGGGCGTCCGGCCGCTCCCCCCAGTGCGAGAGCGTGCTGCGCGGATACGTGCCCGCCGAGGCGAGCCAGACGGCACCGTCGGGGGTGACGCCGCTGGCGTCGGAGGCGTTCCGTGGGCTGCTCATGACGGACAGATCTACCCGCTGTGAGGGAACGCTTGCGCAGGGTCGCGGGAACCGGGGACGCGGGGGCGGGAAAGGGGGTATCTTGCCCGCCCGGCATATGCCCTCTATGCGGGATCGGCGCGCTCGGGACCGCCCTCGCCGCTCCGCATCAGGCCCTGGCCGAACTCGACCATCTTCTTCGCGTAGTCCTCGGTCCACTCGGCCCGCTCGGCGATGTCCGCCGGTGTCAGCCGGTCGAAGCGCCGGGGGTCGGCGAGCTGGGCCGCCGCCACCGCCTGGAACTCCGTCGCCCGGTCCGCGGCGGCACGGAACGCGAGCGTCAGCTCGGTCGCCCGCTCCAGCAGCGCACGGGGATCCTCGATCGACTCCAGGTCGAAGAAGTGCTCGGGATCCGAGGCCGCCTCCGCGGGCTCGAACAGCAGGGGCGCGGGGCGTAGCCGCGGCTGCTCCCGGCGCGGCGTGTGCTCCGCCATGACTTCTCCTTCGTACGTCGCGGTCGACCCCCCTGGAGGGCGGGCCACCGTCCATTGTCCCGCGCCCTCGCAAGAGGGCCTGAGGGCTGTGCCCTCGGGCACCGCGTGAATGGCTTCCCAGCCGTCCGGGCCGTATGCATCGCTCTGTCCGCCGCCGGAGAAGGATGACTTCTGCCGAGCACCCGGGATCAGCACGTCCTCACAGCTCCTTCGCCGGCCTGTGGATGAAGTCACGCGAACGCTCGGGATCGAGTGACACCGCCTTCCGTCCTGCGGAAAGCGTTCGACAGCGGTTCAGGCCACTGAGGAGGCTGCGCCCGGCGGTGCCTCGTCCGACCGGTGATCGTTGTGCGGGGTGAAGACGAAGGTCGAGTGGTCACCGTCCAGGTCGATGGTCAGTGACGCGTCCAGTGCCTTGGCCAGGCGGGTGAGCAGCGGCAGGGTCGGCACTGAGTCGCCGCCCTCGATGTTGGAGATCTGGGGCTGGGTCATGCCCGCGCGCCGCGCCAGCTCGCTTTGTGACAGGCCGAGCCCCGTGCGCCGGTCGTAGACGGCCTGGCCGAGGGCGAAGGCGTACCCGGCCTCCGCATAGGCGGGGGATTCTTCGACCTGCTCACCCAGGAGCTTTCGGGTCCGACGTGTCTTCCACTGGGAGTGGTTCACGAGCTCTCCTCCTCCGTTCGGTCATAGCTGTGCTCGGCGGGTCCGTGGTCTGCTTCGCACACCTTCTGTGCCTGTTGAGCACGCTCGACCTCGGCGCCCTCGCGCTGTCTGGTCTTGCGGAACACCGTCAGGAGCACGATTCGCCGCTCGGAAGCAAGCCAGTAGGTGATGCGGACCGCGTTCCCGTCCATGGTGAAGCGCAGCTCGCGGAGCTTGCCGCCGAGATGGCGTGAGTACGGCTCTCCGAGAGTCGTCGGCTGAGCGGCAAGCATGTCAGCGGCACGCTCAGCCTTGTCGTAATGCGGGTCCGAAAGGAGCGCCAGCCACTGCTGGACCTCCGGCTCGATCTCGATCTGCCACGGATTTCCCACGCCTCAGACTATACAGATATCTATATTGAACTGTTCCGGGTCCGGTAGAGCCTTGATGTGCCTACCGAACCCGGAACGGTTCAGTCCGCCGCCGGAGGCGGCTTGTGTCAGACCAGGGTCTGGGTGAGTTCGTTCCGCGTCGACGTGTGGACCAGGCGGCCGTGCGCCCCGTTGACGATCGGCATGTACGGAGGGACGTGGCCGCATTCCACGTCGGCGACGATCGGCACATTCAGGGGGCCGAGCGCGTCCAGCACGGCCTGGTGCTGGGACAGTGAAGAGGCGTTCGGCGCCGAGGTCCGTCCGACGAGCACCGCGTTCGCCGCGTCGAAGAAGCCGGCCAGCCGCATGCCGTGCAGGTTCCGGCAGATGGCGAAGGCGTCGTCGCCGGCGGCCTCCACGTACACCAGCAGCCCGTCCGCGGCCTCGGCCCGTGCGAAGCCGGACGTGTCGAGGTTGCACAGCGTCTCGATGCAGCTCCCGATCAGGCGGCCCCCGACTTCCAGATCCCCGCTTCCGTCCAGTCGCGTCCATGTGCCGGGGGAGTCGAGTGTGTACTCCCGCATCTCAGGCCGGGAGGTGTAGTCGTCCCAGCCGGTGGTCCTGTGACGACCCGGCGGGATCTGTGTGAACCGGTGCCCGGACGGTGCGCTGACGATGTCGAGCCAGGAGACCAGCCCGTCGGGGGGCCGGTAGGGAGTGTCCATGAGGTTGTTGCCGTGGACGGTCGCGGTCCCGGTGAGGAGGGTCAGCGGGGTGATGGCGGTCGACAGGTCGGAGAACCCCACGAGCCAGGTCGGTTCGGCGTCGCGCAGCCGGTCCCAGTCGAGCAGCGGCAGAAGATCGATCGCCAGCTCGCCGCCCCACGGCGGCGCCACGGCTCCGATCCGGGGATCGGTCAGCATCGACATCAGCTCGTCCGCGCGTGCGGCGGCGGGAGTACTGACATGTCCCGAGCCGTCCATGCATGCTCCGAGAACCACCTCGTATCCGCGTGCCTCCACCTCACGGACGGCCACCTGGAGGCGCTCGCGGAGCACCTCGGGGACTCCGCTGGACGGAGAGGTGATTCCGACACGGTCACCGGGGCGCAAGGGGCGCGGATATCGAACTGACGTGCGGCGAAGTCTGGTACGGCACTGGGTAGTTGGGCGGCGGGTTTCAGCGCCGCTGGATGCGCCAGGACCGCGTGGGCCGCTATTCCTTGCCCGGGACCTCGAAGGTGCTGAGGTGGGCGGTGAACGCGGTGAACGCGGAGGTCGGGAAGGTGAGCGTGGCCCGCTCCGGGTCCTTGGAGTCGCGGACGGCTATGTGGGGGTGGTGGTGGGCGATCTCTATGCAGGCGTTGCCCTCACCACCGCCCGAGTGGGACGACTTCTTCCAGATGCCCGGGGTCGTCATGGCGGACCTCACAGCTCCTTCGCCAGCGTGCGGATGAAGTCACGCGAACGCTCCGGTTCGAGTGACGCCGCCTCCACCCTACGGAAGAGTGTTCGAAAGTGGCCCAGCTGTGCCGCCGCGTCGATGAAGACCGTGCCGTTCGGGCCATCACGCACGACGGTGTCCAGCTGAGGAACGGGCCCGCCCGCGTACACCATGGCGCTCCCAGCTCCGCCGAAATCGTCCAGGTCGAAGGGGATGACACGAACGGTGACTCCGTCGGCTTCGGACATTTCCAGGATGCGGTTCAGCTGAGCCCTCGAAGCGGGACGGCTGCCTACGCGGATACGGAGAGCCGCTTCATGGATCACTGCCGTGTACGGCACCGGTTCGGAACGTTCGATGACGACTCTGCGCCGCATGCGGTGTTCCACCCGACGAGCCCTCTCGCTGTCGGGGAAGTCGGGATTCACGTAGGCGAAGAGGCCGTGTGCATAGTCCTCGGTCTGCAGAAGCCCCGGGACGTGCAGGAAGTCGACGTCCCACCGGAAGGAGGCGTGATGCTCCAACTCGGAGAGGTCCAAGAACGAGTTGGGCAGTGCGCCTCGGTACTCCTCCCACCAGCCGCGCGTGCGACCGGTGGCCATCGCCACGAGCGCCGACAGCAACTCGACGTCGGTACAGGCGTAGTGCGCGGCAAGGCATCGCAGTCGCTCCTCGCTCACGCCGGCGATACCGGACTCCATCTGGCTCATCTGTACGGAGTTCACGCCGAGCAGGCTTGCCGCCTCGGTGGCCTTGAGCCCGGCAGCCTCGCGCAGCTTCTTCAACTCCGCACCCAAACGCGCATGGCGCGCCGTGGGTTGCCGTCTGGGCGGCATGACTTCCTCCTCGCCTCAACGGCTCTGATCGGGCGACCCGTTCGGGGTCAGATTACGCGACCGCCTTGCCGCGTAATAAATCTATGCCATACCTTCAGTGACGTACCGCGCACACTGCGCAATGTGGGGTGCCGGAAGCGCACCGCTCTGTCCTGCCATGACGGACGCGGCAATGACACCGGCCCCACCCTCAACCCCCTGATGCCGGAAGGAATCCGCATGCCCGAAAACGACCCGTGGGAGTACTCCCTCTCCATCCCCAACGACCCCCGAGCCGTCACCATCTGCCGCCGCACCCTCCGACTGATCCTGACCATGCACGGCCTGATCCGCCTGGTCGACGTGGCCGAACTTCTGGCCACGGAACTGGTCGGCAACGCCGTACGCCACACCAAGGGCCCCGCCGCTCTATGCGTCCACTGGTCGGGTACGGGCGTCCTACGCATCGGAGCCTGGGACGCCGACCCCCTCCCGCCGGAGCCACTGCAGCCGCTCGACCTGGCCGTCGACCGTGAGGGCGGCCGAGGGCTGGCCCTGGTCCGGGCCTGTGCCGACGTATGGGGCTGGCAGCCGCTGGCCCGGGAGGGCGACCTGGGTAAGTACATCTGGTGTGAACTGGGTGATACCCCGGTATCGGCGAGGTGTGCGGTATCTGCTCGATGGTGGTGTCGCTCATCTGGCGTCTCCTTGATCATCGGATCCGCCGTTCATTGAACACTCCCCGATGTGGACGAGGGTAAGGGGAGGACGCCTAGTCCGCGGTTCATTGTTTTTTCCAGTGCGGGAATAAAAGCAGACCTCGAAACTAAATTGGATAAACTTGGGGTTGCTGTTGTAAAGCCAGGTAAGGGGCAGAGTGGGATGCACGCCGAGGAAGTGGCCGCGAGGTATAAGGCTGATGTTAATTTCCAAAAGAAGGACCTCGGTGGAAAGATAGTAAAGGTGCAAAATGCCTTTGTTACAACTCAGGTGTGCAGTGTTAAGTGCTCCAAGAATCTCTCGAAATTTCTTGGTGTGCGAGAGACGGAAAAGTTCCACGGAACCAACGGTCAAGTCTTCGGGCGCACAGTCGATTCCACCTACTTGAAAGAGGTCAGAAAGGCTGCAGGTCGGGGTAGTGCCATGAACGTTGTGACCAAGGCCATGGCCAACGGCATACTGCCCGGACAGTGGTCATGGACACTTAGGGGTAAGGGTGGACGGCGATGAAAGGATCGAAGATGCGGCAGCTTGTGGGGCTTGAGATCGCCAGCATCTCTTCAGGAGTTGGGCAGGTGGTAGGTCCTCTGCTCGGACATGCTCCAGGTGGGCAGTCACTCCTCTTTGCCGCCGTGCAGGACGGATCACAGGTTGGTCGTTGGGACATTGATACCGGAGAGATGATCTGGTGCGACGGCGAGGGAGTACCAGGCTGCAATGACCAGGTGCTGGTCCCGGTTCCTGGAGAAGGTCTGCTGCTGGCTGTCGCTACGGAAAGCGGCATTGAGTGGTGGGACGCTCTGACTGGGCAATATCGTCCTGATATGACATGGGATGGTTGGACCGTCTGGGCCTTGAGTGCCGGGACCTCGCCTGATGGCCGCTCCATGCTCTTTGGTGCGGGACACAACGGAGTGGTGTATCGCTGGGACGGAACTACCGGTGAGTTGCTGGGGACCTCGCCGGAGAGGGAAGAGCCAGGCAGCATGATGGCCGTTGCCTTCGTGCCGCTGTTGGACAGCCAGGGCATCGTCGTTTCTGGTGACGACGCCGGCAGGATTTGGTGCTGGGATCCGGTGACTGGTGATCAGATTGGGGAGCCGATTCTGGCACATGCATCCCCAGTGCGTATTATTCAAGCGCTACCGACTGAGGATCCCCTTTTTGTCTCCAGCGATCAAGCCGGTGTTCTGCAGAGGTGGCGAGCTACTACCGACGTGCCGGTCGTGCCGGTGGGCGCGCCGATTGAATGCGGCACTGAAGTCTATGCGCTCACAACAGCCAAGGTGGGCGAAGTGGCAGTGCTTTTTGCGGCCGGGGCAGACGAGGCAGTGCGCGTCTGGGACGCTGAAACGGGCGAGCCAATCAAATTTTCGAACCGAAGCATCGTTGTGAGCGCCCTTACTGGGTCGAACGATGCAGCGTTTCTGGCGACAAGCACGACACGAGGGGACATTATTGTGCACAAATGTGTCTTCTGTTGAGTGCCGCAGAGGCGCGGTACTGGTAGGCCGTGCGGTTAAGGAAGAGCCGTGGCGGATTGGGTGACGCATGCTCGATACGTCATGGCGTATCTTTGTGAAATCGCGTGTTCGCCTGTTTCGTCGGCAGTGATGGCGAAAGCCGTTATGTCCGGTCATCTAGTGTGTACCGTACATTCCGCGAGGGTGACTGCCCGCGACTTGGCTCGTCTGATCGCAGGCCTTCGCGGCAAGTTCGTTCTAGTTTGACGCAAAATGGAAAGATCCTCGTCAGGCCAGGGCCCCTGGCCGCCACTTCACCCGGTGCTCGGCCAGATGCGCCAGCACAGCGTGGTTAGCCTCCCAGCCGTCCGGAAACTTCACCAGCGTGCCCAACTGGACCGGTTCCGTGGACGGGTAGTCGTCCAGGAGGCCGGTCACCCCCTCGCGGCAGATGACGATGCAGGCGTGGCGGTGGCGGGAGGCCAGGACGCACAGGCGGCCCGTCTCCAGGTGGAAGGCGGTGGCGTCGGGGCGGCCGGAGAGGGGGTGGAGGACGACCGTGACGTCGTATTCGCGGCCCTGGAGGCGGTTGGCCGTGTCGACGGTGACGTCCGGCACGCCGAGTTCCGTGAGGGCCGCCCGTACCGCTGCCGCCTGGTCGCGGTGGGCGGTGCCCACGGCGATGCGGTCGGCGGTGAGGGGGGTGGGGTCCGGGGAGCGTTCGGAGGTCGCCGCTCCGCCCCGGTCCAGGAGGCGGCGGACCACCAGCGCGACCGCGTGGACCGCCTCCGGGTCCGTGCGCGGGGTGTGGCGGGCGGGGAGTTCCAGAAGGCCCCAGCCGGACTCCGCCGCCTCGTCGATCACCCGGTCCGGGGCCGAACCGTCCGACGGGACGCCGAAGGAGAGCGTGCGGTCGCCGTGGCTCGTGCCGCTGCGGAACGGGGTGTACGGGTAGAACGCGTCCGACACCAGGGGGGCCGCCGACGCCGGGAGACGCCAGGACACCGGCAGGCGGTGCTGCGGCAGTTCCGGGTTGTGGGCGAGCAGGGTGGAGACCGCCGACGCGGACGGGTCGTACGACAGGCCGGCCCACTGCTCGCTGCCCACGATGGAGAACGGGTCCAACTGGCCCGGGTCGCCCACGAACAGCGCCCGCTCGAACAGGTTGGCCACCGCGAGCAGCGCGTCCGAGCGCATCTGGTACGCCTCGTCGACGATCGCGTGCTCCCACGGCTCGACACCCTTGACGTGCGCCCACTTCGCCGCCGTGGAGATCACCACGGGCAGGCCGGCGAGGTCGGCCGCCTTCGCCGACTTGCGGACGTTGTCCAGCGCGTCGAGTGCCTTGTCGTAGGGGTCCGTGTCGCTGCTGTGCAGCCGGCCCACGGGCAGGTCGGGGTTCTTCTCGGCGAGGCGGAGGACCAGGTCGTCGACCTGGGCGTTGGTCTGCGCCACCACCATCAGCGGGCGGCCGGCCTCCGCCAGTTCCAGGGCCGCGCGCACCACCAGGGTGGACTTGCCGGCGCCGGGCGGGGAGTCGACGACCACCCCGCGCGCGGCGCCGCGCAGCGTGTCGCGGAGGATCGCGTCGGTGGCGCGGGTCGCGGCCGCACCCGGGTCGAACACGGCCTGCCGGGCAGGGGCGGTCACAGCACGTCCTCCTCGGTCACCGGGTCGGCGGGCTCCGGTACGGCCGCCTCCTCACCGGGTGGTCCGCCATGGGTCCACGGTGTCTCCTCCGGGTCGGGCAGCTTCGCCCCGCCGCGCGGTTCGTGCTCGAACAGCGTGAAGCACACGCGGTCGCCCTTCTCCGGGACCGAACCCTCCTCCGGCTCCTTGCCCCGGCCCATCTTGTCCATGACGCGCAGGACGAGCAGGCCGCCCTCCGGACCGTCCTCGTAGCCCACGAACTCCATGGCCTGCGGCTTCCCGCCCAGCGAGCGGTACGCCCTCACGCGCTCGCCGAGATGCGGGCGGTCGTCCGTGCGGACGGTGACCAGCGGGCGCGGGCTCGGCCGCTTGCTCTCGCTGTACGCCATCACCACGTCGACCACCTCGCCCGCGAACGCCTCCCCGGACAGCCGCCGGGCCGCCATCACCAGCGGGTCGTCGAGCGCCTCCTGCGCCTCCAGCCGGGCCTGCTCCCGCTCACGCGTGGCGAGCTTGTTGGCCGCGGTCACCGCGTCGTCGCGGCGCGGCTGCGGCGGCTCACCGGCCAGGACACGGTCCCGGTGACCGGTGAACGACCAGCGGTCGCGCGTCCACCGCTCCTCGACGCGCGCACCCTCCGGGAGCTTCGCCAGCAGGTCCAGCCCCCGCCACACCGCGTCCCACGTGGGTCGCGTACGGCTCTCCACCAGCGCGCGGATCTCCCGTTCGGCCGCGGTCAGGGCGCCGAGGCGGTCGTCGGCCTCCAGACCGTCCTCCGCCGCCGCGAGCGCCGTACGGGCCCGGTCGTAGCGCTCGATGGCCGGGGCGAGCAGCTTGTTGTCGAACGCCGGGTCGGTCGCCGGGCCCGCGGGCGGGCACCTCAGCTGGCCGTCGGCGTCCCGCGCGAGCTCGGCCTCCTGCGCGGCCTCCGCCCCCGAGCGTCCCTCGGGCGGGTCGATCCAGGCGAGCAGCGCCCCCAGGTGCTGGTCCTCCAGCGTGGACTGCCCGGTCGCCCAGTGCCGGCCCAGTACGTCGGTCATGGCCAGCAGCAGCGAGGAGCCGGGCACCCGGGCCCGCTCCCCGAAGTGCGTCAGCCACCGCCCGAGCAGCGGTACGCGCGGGGGCGCGGGGAAGGGGGCCTCCGGGTCCTGCTCCGCCGTGCGCCGGAACCGCATGGACCGGCCCAGGAGTCGTACGAGGTCGATGCCGGCCCGGGACGGCACGATCAGCTGGGGCGCGTCCGCGCACAGCTCCACCTCGACCTTGACCCGCTTGCCGGTCTCCGGGTCGGTCTCGGAGCGCTCGGCGGCCTCCACGGCGTCCGCGAAACCGTCGACGTACGGCAGCACCACATCGGCCAGCTCGGCCAGGAACGCGAACCGCAGATCGCGGTCGCGCGGCTGCGGTACGACCAGCAGCCGTGGCGCGTCCCGGTCGGTGCCCACCAGCGCGCCGAGCGGGGCACCCGCCTCACCGGCGGTGATGAGCGGCACGAACACCAGGGGCCGCGTCGACAGGTGCCGGTGCCGGACGGTGGCGGCGGGCTGGGCGCGGCCGGTGCTGACGGCCTCCAGACGGGCGAGGGTGGCGATCAGGGACAAGGAGCCACCTCCAGGAGAGCTGCCGCTTCCAGAGCCTCCGCGCGCAGGGCCGCCGCCCTGCGCAGTGCCGCCACCGCCGGGTCGTCGGGATCACCGGCCTCTCCGCGGGCCGCCGCCAGCACCTCCCCGATCGTCGTCAGACCCCCCAGCTCCGCCCGTACCGGACGGCCCAGGCGGGTCACCATGTCCTGCGCGCGAGAACGGTCCCGGCAGTGGAAGGCCAGCTCGCACGCGGACAGGCACTCCGGCGCGTAGGTCGCCGGGACCGACTCCACGGCCTCGGTCAGCCGCTCGGCGGGCAGCTCCGGCGAGAAGCACGTGCCCTCGGGGAGCGCGTCGGCGATCTCCTCGATCCTGGTCAGCCGGTCCAGCTGACGGGCGGTCACCGCGCGCTGCTTGCGCACGTCCACGGCGGACGCGGTCGGCAGGTTGGAGAAGTCCTTCGGGCACACCAGCAGGATCCGGTGGCGTACGCGAGGCGCCGGGTCCAGCCGCGCGGCGACCTGCTCCAGGGCCAGCACGTACACCGCGGCCTGGCGGGCCGCCGCGCCGACCTTCGCCGGGTCCGCGGCGCCGTCCAGCATCGGGAAGGACTTGATCTCCACGACCGTCCAGCTGCCGTCCGGGTGCACCACCACCGCGTCCGGCTCCAGGAAGACGGGGGAGCCGGCCACGTCGAGCGCGAGCATGGGGTGGTCGAGCAGCGTCCAGGCGCCGGGCACCTCGGTGGCCTCGCGCAGCGCCAGCTCCGTACGGGCCGTGCGGCCCTGCGGGCCCTGCGCGGTGAGATCGGGCACGCGCGCGCCGGCGGGCGGTTCGGCCGCGCGGTCCAGCTTCTCGTGGGCGAGGCGCAGCAGCTCCGTACCGCCGTCCGCCTTGACCTTCGCCTCGAACGCGTTGCCCCGCACGAACGCGAACTGGGACTGGCCGAAGACCGACGGCGAGCCCAGCGCGTCGGCCAGCACCGCCTTGTCCACCCCGGCGCCGTCGAGGATCGCGCGCCGTCTGCAGCCCGGGTTGGCGGCGAGGGCGGCCAGGGCGCGCGCGTCCAGCGCCTTGGCCGGGACCTCCGGGCCGCGCAGCTCAGCGAGCCGGTGCCGGAGCGCCTTCTCCCGCGTCCGAGGGGGAGGCACCCGATTCGGTCCCTGGTCCGTACCGCGACTCGGGGTGCCGCTGCCGTGGAAATCGCTCACCCGCGGAAGTCTGGCATCCGGCACTGACAATCGGGGAACCCGTGACGGAGGAGTCCGCCGGGGCGACCGCGGGGCGGGGCAGGAAGCGGGCCTTCGCCCGGTCCGCCGACCGCGTCACGACGGGGGCCAGCAGCAGGCCGGCGCCCATGACGGCGGCGCCCGCCGCCGCGTCGAGGAAGTAGTGGTTCGCGGTGCCCATCACCACGATCGTGGTCACCAGCGGGTAGACGACGGCGGCCGTCTTCGTCAGGCGCGTGCGCCCGTACCGCCAGAGGACCACTCCGCACCACAGCGCCCAGCCCACGTGCAGGCTCGGCATCGCCGCGTACTGGTTCGTCATGCCGCCGAGCCCGCGCGGGGCGCTCGCCTCGCCGCCCCACCAGCCGTACGCGCTGTAGTGGGCCATCGTGTCCACGAAGCCGTGGCTCGCGTCGAGCAGCCGGGGCGGGCAGGTGGGCAGCAGGGTGAAGCCGATGAGACCGATGAAGGTGGACGCCATCAGCCAGGTGCGGGCGGCGCGGTAGCGCACCGCGTGGGAGCGGAACAGCCAGATGAGGATCGCCGGGGTCACCAGGTAGTGCAGCGACGCGTACCAGAAGTCGGCCGGTATGCCGATCCACGGCTCGCGTGTGAAGAGACGGTTCAGCGGGTGCTCGGCGTTGAGGTACAGCGCCTTCTCGATGCGCAGGATCGCCAGGCCGTGGTCGACGGCGTCGGAGACGTCGCCCCGGACGACCAGCCGGCCCGCCGAGTAGCAGGCGTACACCAGGAGGATGAGCGGCAGCTCCGTCCACCAGCGCAGCCGGGTCGCCGGGGCAGCCTCGATGCCCGGTGTCTCGGTGTGCGGCATCCGATCGCTCCCCTTTGTTCTCGCGCGGCGCTCCGTCAGCGGCCAGCCACTCTACGGTGTGCGCGCGTCCCCCGTGACACGCCCTCGGCCCTGAGAGACGCCGGGATCGCCCTCCGGGTTGCCCGCGACCAGGGTGCGCGATGATGGGGGAGTCCCGCCTGCGAATTTTCACCCGGAAGGTCTCCCATGGCACCGCGCATCCTGCTGGCCCGGCACGGACAGACCGAGTGGTCGCTGTCCGGCAAGCACACCGGCAGGACCGATGTGCCGCTCCTGGAGGAGGGCCGGCGGGGCGCAAAGCTGCTCGGCGAGCGCCTGCACCGGGTGCCGTACGACGGGCTGCCCGGCGTCGAGGTGCGCACCAGTCCGCTGGTTCGCGCGCGGGAGACCTGCGAGCTGGCCGGCTTCGGCGACCGCGCGGAGACCTGGGACACGCTCATGGAGTGGGACTACGGGGCGTACGAGGGCATGACGCCGGCGGAGATACAGGCGTCCCGTCCCGGCTGGCTGATCTGGCGGGACGGAGTTCCGGAGGGCGAGACCCTGGCCGAGGTGACGGCCCGCGCGGACGAGGTGGTGGCCTGGGCCCGGTCCGCCGACCGTGACGTGCTGGTCTTCGCCCACGGTCACATGCTGCGCTCGATCGGTGCGCGTTGGCTCGGTCTCCCGATCGATTTCGCGGCCCGTATCCGCCTGAATCCGACCTCGCTGTCGGTGCTGGGCTGGGCGTACGGGGAGCCGGCCGTGGAGTCCTGGAACGAGACGGGGCACCTGGCGGCTGCCTGACGCCTGGTCCCTGGTTGCGTGGCCCGGTGCTTCGGGGTGCCCCGCGCTGGTGCGGGCCGGGGGTGGGTCGCGCGGCCCGGCGCTTGCGGGATGCCGCTGCGCCCACCCGTGCCGCCCCAGCGGCACGATTGCCCGCAGCTACGGAGGCGTGGCGTGTCCAGCGGTCGTTGGAGGGTGGGTGTCGCCCCAGCGGCACGATTGCCCGCAGCTACGGAGGCGTGGTGTGTCCAGCGGTCGTTGGAGGGTGGGTGTCGCCTCGGTGGCACGATTGCCCGCAGCCACGCAGGCGGTCACACCGCCCGGGGAAGTGCTTCGTGGCGGTCCAGGAAGGCCGATACGCCTGACGCACGCCTGTGGGGGAGAAGAACACGGGACGTGCCCGCCAGCATCGTCCGCACCCGCGACGACTGGACCTCGTTCAGCAGATCCAGTGCCCGCATCCCGGCCTCGGCCGCCTCGTCCGGCCGACCCCCGCGGGCCAGATCGTCCGCCAGCTCCGCCGTGTACAACGCGATGTTCCGGGTGAAGTGCGGATCCTGCAGTTCCGCCGCCCGCCGCGCATGCCGCGCCGCACGCGGCCAGTCGCCCAGCGTCGACCAGCACTGCGCCTCCAGCCCTTCCAGCTCCGCCTCCCCGTAGAAGCTCATCCACTCCGGATCCGCCTCCGAGGTCCCGCGCTCGAAGTAGGCGCCCGCCCGGGCCAGCGCCTGCTCACAGCCCGTACGGTCGGTGAGCCCCGCCCAGCCGCCCGCCTCCCGCAGTGCCAGCAGCGACATCAGCCGCGGGGAGCCGAGCGGACGCGCGGCCCGCTGCGCGGCCTGCGCCGCCCGCACCGCCTCCCGGGGCCGGCCCGCGTCCCGCGCGAGGAACGCCGTATTGCAGAAGGCGTGCGCCTCCACGGCCGGATCCCCGGTCACCCGCGCGGTCGCCAGCGCCTCCGCGTAGTGGGAGCGCGCGTCGTCGAAGCGGCCCGAGTCGTGCGCCAGCCAGCCCACCGAGATGGCGAGTTCACCGGCGCCCGAGTACAGCCGGTCCGCCGTCCGCTGCCGGATCGTCCCCGCGTCCAGCAGCGCGTAGGCGGCACGCAAGGGGGCCGCCGCGCGGCGGTACAGCCCGTCCGCCCCGTGCCGGTCGTCCAGCAACCGGATGCGGCGGACGGCTTCCTCCAGGGCGCCCGCGTCGCTCGCCCCCGCGCGGCGTACGGCGCGCTGCGCCGCCGACGCGTCCGAGGCGAACCCGTACGGGCTCAGCGAGGCGGCGGCCACCGTGGCGCCCCCGCCGGTCATGAATGCGCGACGCAGCACGTCGCTCTCCTCGTAGTCGTGCGTGTCGTACGTGTCGTACCGGTCCTGCGTCTCATACGGCTCGTACGCCCCGCTGTTCTCACTCGTGACGTTCGCCGGGTTCCCGGTGGGGGCCGGGGGCATGTCCCCGGCGGCCCGCGCCCCACGCCCGCGCACCGACGAGCGGGGCGCGAAGCCCAGGTCGGTCAGCGTGCGGCCGGGGAACAGGTGCAGGAGCACCCGTTCGTAGGCGTAGTTCGGGCAGCGGATCTCACCCGCCTCCACCCGGTGCACATACCGCGCGTCACAGCTGACCCGCTCGCCGATCTCACGGGCGGCCCGCCGGACCACCGCGGCGAACTCGGCCGGCGAGCGCGCTCCGCGCAGTTGCCGGAAGACGAGGTTCGGCCGCGGGGGCCGGGGGGGCTGGGACGAGGGCACCGTTGACGACGCCATGGCCGGGTCCTCTCTGCGAACCGTCGAACCATGCCGGAATCAGGATGATTTGTACGTGTGCTGTCCTGTTTCCGGCGGGCTAGAACGTACCTGTTGTGACGGAGTCACTACGCGGAGTTTGGCAACAATCCGGATATGTCATCCGCGATCTGCCATGAACTGCCATCCTTTGCGGCGGACTTTCGTCGTAGCCGTTGACGTTCCGGCTCGTTGAGCCCTGTGGACCGGGGGCCCGATGTGCGCGTTGGAGGCCGGGATGATGACCAGTCGGAGCAGGGATTCGTTGGAACCGCCGAGTACGGACTGTGACGTGGTCACGGTTCCGGCGCGACAGGGCCTGGAGGCGGTCGACATCCTGCGGCGCGGAGCCGGGGACGCGGTGGGGCCGGTGCTGCACGACGACGGGTGCGACACCCTTGGCTTCCTGGTGCCGCCGGGGACGGCCGCGGCCTGGGACGTGCCGGGCAGTGTCTGTACGGAGACGGACGGCTGCGGGCTGAGACCGGCGCCGGAACCGGCGGGGGAGGGGGCGTACTGGCTGCTGCCGCCGGGGGAGGTGGAGCCGGCGACGGATCCCGCGGCGCTGCGGGAGGCGCTGGACGAGGCCCAGCGGATGATCGAGGCTGCGGACGGGTGTGCGTGAGCTGTGGGCTCGGGGAGGGGTTTCGCCCCCGCCGCCCTTGCCCGTTCCCATCCCTCGGGGGCTCCGCCCCGGACCCCCGCTCCTCGGACGCCGGAGAGGCTGAAAGCATGGGGGGATGGGAAGGACCAGGAACAGTGGACGTCACCAGGCATCCGTCGAGGCCGTTGTCGAGCCGGTCGACGGAGGGCTCGCGCGGCTCGTTCCGGACCGGGAGCGGGCGCGGGCCTGGACGCTGCTGATCGACGACGCGCCGCAGTCGCACGTCGACCTCGACGACCCGGCGTATCTGTCCTTCGAGTACCAGCGCCGGTTCGGCCATGTCGTCGATCTCGTCGCCCCGCCCGGCAAGCCCCTGCGGGCCGTGCACCTCGGCGGCGGCGCCTTCACCCTCGCCCGGTACGTCGCCGCCACCCGGCCCCGCTCCACCCAGCAGGTCGTCGAACGGGACGCGGCGCTGGTGCGATTGGTCCGGCGGGAACTGCCGCTGGACGCGAGGGCCCGCATCCGGGTGCGTTCGGTGGACGCCCGTGAAGGGCTCGCCAAGGTGCCGGACGGCTGGGCCGGACTCGTCGTCGCCGACGTCTTCAGCGGGGCCCGCACCCCCGCCCACCTCACCTCGACCGAGTTCCTCGACGACGTCCGCAGGGCCCTCGCCCCCGGCGGGGTCTACGCCGCCAACCTCGCCGACGGACCGCCGCTCGCGCATCTGCGCGGCCAGATCGCCACCGCCGCCGCCCGGTTCGCCGAACTCGCGCTGATCGCCGACCCCGCGGTGCTGCGCGGCAAACGCTTCGGCAACGCCGTCCTGGTCGCCTCCGACGCCCCCCTGCCGATCGCCGAGCTGACCCGCCGGGCCGCCTCCGACCCGCACCCGGGCCGCGTCCAGCACGGCAGGGACCTCACCGACTTCACCGGCGGGGCCGCCCCCGTGACGGACCTGGCGGCGGTCGCCTCACCGGCGCCACCCGCGTCCGTGTTCCAGTGACCGGGCGGCCGGCCGACGCGTACGGATCAAGGACCATCCGTCCGCGGCACCCGTGACGGAACCCCTCAGTACGTCAGTACGTTCCGATCTCCACCCGCGGCGGTCCGTCGTGCCAGGTGCAGAAGACCGACACCCGGTCCGCGCCCGAGGAGAACTCCACCCGGATCCACGTCTCCGTCTTCCACACCTGCATCGACCAGCCGGCCCCCGGTGTCGCCGACACCAGCGACGCGGAGGTCTCGCCGAGGTCGAACACCGCCCGGCCGCCCTTGGTGTCGTAACCCTTCACCTGGCCGGAGGCGGCCGGAGTGGTGGGGGAGGGGGGAGGCGGGGGCGTGGTGGTCCGGGACGGCTTCGGATCCGGCTCGGGGGACGACGCCCCGTCGGGCTTCGCCGACGGCTTCCGCGTCCCCTCGGGTTCCTTCGAACGCTTTGCCCCCGACGGCCGCCGCGTCGACGACGACACCGCCTGCGACTTCTCGTCGGCCGAGTCGGCCGACTCGGCCGCCGCGATGGGCAGGGCGCGGGGCGGGTCGTAGGCGGTGCCCTCCATCACGGTGCTGACGCCCCACCACGACAGTGTGACCGCCGCGCCCGTGGCGAGCAGCCAGGCCAGTACATGTACGAGTCCTCTGCGCATCGTCGGCCCATACTGCCCCATCCGCCTCGGGGGTGTCGCGCCGGCGGAGGTGTCCGGAGTTGTCCACAGGCCCGCACCCGGCCCGTCCGGCATGGCGTACGGTGCGGCGCATGGCAAGTGTTCTCGTGGTCGAGGACGACCAGTTCGTACGCTCGGCGCTCATCCGGCAGCTCACCGACGCCTCGCACACCGTGCGCAGTGTGGGCACGGCGCTTGAGGCGCTGCGCGAGGTCGCCCACTACCGTTTCGACGTGGTCGTCCTGGACCTCGGACTGCCCGATCTCGACGGCTCCGAGGCCCTGAAGATGCTGCGCGGCATCACCGACGTACCGGTGATAGTCGCCACCGCCCGGGACGACGAGACCGAGGTCGTACGGCTGTTGAACGCCGGCGCGGACGACTATCTGACCAAGCCCTTCTCGGTGGAGCACCTGTCGGCCCGCATGGCGGCCGTGCTGCGCAGGGCCCGAGCCGGCGGAGGGGAGGCGGCGCCCTCTCCGGTCATCCGGGTCGGCGGCCTGACCGTCGACCCGCTGCGCCGCCGGGCCGAACTGGACGGCATACGCCTGGACCTGACCCGGCGCGAGTTCGACCTGCTCGCCTTCCTCGCCGGACGGCCAGGCGTGGTCGTCCCCCGCAAGGAGCTGCTCGCCGAGGTGTGGCAGCAGTCCTACGGCGACGACCAGACCATCGACGTCCACCTGTCCTGGCTGCGCCGGAAGCTGGGGGAGACCGCCGCGCGGCCCCGCTACCTGCACACCCTGCGGGGCGTCGGCGTGAAGCTGGAACCGCCCGCCGCGCAGACGCCGCACACGCCGCACACGCCCGGAGCGGAGCCACCGCGATGAGATGGGCCCTGGTGAAGGTGTCGCTGGCGGTGACCGCGATGGTCGTGGTCGCCTTCGCGGTGCCGCTCGGTCTGGTCATCCGGGAGATGGCACGCGACCGCGCCTTCGCGGGCGCCGAGCGGGAGGCGGCGGCCGTCGCCCCCGCGCTGTCCATCACCACCGACCGCGACCAGCTCGAACGCGTCGTCGCCTCCGCCGGTTCCGACGCCGCGATGGCCGTGCACATCCCGGCCGGCGACGGCAGCGAGGCCCTCGACATAGGGCAGCGGCGGGCCGCCGAGGAGGACATCGAGGCCGTGCGGAAACTGGGCCGCGCCTCCACCTCCACGGTGTCCGGCGGCTCGACCCTGCTCCAGCCGGTCGCGCTCAGCAGCGGGGAGATCGCCATCGTCGAGGTGTTCGTCCCCGAGTCCGAGGTCACCAACGGCGTCGGCACCGCCTGGGCGGTGCTCGCCGCGGTCGGGGTCGCCCTGATCCTCGGCTCGGTCGCGGTCGCCGACCGGCTGGGCGTACGGATGGTGCGGCCCGCGCAGCGGCTGGTCGAGGGGGCGCACGAACTGGGCGAGGGCAAGCTGGGCGCCCGGGTGCCCGAGGAGGGGCCGACCGAACTGCGGCTCGCGGCCGTGGCGTTCAACTCCATGGCCGACCAGGTCGTCCAACTGCTCGCCAACGAGCGGGAACTGGCCGCCGACCTGTCCCACCGGCTGCGTACGCCGCTGACCGTGCTGCGGCTCAACGCCGCCTCCCTCGGTGACGGCCCGGCCGCCGAGCAGACCCGGGCGGCGGTCGAGCAGCTGGAGCGGGAGGTGGACACCATCATCCGCACCGCCCGCGACGCCAAGCCGCAGACGGCCGCCGCCGGACCAGGCGCCGGCTGCGACGCGGCCGAGGTGGTGCGCGAGCGGATGGGCTTCTGGTCGGCGCTCGCCGAGGACGAGGGCCGCAAATGGCGGGTGGCCGGCGCCGACCGGCCGGTGCGCATACCCGTGGCCCGCACCGACCTGGCCGCGTCCCTCGACGCGCTGCTCGGCAACGTCTTCCGGCACACCGCCGAGGGCACCGCGTTCGCGGTCGACGTGCACAACGGCGAGGACGCGGTGATCGTGCTGGTCTCCGACGCGGGCCCCGGCATACCCGACCCCGAGGGGGCGATGGCCCGCGGCCGGGGCTCCGGGAACGACGGCTCCACCGGGCTCGGCCTGGACATCGTGCGCCGGCTCGCCGAGTCGACCGGCGGGGACGTACGGATCGGCTCGTCCGTGCTCGGCGGGACCGAGGTGCGGATCTGGATCCAGCTCGACGGACGCGAGCGGGCACCCCGGCGGCGTGGGCACCGGGGGACCGTACGCCGCCGTCGCGGACCGGGCCGGCTGGTCGCCTCCTTTAACCGGCCCCGATCCCTTCCTTAAGCGCACCCTAAGATCCTCAACGGCCTCCCGGAACAGGAAGTTTGTCCGAATCCGGCTCGCTAGCGTGCTGCCGCACACCCCCGAACGGCAACGAAGGCAGGCACGCGATGAGCACGCACCGGCGCAGGGTCAGCGGCAGGAACAAGGCGATCGGCGGCGTGGTCGCCGCGGCCGTCGCCGGCGGCGGCGCGTTCCTGTTCACCAGCACCGCCCAGGCGGCCGGCGTCGGCGCGGCGTACACCAGGACCAGCGAGTGGTCGACCGGCTACACCGCCCAGTACGTGGTGACCAACAACAGCGGTGAGCGCGACCAGGACTGGAAGCTGGAGTTCGACCTGCCCGCCGGCACCGAGCTCGGCTCGCTGTGGAACGCCGAGTCGAGTGTGAGCGGCCGGCACGTCACCGTGCGGTCGGCCAAGTGGGACACCGACGGCCTGGCCGCCGGCGAGTCCGTCACCGTCGGCTTCGTCGCCAAGGGCACCGGGAACCCGACCGGCTGCCTGGTCGACGGCGCCCGGTGCGGCACGGACGGCGCCCCCACGCCCGAACCCAGCGGCCGTCCCACCGACGCCCCCACCCCCACCACACAGCCGACCCCCACCGAGGAGCCGACCGGGACGCAGGAGCCGACCGCCGAACCCACCGAAAGCACCGGAACCGGAACCGGCACCGGCACCGGCACCGGCGCCGGCTTCGCACCGTACGTCGACACCTCCCTCTTCCCCGCCTTCGACCTGGTCGCGAGCGCCGAGGCGACCGGCGTGAAGAACTACAACCTCGCCTTCATCACCGACGGCGGCGGCTGCACCCCCAAGTGGGGTGGCGTCAGCGACCTCGGCAACAACGCGGTGGCCGGGCAGATCGGCGCGCTGCGCGCCCAGGGCGGCGACGTCCGGGTCTCCTTCGGCGGCGCGGCCGGCTCCGAACTGGGCACCACCTGCGCCTCGGCGGACGCGCTGGCCGCCGCCTACACCAAGGTCGTCGACACCTACAAGCTCACCAAGGTCGACTTCGACGTCGAGGGCGGCGCCCTGCCCAATACGGCGGCCAACACCCGCCGTGCCCAGGCGATCGCCGAGCTCCAGAAGGCCCACCCGGACCTGGACGTCTCCTTCACCCTCCCGGTGATGCCGGAGGGCCTCACCCAGGACGGCGTGAACCTGCTCGCCGACGCGAAGAAGAACGGCGTACGGATCGACGCCGTCAACATCATGGCGATGGACTACGGCCCCGCCTACAGCGACGACATGGGCACCTACGCCGAGCAGGCCGCCACCGCCACCCAGGCCCAGATCAAGGGCGTCCTCGGACTGAGCGACGCCGACGCCTGGAAGACGGTCGCCGTCACCCCCATGATCGGCGTCAACGACGTCGTCACCGAGATCTTCGAGGTCGACGACGCCACCCAGCTGGTGAACTTCGCCAAGTCCAAGGGCCTGGGCTGGCTGTCCATGTGGTCCGGCACCCGTGACCAGCAGTGCGCCGGCGGCACCAAGCCGGCCGCCGACCCCACCTGCAGCTCGGTCCTCCAGGACAAGTTCGCCTTCTCGAAGGCGTTCGCGCCCTACAAGTAATCCGCCCGGCGCACGAAACGGGGCGCGGCACTCCCTCGGAGTGCCGCGCCCCCCCGTTCCCCGTTCCCCCGTCTCCCGGAGCCGGAGTCGGTCAGATGTGCTCCGGCTCCGGAAGCGCTCCCGACTTCGCGGCCCGCGCGTACCACAGGGCGCTGGACTTCGGGGTCCGCTGCTGGGTCACGTAGTCGACGTACACCGCGCCGAAGCGCTTGTCGTAGCCGTACGCCCACTCGAAGTTGTCCATCAGGGACCACAGGTAGTAGCCGCGCACGTCCGCGCCGTCGGCGATGGCCCGGCGCACCGCCGAGAGGTGGCCGTGCAGATAGGCGACGCGGTCCGGGTCGTGCACCCTGCCGTCGGCGTCCGGCTTGTCGTCGAAGGCCGCGCCGTTCTCGGTGATGTAGATCGGCAGTCCGGGAGCCTCACGGTGGTAGCGCATGATCAGCTCGTGCAGGCCGGTCGGGTCGACGGACCAGCCCATCTCGGTCTGCTCGCCCGGTGACTGGTGGAAGGCGACGTCGTCCGTGGCGGGCCACGGCGAGTGCTCGCTCGCCCCGTGACCGTCTGCCCGCGGGCCCTTGGCGTCCGGGTCCGCCGCCGAGACCAGGGTGGGCGTGTAGTAGTTGAGGCCGAGCGCGTCCAGCGGCTGGTGGATCAGGTCCAGGTCGCCGTCCTGGATGCACGACCAGTCGGTGATCGACGAGGTCGCTTCCAGCAGCGTCTCCGGGTACGCGCCGTGCAGGATGGGGCCGTGGAAGATGCCGCCGGACAGGTCGTCGATCTTGCGCGCCGCCGCCACGTCCGCCGGGTCGCTCGGCGAGAGCGGCCGGACCACCGAGGTGTTGAGGCTGAGCGCGACGGAGTTGCGGGCCGGCATCACCGAGCGCAGCGCCTTGGTGCCCAGGCCGTGCGCCAGGTTCAGGTGGTGGGCGGCCTTCAGCGCGGCCGCCGGGTCGGTGCGGCCGGGGGCGTGCACACCGGAGGCGTACCCCAGGAAGGCGCTGCACCAGGGCTCGTTGAGCGTGATCCAGTTCTCCACGCGGTCGCCGAGCGCCTCGCCGACGATCCCCGCGTACTCGGCGAAGCGGTAGGCGGTGTCGCGCTCCGGCCAGCCGCCCGCGTCCTCCAGCTCCTGCGGCAGGTCCCAGTGGTAGAGGGTGACGGCCGGCTTGATGCCCTTCGCCAGCAGCTCGTCGACCAGCTTGCGGTAGAAGTCCAGACCGCGCTGCACGGCGGGGCCGCGGCCGGTGGGCTGCACCCGCGACCAGGAGACGGAGAAGCGGTAGGCGTTCAGGTTGAGGTCCGCCATCATCGCCACGTCATCGCGGTAGCGGTGGTAGTGGTCGTTGGCGATGTCACCGGTCTCGCCGCCGGCCGTCTTGCCCGGCGTGTGGCTGAAGGTGTCCCAGATGGAAGGCGTACGCCCGTCCTCCCGCACCGCCCCCTCGATCTGGTACGCGGAGGTCGCGGCGCCCCAGAGGAAGGCGGGGGGAAAGGTCACCGGGGTCGCCGGCGTTGCGGAGTCAGACATGGAAGCGCTCCCATAGGAGGTCGTGGAAGACCGACGAGTACGAAAGGAGGGGGGAGGGGCCGAGGCGGCGGTGACCCGGCCCCCAGGGGTACGAAGGCGAAGCGGGCGTCAGCCCTTGACGGCGCCCTGCATGATGCCGCCCACGATCTGCTTGCCGAAGATCGTGAAGACCAGCAGCAGGGGCAGCGTACCCAGCAGCGCACCCGCCATGATCAGGGACTGGTCCGGGGTGTACCCGCGGCCGAGGCCCGCGACCGCCACCTGCACGGTCGGGTTGCCGGTCTGGGTCAGCACCAGGAACGGCCACAGGAAGTCGTTCCAGGTCTGCACGAACATCAGCATGCCCAGCACGGCCATCGCCGGCCGCGCGGCCGGGAACACCACGTGCCAGATCACGCGCCAGCTGCTCGCGCCGTCCACCCTGGCCGCCTCGATGACCTCGTCCGGCAGCGCCTGGAGCAGGTACTGCCGCATGAAGAACACACCGAACGCGCTCACCAGGGACGGGAAGATGACCGCCTGCAGCTGGTCGGACCAGTCGAGCTTGGCGACCATCATGTACAGCGGGATGATGCTGAGCTGCGGCGGCACCATCATCGTGCCGATCACGATCAGCATCAGCGCGTTGCGGCCCTTGAAGCGCAGCTTGGCGAAGGCGAACCCGGCGATCGTCGACAGCACGACGATGGTCACCGCCGAGATGCCCGCCACGATCGTGGTGTTGAGGAAGGCCTCACCGAGGTTGGCGTCCTTCCAGGCGATCTCCAGGTTCTTGAACAGGTTGGAACCGAACCAGAGCGGCGGCGGGTTCTCCGCCAGCCGCTGGTTGTCCCGGGAGGCGGCGATCGCGGTCCACGCCAGCGGGAACAGCGACACGAGCGTGAACACGATCAGGATCGCGTACGCGATCGGGCCGCCGTGCAGCGTTCCGCCGGCCCGCGCGGACTTCGGCAGGCGCGGGCGCCTGGACTCCTTGGCGGGGGTGGTCTCGGGGGGCGTCACAGTCGTCGTCACGGCCACAACTCCTTAACTACTGGCGCGCAGCCGGCGCGAGATGAGCTGGTTGATGATGCCGATGACGATCAGGATCGCGAACATCGTCCAGGCGATCGCCGAGGCGCGGCCCAGGTGCTGGTTCACCCAGCCCTGCTCGTACAGGTACAGGCCGAGCGTCTGGAACTGGTGCTCGGCGCCGCCGGACGCGCCCTTGTTGGCGTCGAACAGCAGCGGCTCTCCGAAGACCTGGCTGGCGCCGATGGTGGAGACCACCACCGTGAACAGGATCGTCGGACGCAGCGAGGGCAGCGTCACGTGGATGAACTGCTTCCAGCGGCTGGCGCCGTCCAGCGCCGCCGACTCGTACAGGTCCTGCGGGATCGCCTGCATCGCGGCCAGGTAGATCAGCGCGTTGTAGCCGGTCCAGCGCCAGATGATGATCGCCGAGACGGCGAACTGCGAGGGCCACTTGTCGCCCTGCCAGTCGACCGGGTCGATCCCGATGAGGTCGAGACCCCAGTTGATCATGCCGTAGTCGTAGCCGAAGAGCAGTACGAAGACCAGGGAGGCGGAGGCGATCGAGGTGGCGTACGGCGCGAGCATCGCGACCCGGTAGAAGGTCGAGGCCCGCAGCTTGTAGTTGAGGATGTGGGCGATGCCCATCGCGATCAGCAACTGCGGAACGGTCGCGATGATGCCGATGGTCAGGGTGTTCTGCGCGGCGTTCCAGAAGAACTCGTCGTCGAAGATCCGGGTGTAGTTCTTCAGCCCGACCCAGCTCATGTCGGTCGGGGCGGTCAGCTCCACCTGGTGCAGCGAGGCCCAGCCCGTGTAGATCAGCGGGAACAGGCCGAAGGCGATGAACAGCAGGAAGAACGGCGAGACGAACGCGTACGGGCTCCAGCGCATGTCGCGCTGCCAGCGCCGGGACAGCTTGGCCCGGCGTCGTTGTTCCTTGTCCGCGGGCGCGGAGCCCCCGGGCGGACGGCCCGGGGCCGCGCCCCCCTTGACGGGGAGCGCGGCGGTGTCGTGGCGGGTGGCCATGTGGGTCACTTGTCCAGGCTGTTGTCGATGGTCTTGGTGGCCGTCTCCCAGGCCTCTTCGGCGGACTTGCCCTTGGTCACCAGGATGACGCCGTTGTCCGTCAGGCCCTGCTGGATGATCTGGTCCTTCGGGCCGATGACCTGGACCGGGATCTGCTTGGCGGCCTCGGAGAAGATCTCGCCGATCGGGGAGTCACCGGTCATCTCGTTCTTCGCGCCGGTCACCTCGGGGCTGTCGTACGCGGCCGGGGCGCTCGGGAAGCTGCCCTGCACCTTGAACAGCTTCGCCTGCTGCTCGGGCGCGGTCAGCCAGGCCACCAGCTTCTGCGCCTCCTCGACGTTCTTGCCGCTCTTCGGCACGCCGAGGAAGGAGCCGCCCCAGTTGCCGGACTTGGGCGCCACGGCCACGTCCCACTTGCCCGCGGCGTCCGGCTTGGCCTTGCCCTTGATGGTGCCGAGCATCCACGGCGGGCAGGCGACGGTGGCGAACTTGCTGTTGGCGATGGTCGTGTCCCAGGCCGGCTGGAACTGCGTCTGCGACTGGACCAGGCCCTTCTCGGCGGCCTCGGCGGTCAGGTTGAAGGCGTCCTTGACGGCCGGGTTGGTCTTGTAGATGACCTCGCCGGAGGCGTCGTAGAACTTCTCCTCCTCGCTGCTGAGGACGGCGTTGAGCAGGCCGCCGGGGGAGTCCATGAAGAAGGAGTCCTTGCCGGCGCCCTTCTTGTACTTCTCACCGGTCTCGATGAACTTGTTCCAGTCACCGGCCCACAGCTTGCCGACCTCCTCGCGGTCGGTCGGCAGGCCGGCCTTCTCGAAGAGGTCCTTGCGGTAACAGATGGCCATCGGGCCGACGTCGGTGCCGAGACCGATGGTCTGGCCGTCCTTGGTGGTGGCCTGCTCCCACTTCCAGGGCAGCCAGCCGTCCTTCTTCACGCCCTCGGCCTTGGACATGTCCGCGAACTTGTCCGCCTGGGTGCCGACGACCTCGGCGATGTTGGCGACCTCGATGGCCTGGACGTCCATCAGACCGCTGTTGGTGGTGAGGTGGTTCAGCAGAGCGGGGTAGTAGTTCTCGTTCCGCTCGACGACGGTCTGCTCGATCTTGATGTCCGGGTTCAGCTTCTCGTACTCGGCGTAGAGACCGGCCTCCTGGAAGCCCATGGTGCCGAACAGACCAAGCGTGATCTTGGTCTTGCCCTCGCTGTCGGACGAGGATCCGGAACCGCCGTCACTGCCGTCGTCGGCACAGCCGGCCAGCAGCCCGGTGCTCAGCGCCACCGCCGCCGCGACGGCCAGCGCCTTGCGGGTGATGGGCTTCCCCCCACCCGACCGCTGACGGGAGAGGGGGAGGGTACGTGCTCGCATTGCGTCCTCCTGTTGCCCTGACGTGCCGACCCCCCGGCCAACGGCTTTGTTGGACCCGTATCTTGCGCGTTGCGGCTCGGGCGGGGAACGTGCGGGTTGTGTATGTGTCAGGTACCGTGGGAGCGCTCCCACAAGTGATGTGTTGAAGAGTCGCGGGTCCGGGCGGGGGTGTCAAGGGAACAGACGCGGCAAAGTGCCTTCAGTTATCTGCCTGTTAACTTGACGCCGGACATCCGCCCCCGGAAACCCGGAGTCCGCCGGAGTCGCTCCCGGCGGTGGCCACCGTCACCGACGGGGCTGTTACATTCCAGGCCAGCGTGACATACGACGGAAGGCGGAGCCGATGGCAAGCCACGGAGCGCGGGGCCGGAGCGGCGGCCGGCCCACCCTCGAAGAGGTGGCCGCGCGCGCCGGTGTCGGCCGCGGCACGGTCTCCCGGGTGATCAACGGTTCGCCCCGGGTGAGCGACGCCACACGCGCCGCCGTGGAAGCCGCGGTCTCCGAGCTCGGTTACGTCCCGAACACGGCCGCCCGCGCCCTGGCCGCCAACCGCACGGACGCCATCGCCCTCGTCGTGCCCGAGCCGGAGACCCGGTTCTTCGCCGAGCCGTACTTCTCCGACATGCTCCGGGGTGTCGGCGCGGCGCTCTCCGACTCCCCGATGCAACTGCTGCTGATCTTCGCGGGCAGCGACCGGGAACGGCAGCGGCTCGCCGAGTACCTCGCCGCCCACCGGGTGGACGGGGTGCTGCTGGTCTCGGTGCACGCCGACGACCCGCTGCCCGACATGCTGTCCCAGCTGGAGATCCCGGCCGTGATCAGCGGCCCCCGCTCGGCCGCCGAAACACTCACCTCCGTGGACTCGGACAACTACGGCGGCGCCCGCCAGGCCGTCGAACACCTCATCGGCCGGGGCCGGCGCACCATAGCCCACATCACCGGCCGCCTCGACGTGTACGGCGCCCAGCGGCGCATCGACGGCTACCGCGACGCCCTGCGCGAGGCGGGCCACGAGACGGACGACCTGCTGATCGAACCGGGTGACTTCTCCGAGGACGGCGGCCGGCGCGCGATGGCGGCCCTGCTGGAACGCCGCCCCGACCTGGACGCCGTCTTCGCCGCCTCGGACGTCACCGCGGCCGGCGCCCGGCACGCCCTGCGCGACGCGGGCCGCCGCATCCCCGACGACGTGGCCCTGGTCGGCTACGACGACTCCGCCATCGCCCGCCACATGGACCCGCCGCTGACCAGCGTGCGCCAGCCGATAGAGGAGATGGGACGCGCGATGATCGACCTCCTCCTCGCCGAGGTCGCCGACCGCCGCCCGCCGGCGTCCCGGGAGCTGGAGCGTCGGCAGATGGTGCTGGCGACGGAGCTGGTGGGCCGCGCCTCGTCGTGACGCCTCGGTGCTCCGTGCCGGGGTCCGGGGCCTTCGGGCCCCGCCGGTGCGGAAGGTGCCGACGGCGACGCGGTGTGCCCCGCGCTCCCACCGCCGGGGGCCGGGGGCCCGCTCGTGGTCCCTGCGGTCCCGGTGCCGGTCATCGGCCCTGTGCCTGTTCGCCGACGACCACAGGTCGGCCCGCTGACATCCCGGTGCCGGAAACAAGTTCAGCCGGTGACCTCGATACAAGGTCACCGGCTGACTGGTGAGGGTGAGTGACGGGACTTGAACCCGCGACTTCCTGGACCACAACCAGGTGCTCTACCAGCTGAGCTACACCCACCATGGCCTTGTCGGTTGAGGTCAGTGACTTCTCCGACCGGCCGAGAAAAAGTGTACAGGGTCCGAAGGGGTGCTCGCGCACGGCTTTCCGCGAGTGCCTCCCAGGACCCCTCGGTGTCCCTACCGGGCAGGCAGTACGTGTTTGGCGGCGATCTTCCTCGCGGTGTCCGAGTCGGGCCCCGGCTGCGGTACGAAGACGGCCTCGCGGTAGTAGCGCAGCTCCGCGATGGACTCGCGGATGTCGGCGAGGGCGCGGTGGTTGCCGCTCTTCTCGGGGCTGTTGTAGTACGCCCTCGGGTACCAGCGGCGGGCCAGCTCCTTGATGCTGGACACGTCCACGATGCGGTAGTGGAGGTAGTCCTCCAGGGTCGGCATGTCCCGCAGCAGGAAACCGCGGTCGGTGCCGACGGAGTTGCCGCACAGGGGGGCCTTGCCGGGCTCCTTGACGTGTTCCCTCACGTAGTCGAGGACCCGCTGCTCGGCCTCCTCGAGCGTCGTGCCGCCCTCCAGTTCGGCGAGCAGTCCGGACGCGGTGTGCATCTCCCGCACCACCTCCGGCATCGTCTCCAGGGCCTGCTCCGGCGGGCGGATGACGATGTCCACGCCCTCGCCGAGCACGTTCAGTTCGGAGTCGGTGACGAGGGCGGCCACTTCGATGAGCGCGTCGTCCGACAGCGAGAGGCCGGTCATCTCGCAGTCGATCCACACCATGCGATCGTTCATGTGTCTAACCTTACGGGGCGCCGCGCCGCGCGGGACCGGGTGGCGGTACCCGTGGTGCGGGTGTGAACGTCACAGGGGCTGCCGCCCCGGGCCCCGCTCGGGCCGGGCGTGGCCCCGTCGGCACGGGCCCGACGGGCCGACGGGCGGAGGCCATGGCCTCCGCCCGTCGTTCACCGCTGTCGGCTCACGGAGCGCTGCGCTGGCCCGGGAAGGCCGAGGCCGTCAGGGACGGACCCAGGGCGCTGGCCGCCGCCGTGCGGCGGGACTGGTGCGGGAGCGGGTTGTCCGGGTGCAGGGCGGGCGGCGCCTGGTGTCCCTGCTGGCCGGACGGGAGGGCGCCCGGGGTGCCCTCGGTGTCCTGGTTCCGGTCGGCCTGCGGGCGCCGCGCGCGGTACGCGGACCGGTAGGCGGCCGGGGACGAACCCAGCTGGCGCCGGAAGTGGCCGCGCAGCGCGACCGGCGAGCGGAAGCCGCAGCGGCCGGCGACCTCGTCCACCGAGTAGTCCGATGTCTCCAGCAGGCGCTGCGCCTGGAGCACCCGCTGCGTGATCAGCCACTGCAGCGGCGCGCTGCCGGTCAGCGAGCGGAAGCGGCGGTCGAACGTACGACGGCTCATGTACGCGCGTGCCGCCAGCGTCTCCACGTCGAACTGTTCGTGGAGGTGCTCCAGCGCCCAGGCGACGACCTCGGCGAGCGGGTCGGCGCCGATCTCCTCCGGTAAAGACCTGTCCAGGTAGCGCTCCTGGCCTCCGCTGCGGCGCGGCGGCACCACCAGGCGGCGGGCCAGCGCGCCGGCCGCCTCGTTGCCGTGATCGGTGCGCACGATGTGCAGGCACAGATCGATTCCGGCCGCCGTGCCCGCGGACGTCAGCACGTCGCCGTCGTCCACGAAGAGTTCCCGTGGATCGACGTGCACCGACGGATAGCGTTTCGCCAGCGTCGGCGCGTACATCCAGTGTGTGGTCGCGGGACGGCCGTCCAGCAGGCCCGCCGCCGCGAGGACGAAGGCGCCGGTGCACAGCCCGACGATGCGGGCACCCTCCTCATGGGCCCGGCGCAGTGCGTCCAGGGCCTCCTCCGGCGGTGGCGAGGTGATCGAACGCCAGGCCGGCACCACGACGGTGCCCGCCCGGGATATCGCCTCCAGGCCATGCGGCGCGGTGAGTTCCAGGCCTCCCGTCGTCCGCAGCGGGCCCTCTTCGCCTCCGCTCACGAGCAAGCGGTAGCGCGGTACGCCGGCGTCCTGGCGGTCAACCCCGAACACCGACAGCGGTATGGAACTCTCGAAGATGGGGCCGCCGCTGAACAGCAGCACCGCGACGATCTCCTTGCGGCGGCGCCCGGAGAGTTTCCTGGCCGCCGTCTCCGGCGCGGCGGTGGAGTCGTGGCTCATACTGCTAAGCCCCCCTCGGTGGTCGCGGCACCCTCTATCCTTCGGGTCTGTCGCTCCAACACGTTTCCCCTCGGTCCTGCACGAGTCCCCCGCCGTAAGACATCAAGATCGAATCTACTGCGTCCCGTCACGCGCCGGTGGCCGGTTCGGCACCCGGTGCATTGTCGACTTGGCAACTTGGCGTGAAGCATTCGATCACGAAGCGTTGCACTCGTGGGCCGTGTGGGGAAGTGCGCCTTGTCGCAGTGGCCAATCCACGTAGGGTGCGCAGGGCCCGTCGGACCCTTTTCGTGCAGGTCGAACGGGGGTTGGGGGGTATGTGCGGCGGGGGATGCGCACAAGCCAGAAGTTGGCTGAAAAGATACGGGTGGAGGTGCGGAAACCGGTCAGTTGACCGGTGTCTCCCCGCCACCGTGCCACCGGTCCCGCCGCACCCCGGTTCCGGCCCGCCCGCGCCGGCCCCGCAAGGGCTCCGGCCCTTCCGGGGGCAGCCGGCACGAAGCGGCTCCGTGGCGCGGCTCACAGGACTCAACGCACGGCCGGCCCTTCGGTCACCGCGGGGCCGCGGCGGACCACTCGGCACGGCCCACTCCCACCGGCAGGTGAATCCCGTGCAAACCACCTGTACAGGGCAGCAACCATTGCGTGACGGGCGGACCCTCGTGCATGCTCCGGGGAACCCGCCTGCCGGTATGCGCGGGATCTGGGCTTAGGAGGCGTGCCGCCGTACCCTTGGGGGTATGGGGTTGGGAAGGTAATTCCCGGACACAGCTCCGCCGCACACTGTCGTCCCCCACAAAGGATCACAACCCCGAGACAGCCATGGCCGGTCACGAATTCTTCGAACCCGCGGACCGCAAGCGGCCGGTCGCCGATCCCACGGCGGCCGAACCCCTGGCGGCGGAGGAGCCACGCCATCCCTGCGATCCCGCGTTCCGGCACGGTGTGGTCGTCGGCTTCGACGGCTCCACCTCCAGTGAACGGGCCCTCGCCTACGCCATCGGCATGGCCCGGCGCTTCGGCTCGGGCCTGATCATCGTCCACGTCGCCAACCGGCTGCCCACCACGGTGTGGGCGGGGTGCGAGCCGCCGGTCTTCGTGGACGTCCCCGACCACCGCACGGAGGTGCTCGGACTCGAGCTCGCCTGTGCGGACTATCTGGCCGAGGTGCCGTGGATCCTCGTCGAGCGTGGTGGGGACATCTGCCATGAACTCGAAGAGGTGGGGCGGGAGTACGCCGCCGACGCGATCGTCGTGGGTTCCACCCACGGTCTCGTGGGGCGGCTTTTCGGGTCCGTCGCCGGGAGGCTGGCGAAGCGGGCGCAGCGGCCGGTTGTCGTCATTCCGTAAGTCTCATGGGCCCCTGTGCGGGGTGGCGGTACGTGGGGCCCGTGGCTGTGCTTCGGCCCGTGTGGGTGCGTGGGGGCTGGTCGCGCGGTTCCCCGCGCCCCTGGGGTGTCGGGCCGGCCGGGGTGGCGGAGGGTGGGGCGGTTCGTGTTCGCGGGGGCCGTGTTCGGCCCGGGACGGGTGCTGCGCTGCACCGGGGACCGGGGCAGCGCAGCGGTTCGCTTCTGCGAGGTGTCCTACTCGACCGTGACCGACTTCGCCAGGTTGCGCGGCTTGTCGATGTCCCTGCCGAGGGCCAAGGCCGTGTGGTAGGCGAGGAGTTGGAGGGGGATGCCCATGAGGATGGGGTCGAGTTCGTCCTCGTTCTTGGGGACGAGGATCGTGTGGTCGGCCTTCTCCTGGGCCTGGTGGGCGACCGCCACGATCCGGCCGCTGCGGGCCTTGATCTCCTCCATGGCCGCGCGGTTCTTCTCCAGCAGGTCGTCGTCCGGGACGATCGCGACCGTGGGGAGGGCCGGCTCGATCAGGGCCAGCGGGCCGTGCTTCAGCTCGGAGGCCGGGTACGCCTCGGCGTGGATGTAGGAGACCTCCTTGAGCTTCAGGGAGGCCTCACGGGCCACCGGGTAGCCCCTCACGCGGCCGATGAAGAGCATCGAGCGGGCCTCGGCGTACTCCAGGGCCAGCTTCTTGATCTCCTCCTCCTGCTCCATGATCTCGGAGATCTGGGCCGGGAGCCTGCGCAGGCCCTCGATGATCCGCTTGCCGTCACGCACCGACAGGTCCCGGGTGCGGCCCAGGTGCAGGGCGAGCAGGGCGAAGGCGACCGTGGTGTTGGTGAAGCACTTGGTGGACACCACGCAGACCTCGGGCCCGGCGTGGACGTAGACGCCGCCGTCCGCCTCGCGGGCGATCGCGGAGCCGACGACGTTGACCACGCCCAGCACCCGCGCGCCCTTGCGCTTCAGCTCCTGCACGGCCGCCAGCACGTCGTACGTCTCACCGGACTGCGAGACCGCGACGTACAGGGTGTCGGGGTCCACGACCGCGTTGCGGTAGCGGAACTCGGAGGCCGGCTCGGCGTCGGCGGGGATCCGGGCCAGCTCCTCGATCATCTGCGCGCCGATCATGCCGGCGTGGTACGAGGTGCCGCAGCCCAGGATCTTCACCCGGCGGATCCGGCGCGCCTCGCGGGCGTCCAGGTTGAGGCCGCCCAGGTGCACGGTGGAGAAGCGGTCGTCGATCCGGCCGCGCAGCACGCGGTCCACGGCCTCGGCCTGCTCGTGGATCTCCTTGTGCATGTAGGTGTCGTGGCCACCCATGTCGTACGACGCCGCCTCCCACTCCACGGTGGTCGGCTCGGCGGTCGTACGGGTGCCCTCGGTGGTGTAGGTGCGGAAGTCGTCGGCCTTCAGCGTCGCCATCTCGCCGTCGTCCAGCGTCACGATCTGGCGGGTGTGGGCGACCAGCGCGGCGATGTCCGAGGCGACGAACATCTCCTTCTCGCCGATGCCGAGCACGACCGGCGAGCCGTTGCGGGCCACCACGATGCGGTCCGGGAAGTCGGCGTGCAGAACGGCGATGCCGTACGTTCCCTCGATGAGGCGCACGGTCTCGCGGACCTTGTCCTCCAGCTTCTCGGCCGTCGAGCGGGCGACGAGGTGGACGAGGACCTCGGTGTCCGTCTCGGAGAGGAACTCGACCCCGTCCGCCTCCAGCTTGCGGCGCAGGTCGGAGGCGTTGTCGATGATGCCGTTGTGGACGACGGCGACCTTGCCCTCGGCGTCCAGGTGCGGGTGGGCGTTCACGTCGGAGGGGGCGCCGTGGGTGGCCCAGCGGGTGTGGGCGATGCCGGTGGTGCCCTTGAAGCGCGCCGGAACCTTGGCCTCCAGGTCGCGCACCCGGCCCTTGGCCTTGACCATCTTCAGGCCGGACGCCTTCGGCGACGTGACGGCGATGCCCGCCGAGTCGTAGCCGCGGTACTCCAGGCGCTGCAGGCCCTCGAGCAGCAGGGGAGCGACCTCACGCCTGCCGATGTATCCGACGATTCCGCACATATGAGTATGTTCCTAGCCGTAGACGATGCGGCGCAGTTGCCGGAGCGAGAGCTCGGGCGGGGCCACCGCGCGGTATCTGAGGTCCGCCTCGATCCGTTCGAAGATCGTCGCGTTCACCAGGCCCTGGGCCTGGAGCTCGCGGTGGCGGCGACGGACGTACTCCTCGGTCGTCTCGTCGAAGTAGGCGAGCACGTCCTGGACCACGCGCAGCGCCTCGCCCCGGCTGAGGGGCGTGGACCGCGTCAGATGATCAACGAGTTCGTCGTGCACCCGATGATCCTGAGGTACCGGCCGCGGTTTCGCAAGAATCGTGCCCGATTCCGGGCAGGACTCACCGGCGGTGCTCAGGCTCGGCTACATGCGCTTGAGGATCGCCTGCTTGGCGAGGGTGAACTCCTCGTCCGTCAGCACCCCGGACCGGTGCAGCTCGCCCAGCTCCCGCAGCCGGCGCAGCAGGGCGTCGTGGTCGTCCTCGGCCGGGGCGGGGGCCGCCTGCGGCCGGGCGGCCGCGAGCTCCCGCGGGGGCTCGTCGACGGGTGCGGCCGGGTGCGGCAGACGGGCCTGGACGGCGGCGGCGACGAGCGCCATCAACGGGTCCTTCTTGAAGCCCCACAGCTCCACCGCGTTGGGGTCGTACTTGGCGGGCGCCTTGGTGGGGGAGTGCCGCACGGAGAAGCGGAGGTGGCCGTTCTCCAGTCCGACCGCCGGCTGCCACTCCACGCCGGTCAGGTCCGCCATCGCCAGGGTGCGGGTGCCGCCGGCGGCCTTGGCGTCCTCCGCCTTCCAGTTCCACTCCAGCCGGATGCGCTCGCCGTCGAAACTCACCGTGCCGTCCCCGGCGGAGACGGACAGCGGCACGGACGGACCGGGCAGCAGATACCCGGTCACCGGGTCGGCGGGGATCCGGTCCAGCAGCAGGGCGGTGCGGACCTCCTCCGTGAAGTACTCGGCGACGCCGTAGCGGTCGGAGTCGACGATCAGCTGGTAGGGGTCGTGCGGCTCGGTGAGCCGGCCGCCGGTCGCGTGCAGCAGGGGGTCGGCGCCGTCGCGCAGCCGCAGCCTGAGCCGTCCCGTCCTCTTGCCCTGCTCCAGCGAGATGCCCGCCAACGCCGTCAGCGGCAGCACCAGTTCACCCAGGGTCCTGCGGAGCAGTCCGACGTTCTTGTCCCGCCCGGGAGTCAGCCGCAGGGCGTCCCCGTCGAAGGTCCAGGTGCCGTCCTTCTGGATGATTTCCGCCATGGGGGGATTGTTCCACCGGATCTGCGGGAGGGCGGTCCGCACCCGTCCGGCTTCCCTTGCGGAGCCGCGGAGTTCAAGGGTGTCCGTGCCGACGGGCACCCCCAAGGACCGTACTCCGGGGTGCCCGTCCGTTGGTGGGTCAGCGCCCCGCGAGGGGGTTCTTCAGGGTGCCCACCAGCTGGAGCGCGCCGGACGGGTCCGTGAGGTCCACCATCTGCTTGTTGTCGCGGAGCTGGAGGCGGTTGAGGCAGGAGAGGGCGAACTCGGGGGCGAACATGTCGTACCGGGTGAACTTGTCGGCGAGTTCGGGGACCGAGGCCTGGTACTCGCGGGTGATGTCCGCGACCGTGCCCCAGAAGGCGTCCTCGTCCAGGACGCCCTCCTCGGCGAGGTCCGCCGCGAGGAAGCGGAAGAAGCAGTCGAAGACGTCCGTGAAGATCGACAGGAGCTTCGTGTCGTCCGGGACCTCCACCCGGATGCGGGACACCTCCGGCGGCAGCACCGCGTCCGGGTCCATCACCGCGATCTCCTCGGCGATGTCCTTGTAGACCGCCCGCCGCACCACCCCGTCCTCCAGCACGAGGATCACGTTCTCGCCGTGCGGCATGTACACCAGGTCGTAGGCGTAGAAGCTGTGCAGCAGCGGGACGTAGTACGCCCGCAGGTAGTGCCGCAGCCACTCGGCCGGAGCGAGCCCCGACCGTTCGATCAGCGCGCCCGCGAAGGACTTCCCCTCGTGGTCGACGTGGACCAGCGAGGCCATGGTGGCGAGCGACTCGCCGTCCTCGAGGGAGGGCACCGGGCTCTCCCGCCACAGCGCGGCCAGCATCTTCCGGTACGGTGAGTAGCGGTCCGTGGCCTGCTCGTACTCCAGGTGCCGGTAGCCCACGGCGGCCCGCTCGCGGATGATCGACAGCCCGGTGGCCCGCAGCACCGGATCGTTGTCGATGATCCGGGCCAGCCAGTCGTTGATCGCCGGGGTCGCCTCCATGTAGGCGGCGGACAGTCCGCGCATGAAGCCCATGTTGAGGACGGACAGGGCCGTCTTCACATAGTGCTTCTCGGGGTGCGAGGTGTTGAAGAAGGTACGGATGGACTGCTGGGCCAGGTACTCGTCGTCGCCCTCGCCCAGGCAGACCAGGTGCCCGCGCGCCACCTCGGCGGCGAAGGTGACGGACAGCTTGTTCCACCACTGCCAGGGGTGGACGGGGACGAGGAGGTAGTCCTCGGGGTCGAGGTCCTGGTCGCGCAGGACGCCGTGGAAGCCCTCGACGGTCTCCTCACCCAGCTCCTGCCGGATGAACGACTCGTACGCGATCCCCGCCCCCGCCGTGAACGCGGCCCGTGAGCGGTGCGCGGCCAGCCACACCAGCCGGACCGGGTTCGCGGTCTCCGGCGCGTACGACAGGTACTCGTGGACGCCGAAGCCGAGCCGCCCGTTGTTGGCGACGAAGCAGGGGTGGCCCTCGGTCATCCCGGTCTCGATGGCCTGGAAGCCGGCGTCGACCAGCTCGGCGACCGGGACCTGCGGCTTGGTGAGCTTGTAGCAGGTGCCGGAGAGGGTGGAGGAGATCTCCTCCAGGTACACCGGCAGGATCTCCTCGCTCAGGCCCAGCGACTTCTGCAGCTCGATGAAGAAGTCGAGTGCCGCGAGCGGGAGTTCGGTGTCGTCGCGGTGACGGGTGATCGAGGCTGCGTCGATCACCCAGTGGTCCAGCGCGCGGAGCTTCGCCGTGAAGGCGTACCGGGTCAGACCGTCGTCGCTGCGGACGACGTACCCGCCGTCGCCGGTGGCCTCCGGCGTGATGAGCCGCTCGTGCGCGAACTCGGCGAGCGCCTTGCGGATCAGCAGGCGGTTGGCCCGCGCCCAGCGGTGGGGGGACAGATGCGCCACGGCGTCGGACAGGGTCATGCGGATACTCCTCGGGCGGCCTCGAACTGTGCGCGCGTGCAGAAGCTCAGCAGCGCGCGCTTCTCCGGCTTGTCGATCTCACGTACGGGTGCGAAGCCGACGGCCTCGTTCAGCGCGTGCACGGCCTTGTTGGTCACGTCCGGCTCGACCACGACCCGCCGGGTGTCCGGGTCGGCGAACAGCTCCTCCATCACGGCGGTGATGACGGCCCGGGTGAAGCCGTGGACCGGCCGGTCGGTGGGGGCGACCAGGAAGTGCATGCCGACATCGCCGGGCTCGGGGTCGTACAGGCCGACGAGTTCGACGTACCGCGGGTCGTACTTCTCCATCAGGAAGGCCGGTTCGCCGTCGTGCAGGCCCAGGTAGGCGTGGTGGTGCTCGTGGGCGGCGATCCGCATGTACTCACGCTCGACGTCCTGGAGCCGCGCGTCCTGCATCATCCAGAAGGCCGCCTTGGGGTCGGTGACCCAGCGGTGCAGCAGCCCGGCGTCCTTCAGCGGGTCCAGGGGGCGGACGGTGAACGTACCGATGCTCGTCCTGCTCATACGGCGAACTCCTGGAACGCGATGGTCTTCTCGACGGGGTAGTACTCGGTGCCGAGCAGTTCGCGGATGATGGTCGCGTTCCGGTACGGGCCCATTCCCAGGTCGGGGCTGGTGACGCTGTGCGTGTGGACGCCGGCGTTCTGCAGGAAGATGCCGTGGCCGGTGACGTCGATGGCGTAGTCGCGGCTCACGTCGAAGCGGCCGTGGCCGTCGAAGCGGATCCGCTCGCGGACCGGGTCGAGGAAGGCCGGCGGCTCGTAGTGGTAGCCGGTGGCCAGCACCAGGCCCTCGGTGCGGATCTCGAAGTCCTTGTCCTGCTCGTCCTGGTGGAAGCCGAGCGTGTAGCCGCCGTCCTCGTACCGGGCGGTGGTGAGCGAGGAGTTGGTGAGCAGCCGGGTGGGGACGCCGCGGTCGCCGCTCTCGACGTTCTTCTGGTACAGCAGGTCGAAGATGGCGTCGATCAGCTCCGAGTTGATGCCCTTGAACAGGCCCTTCTGCTGCTTCTCCAGCCGGTAGCGGGTCTCCTCGGGCAGCGCGCGGAAGTAGTCGATGTAGTCGGGGGAGGTCATCTCCAGGGTCAGCTTGGTGTACTCCAGCGGGAAGAACCGCGGGGAGCGGGTGACCCAGTTCAGCCGGTAGCCGTGGACGTCGATCTCGGAGAGCAGCTCGTAGTAGATCTCGGCGGCGCTCTGTCCGCTGCCGACGACCGTGACCGACTCCTTCTTCAGCAGCTCCGCCTTGCGCTGCATGTACCGCGCGTTGTGGAAGAGGTCGCCGTCGAGGCCGCGGCACGGCTGAGGGACGAACGGCACGGTCCCGGTGCCGAGCACCAGGTGCCGGGCGCGGTACGTCTCACCGGCCGCCGTCGCCACGGCGTACAGCTCGTCGCTCTCGTCGTACGTCACCTCGGTGACCGTCGTGCCGAAGCGGATGCTGCTCAGCTTGCCGGCGGCCCAGCGGCAGTAGTCGTCGTACTCGACCCGCAGCGGGTAGAAGTTCTCGCGTATGTAGAACGAGTACAGCCGGCCCTTCTCCTTCAGGTAGTTGAGGAAGGAGTACGGGGACGTCGGATCGGCCAGGGTGACCAGGTCCGACATGAACGGGGTCTGCAGGTGGGCGCCGTCGAGGAACATCCCGGCGTGCCACGCGAAGTCGGGCTTGGACTCCAGGAAGACGCCGTTCAGTTCGCCGATGGGCTCGGTGAGGCAGGCGAGGCCGAGGTTGAAGGGGCCCAGTCCGATCCCCACGAAGTCGTGGGTCGTGTTCGTGGTGTCAGGAAGCGCGGTCAAGGGACTCTCCCAGGTACTGCTCGGCGTGGCCGGCGATCAGATCGAGGACGGTGGTGATGTCGGACGTCGTGGTCTCGGGGTTCAGCAGGGTGAACTTCAGGTAGTGGCGCCCCGCCACCTTGGTGCCCGCGACCACCGCGTCACCGGAGGCGAACAGGGCCTTGCGGGCGTACAGGTTGGCCCGGTCGATCTCGGCGGGGTCGGTGACGGCGGCCGGGATGAAGCGGAAGACCAGGGTGGACAGGCTCGGCTCGACCACGACGTCGAAGCGGGGATCGGTGGCCAGCAGTTTCCAGCCCTCGGCGGCCAGGTCGCACACCTCGTCGAAGAGCTGCCCGATGCCGTCGGCGCCCATCACGCGCAGCGTCATCCACAGCTTGAGCGCGTCGAAGCGGCGGGTGGTCTGCAGGGACTTGTCCACCTGGTTGGGGATACGTTCCTGCACCATGCGGCGCGGGTTGAGGTACTCGGCGTGGTACGTGGCGTGCCGCAGCGTGGCCGCGTCGCGCACCAGCACGGCCGACGAACTGACCGGCTGGAAGAAGGACTTGTGGTAGTCGACGGTGACGGAGTCGGCGCGCTCGATGCCGTCGACGCGGTCCCGGTACTTCAGCGAGGCGAGCAGGCCGCAGCCGTAGGCGGCGTCGACGTGCATCCAGGTGCCGTACTGCGCGCACAGTTCGGCGATCTCCGGCAGCGGGTCGATGGAGCCGAAGTCGGTGGTGCCGGCGGTGGCGACGACGGCCATGGGGACCAGGCCCGCCTCGGCGCAGCGCTCCAGCTCGCGGGCGAGGGCGACGGTCTGCATGCGCTTGTCGTGGTCGACGGGTATCGCCACCACGGCGTCGGGTCCGAGACCGAGCAGTTTCGCGGACTTCTTCACGCTGAAGTGACTGGCCTCGGAGGCGAAGATCCGCAGTGCGGCCAGGTCGGCCCCTCCTTCCCGCCCCGGCTTGGCCTCCTCGCGGGCCAGCAGCAGTGCCTGGAGGTTGGACTGGGTGCCGCCGGAGGTGAACACGCCGTCGGCGGCCGGGCCGAGGCCGATGCGGCCCGCCGTCCAGTCGATGATCTTCCGCTCGATGAGGGTGCCGCCGGCCGACTGGTCCCAGGTGTCCAGGGAGGAGTTGACGGCGGAGAGCACCGCCTCGCCGAGCACGGCCGGGATGACGACCGGGCAGTTGAGGTGGGCGAGGTAGCGGGGGTGGTGGAAGTAGACGGCGTCCCGGAGGTAGACGTCCTCCAGTTCGTCCAGTACGGCGGTGGTGTCGTACAGCGGCCGGTCGAGGTCGATGCCGTCGATGCGGGGGGAGAGCGCGTCGACGGTGACGCCGGTGAACGGCCGGTCGGTGGTGGCGAGTTTGGCCGCCACCCGCTCGACTCCTTCGGTCACGGAGCGGCGGTAGTGCTCCGCGGTGGTGTCGTTGAGCAGGTGCGAGCGCATGTGGGGGTCCTCCGGTGGGGACGATCCGGTGCGGGAAAGGGCCGGTGGTGAAAAACTTAGGTGAGCCTAACCTAACTTTTTCGGACTTAAACCTGCCTCGGCCGTGACTGTTGTCACTCCTGCACCAGGTGTAATCGGGGTCAAATCCGTTTTGCGCTACCCCCGTTCGCGCAACCGCTCCTCGGCCGGCCCGCGTCGTCGGCAGCCCGCGAACGTCACCCGCCCGCGGTCGATCCCCCGCTCACCCGTGAAGTGCCGCCGCAGCCGCCGCACAATCCGCCTCCCCGGCGATCCGTACGTACGGCCGCTCGGCGGGCGGGAGTTCGGCGGTGCGGAGGGCGTCCGGGGCCGTGGGGGCTCCCTGGTCGTGCGCGTCCCCGACGAACCACGTGACCTCGGCGTCGGCGTCGGTCACCGGGTCCTGGACGTCCCCGGGGTGCGGCACCTCCGGCCGGACCCGGGTACGGGTGCCGGCCGGCAGGGCCTTGAGGACGGCGGCGGTGGCGGGCAGGGCGGTCTCGTCGGCCCGGAGGAGGACGAGGTCGGTGTCCTTTGGCGGGCGGAGGCGGATCGCGCGGTCGTCGGCGATCGCGGGGCCGGGCAGCAGTACCCGGTCACCGGTGCCGGCGCGGGCGGCCCGGCGGGAGGCCGGGCCCGCCTCGGCGGACGCGCCGGCCTCCTCGGTGACGCCGTGCGGCACGAAGTCGATGCCGGCCTCGGTGGTGTGCCTCCCGGTGTCCGCGCGCAGCTCCCGGAGCGTGTACGAGCGCATCACGGCCCGCACGCCGTCGGGGAGTTCGTGCCGGTCCTGCCACCAGCCTCCCCCACTCCCGACTTCGCTCGAGCGGGGGGACCCCCGTCCCGGCTCGACCGGCACGACCGGCTCGCTCTGCCCCGGATGCGGCAGGGACAGCGACAGGGACCGGTCACGCCCGTCGGAGCGGAAGTCCCGCGGATCGGGGCCCGCGAAGGTGACCCGGACCAGGGACGGGCCGAGCCGCCTCGCCGTCACGACCTGGAGGGCGAGGAAACGGAACGGGGCGGCCACGGCGGTGGTCACGTGCGGCTCCGGGGAGGGAGGGTTTCCGGCGGGCGTGGTCAGCCGACCTTCTCGGCCTTCTCGATGGCCTCGGCGAGGTTGTCGAGCAGCGGCGTGCACTTGTCGTAGGACAGGATCGGCTCGGGCGAGCGGGCGATGACCTGGCCGGCCTTGACCGCGGGGAGCTTCTTCCAGGTCGCCTCGGTGATGTCGGCGGGCTGGATGGTCGAGGCGCGGTCGTCCATGATGATGACGTCGGCCGGGTACTTGTCGACGTTCTCCCAGCTCAGCGTCTCGAACCAGCCGCCGGTCGCCTTCTTGGCCTCCTCCGGGGGCTCCACCAGGTTCACGCCGAGGGACTTGAAGTACTCCAGGTCGATGGAGAAGTTGGAGCCGGAGACGTAGAAGACGTCCTGCGCCGCGGAACCGGCCAGCACCCTGATCTCCGGCCGGGCCTTCGCGGCCTTGCGCAGCCGCTCGGCGGCGGCCTCGAACTTCTTCTTCGCCTCGACGACCTTCGCGGCCTTCATGTCGGCGCCCAGCGATTCGGCCAGCTCGGCCATGCGCCGCAGCGGCTCGGGCAGCTGGAGGTCGTAGACGGAGACGGCCACGCTCGGGGCGAGCTTGGCGATCTTGTCCTTGGATGCCTCGGGTACGTACCAGAGCGTCCCGGCGTCGTCGAACGTCGTGCTGATGAGCACCTCGGGCCCGAAGGCCGCGTACTGCTCGACGTTGAAGCTGTCGAACTTGTTGCCGAAGATTGTCAGCTTGCTGACGTCCATGTCGCCGGCCTGGACGTCGGCCTTGCCGTCCGTCGTCTTCGTCGGCCCGAAGACGCCCTTCACCTCGACGCCGTAGTCGTACAGCGCGGCGGCGACACCGGTGAACGCCACGATCTTCGTCGGGACCCTGTCGAGCTTCACGGTGGTGCCGCGGTCGTCCTTGAAGGACCACGGACCGGACTTGGCGTCGCCGGACCCCGTCGCGTCCGAGCCGCCGCTCTTCGCGTCGTCGTCCCCGCAGGCGGTGAGCACGGCACCGAGTCCAAGGGCGCCACCGGCGGCGAGCAGTCCCCGACGGGAGAAGCGGGCGGTACTGGCGTTCGACATGGGCGGGTCTGCTTTCGTGCGTGCGGGGCCGATGGCCTGAAACGTGATTAGGTTAGCCTAACCTCAAGAGTTCGTCGAAGGTGGCCCTCCTCGTGACGCGGGTCGCGATCCCGCCGGACGGAAGATGATCCTCCCGCCTCGCCGGAGAACCCGGCACCCCGTTCCCGCTGTTCGCCGGTGTCCGCCTGGCGACCGGCGCCGTACCGCATCACCGGCACCACCTCGTGGCCGTCCCGGAGCGCGCCCGGAAGACCGGACCGCGCCGCGTGCCCGGCGCCCTCACCGTGCCGGGGGCCGCCGTCGTCCGTGGCCGGATACCGGTGCACCGTCCGGCCGTGGCCGCCGCCCGCGTACGACGAAGGGCCGTCCCGTCGCCGGCTTCGGCGACGGGACGGCCCCCGGCGGTGTCCGGTCAGTGCGCCCGCTGCTGCCGGTGCAGGCGGTTCGCGCGCTCCCGCCGGGACGGGGCCAGCACGTCCACGGTGGCGCCGGCACCCAGACCGGGCGTGACCTCCCGGACGCGGAACCGGCCGGCGACCTCCCGCACCCGTACGTCGTCCGGGCCGAGGTCGATGTAGAACAGCGACTCGTCGACGCGGTCGTCGTCGCCGCCCCAGCGCACCACGCCCTCGCAGTCGGCGAGGATGTCCCGCACGGTCAGCACCTGCAGCGGGAAGAGCGAACCGCTCGCGCCGGCGCCCGGACGGATCCGCACCGCGGTGCCGGAGGCGAGGTTCGACTCCGGACGGTCCTCGGCCAGACCGCCGATCGGCTGCCAGCCCGCGAGGTCGCCCGGGTGCAGCTGCTCGACCTCGTAGTGGTAGCGCCGGACGACGTGCAGCAGCAGCGCCTCCACGTCGCCGATCCGCACGTCGGCCTCCAGTCCGGTGCCGGACACCGGACGGGTCCACACCGTGGAGACGTGGTTGGCCTCCTTCTCCAGGGACCAGCCGTTCGCCGATGTGGGCGCCTTCTTCCCCGGCGCGGCCACGGGCCCGGTCGTCGCACCGGCCCGGGGGCCGGCCAGGGCGGTGCCGGGGGCGACGAGCCCCGCGGCGACCGCGGCGGTGATCACCCCGGTGGTCTTCACCAGGACTCGTCTCGACATGCCGTTCACGCTGCCGCGCCTCTCGGTGTGCACGTCATTGTTCCCTTCTCACGGTGAGTAGATGATGAGCGCCGTGGTCGGCAGGAAGGTGGCCAGGGCGCTGAGCAGCCAGTAGGTGCGGGGTTCGAGCGGACTGCGGCGCTTGAAGGAACGGTTCACGGACAGCCGGAGCAGGACGTACGGGACGACGGCGACGACCGGCAGCCGGAGCACCATGGGGTCGTCGTCCGCCGGTTCGGGCCCGCCCGCCCAGGGCGACCTGCCACCGTCCGGTCATCGCGACCGGCCCTCCTCCGTCCGCCGCCGCCACTAGGCGCGCGACAACGCGTTGTACTGCTCCAGGACGTTGTACAGACCCATCAGCTCCTGGCCGTACTGCTCGGCGTCCGGACCGGTGCCGTTGTACCGGCCGAGCACGGCCTCCGTGACGTGGACGTTGCCGCTCAGGTCGGGCCGGTCGATGCCGAGCAGCTCCGAGTTCCAGAGCAGCACGTAGGCGACGGTGCGGACGTTGTACTCCTGGTCGTCGTGGAGCTGGTCCCAGACCTTGCGGAGGTCGGTCTTGGAGTTGTAGTCCAGTCCCTCGCCGTTGATGATGCCTTCGCCGATGCAGTAGTTGCGGGCCTTGATGGCGGTCGAGGCGAAGATCTGCCCCCAGCCGGTGCTGCAGTCGTCCATCTGGCCCGCGAGGACCGCCGCGTCGGAGGCGAAGTCGAGCGGGTTGAGCTTGCGCAGCTCCCACAGGACCGGGGCCTGGATGAGCGCCTTGCGCATCCGCAGCGACCGGGCCAGCGAGGTGAACAGCCAGTCCGAGTCCATCACCGCGCCGAACGCCTCGGTGGTGGAGATGCCGCCCAGGGAGGCCCAGTCCTTGTCGGTCCAGCCGTCGCCGCCGGTCTCCGGGACACCGATCGACTCCAGGTACCTCTTCACGTCCTGGAGCATCGGGGCCCGGTAGGCGTCCTTGTCCAGGTTCGTGTCCAGCTCGTTGAGGTCGGCGCCCGGGGCGAAGTCGCTCTGGCCGTAGTCCCGTCCGGACACGATGTTGTTGTCGATCTCGATCGAGCCCGAGCCCGAGCCGACCGTGACGGTGGAGATCTGGTCGAACGCCCAGTTGGTGGGCAGCGGGTAGCCGAGGTTGCCGGAGAAGCCGCTGGACATGTCGGAGACGAAGCTCGCCGCCGCGTAGCCGGCGTCGGCGACGCGCTGGCAGACGTTGCGCGGACCGTAGACGCCGACGCCGTAGCCGGAGTTCTCGCCGATCGTGCGCATGATCCCGCGGAAGTGTGGGATGACGTAGGACGTCACCTCGCCGTCCATCGCGTCGTAGTCGACGGCGAAGTAGATGATGGTGCCGGCCTTGAAACCGTGGTACTTGGCCCACTCGATCGCGCGGAACGCGTCGATGGTGCCCTGGTTGTGGCTGAAGTAGTCCGCGGAGCGGCTCCACGTCTGGAAGATCGGGAAGCAGTTGAGCCCGTACTCCTTGATGGTGGCGAGCTCGCCCGGCTGGATCTGCTTCTCCGGCAGGTCCGTGGCGGAGGGGTTGAAGAGGTAGCGGCCGATGTACTTGTAGCCGGCGTCCTTCAGCGCCTGCGCACGCGCGGGCGTGATCTTGGTGACGCCGTCGCAGGCCGTGCCCTTGCGGGACTGGTCGCCGTAGGAGACGAGCAGCGAGGCCCAGGTCTGGAAGTCGCCCTTGCCGGTCACGGGGAGCTTGCTGAAGGACTGGAAGGTCTCCACGCCGGACTGCACCGTGGAGGTGAAGTTGCCGAAGGGGACGTTCCGCTTGTTCAGGATCATGGCCGCGGTGAAGAGCTGCGCCCAGACGCCGGTGGTGCCGTTCGACACGGTGTGGCTCTTCAGGCCGGACTGGGTGCCCGGTCCGAACACGCCGTTGGCGACGCCGTCCGCCATGCCCAGCTCGTACTGGATCGCGAACAGCATCGACTTGGCCACGTCGCGGGAGTGGTGGCCGTCGCAGGGGATGATGTAGAAGTCCTTGCGCAGGACGTACTTGCCGTTCAGCCACTGCTGGATGGAGCGGATGGTGTCCGATCCGTTGCTGACGGTGACGTAGGCGTCCATGTTGAACAGGCCCTTGACCACCTTGGGCCACAGGGAGCTGCCCGGGTAGGTGCCCGAGACGCCCATGTTCTGGTTGAGCTTCACGACCGCGTCCTTGACCCGGTCGTTGTACTTTCCGTCGATCTCGCCGCCGTCGTAGCCCTTGCAGTACAGGGCGGACTGGATGATGCGGCAGAAGTTGGCCGACGGGACGGTCGTCTCGTCGAGCTTGCCGTACAGCTCCCCCAGCTTCCCGAGGGTGGTCGGGCCGAAGGAGTTGGACAGGGAGGTGATGCCCATCTCGTACTGGAGCGCCCGGGTCAGGGCGTACATCACGGGCCAGCCGGTCTGGCCGTTCTCCTCCAGCTTGCCTATGCCCAGGGTCGCGCCGTTGTTGTACGTGGTGTTGATGAATCTCTGGGCGCGAAGCACCATTTCGTCAGCCATGGATCCGTCTTCTCCTGTCGGTCCGGCACGGAGCGGGCCCGGTGGGGCCCGCCGGTCATGAGGTCGTTCGTGGCCTGTGCGGCTGCGTCGGGCGCGGCACCGTCCGCCCGGCCGTGAGCGGTGACGGCGCGCGGGGCGTGCGACGGCCGCGGGTGCGCGGCCGCTCGACGGCGGGGCAGCCCTTCAGGGGGTGCGGGTCAGTGGAACGTCCGCCACCGGATCGTGGCGCGGCACTGTGGAACAGGTCCCCCCGAGTGTCCGTGCACGCCGCCCCGTACGGCGGCATGCGCTGCTGGAAGCTGTCGCGCGGACCCGGATACGCCCCCCTCGGCTCTGTGCCCGGCGCACCGGTCGCGTGCTCCGTGGCAACGTTCGTGATCTTTCTTTTCCCCTGACGGCCGGTCAAGTCCGCTATGGACGGACTGTGTTGTTCCGGGAGCGGAGGAGGGGAGTTCGTGATGGAACCGTGACCGAAAGGGAATGGAGATCGTGCACAACCCCGAGGCCGTCTCGGGTGTCGCGGAGGCGCGACGCCTCCTCGTCGACCGGGCGGTACGGGCGCCCGCACACGCCGGCCGGCCCCGCGCCGAAGGGCGCGGGGCCGGTGTCCGTCAGGGCCCGGGCGGGCGGCGGGTCAGCCCGCCAGACCCAGCTCCCGGGCGATCAGCATCCGCTGGACCTCGCTCGTGCCCTCACCGATCTCCAGGATCTTCGAGTCGCGCCACATACGGGCCACCGGGTACTCGTTCATGAAGCCGTAGCCGCCATGGATCTGGGTGGCGTCCCGGGCGTTGTCCACGGCGACCGTGGACGAGTACAGCTTGGCCAGGGCCGCCTCCTTCTTGAACGGCTCGCCGGCCACCAGACGGCTGGCCGCGTCGCGCCAGGCGAGGCGGGCCGTGTGGGCCTTCATCTCCATGTCGGCGATCTTGAACTGGATCGCCTGGTTGGCGCCGATCGGCCGGCCGAAGGCGTGCCGCTCCTTGGCGTACTTCACCGACTCGTCCACACAGCCCTGCGCCAGACCCGTGCCCAGCGCGGCGATGGCGATGCGGCCCTCGTCCAGGATGCGCAGGAACTGCGCGTAACCGCGGCCCTCCTCGCCGAGGAGGTTGGCGGCCGGGACGCGGACGTCGGCGAAGGACAGCTCACGCGTGTCCGAGGCGTTCCAGCCGACCTTCGAGTACGGGGCCGCCACGGTGAAGCCCGGCGTGCCCGACGGGACGACGATCGCCGAGATCAGCGGCCTGCCGTCGGGCTTGCGGCCGGTCACCGCGGTGACCGTGACCAACCCGGTGATGTCCGTGCCCGAGTTGGTGATGAAGCACTTGGTGCCGTTGATGACCCACTCGTTCGTCGACTCGTCCAGCCGGGCCGTCGTACGGGTCGCGCCCGCGTCGCTGCCGCCGTCCGGCTCGGTCAGACCGAACGCGCCGAGGATCTCGCCCGAGCACAGCCGGGGGAGCCACTCGCGCTTCTGCGCCTCGGTGCCGAAGAGATGGAGCGGCATCGCGCCCAGGGAGACGCCCGCCTCCAGGGTGATGGCCACCGAGGAGTCGACCCGCGCCAGCTCCTCCAGGGCCACGCCGAGCGCGAAGTAGTCCCCGCCCATGCCGCCGTACTCCTCCGGGAACGGCAGCCCGAAGAGGCCCATCCGGCCCATCTCCCGCACGATCTCGTACGGGAACTCGTGCCGCTCGTAGAAGTCACCGATCTTCGGCGCCACCACATCGTGTGCGAACTCCTCGACCGTGCGGCGGAGTTCTTCCAGTTCGGGGGAGAGCTTGTGGTCCATGGTCCTTCACGACTCCTGGTGGGAGAGGGCTCGTACGGTGCGGGACGGGCTGGGTCGGCCCAGGTGGGCGGCCATCCAGACGCTTGTGGCGACCAGACGGCCGAGATCGACCCCGGTGTCGATGCCGAGGCCCCGCAGCATCCACACGAGGTCCTCGGTGGCGAGATTGCCGGTGGCGGACTTGGCGTACGGGCAGCCGCCGAGACCGCCGGCCGAGGCGTCGACCGTGGTGACGCCCTGCTGGAGCGCGGCCAGCGTGTTGGACAGCGCCTGGCCGTAGGTGTCGTGGAAGTGCACGCCGAGCGCGGACACGGGGACGTCCGCCTCGGTGAGCGCGGTGAGCAGGGCCGTCACATGGCCCGGGGTCGCCACCCCGATGGTGTCGCCCAGGCTCAGCTCGTCACAGCCCATGTCCAGCAGGGCCCGGCAGACCTTCACCACCTGCGGGACCGGTACCGCGCCCTCCCACGGGTCGCCGAAGCACATCGACAGGTAACCGCGGACGTGGACGTCCTCCGCCTTCGCCCGCCGCACCACCGGCTCGAACATGGCCAGCGCCCCGTCCACCGTGCGGTTGAGGTTGGCCTTGGCGAAGGACTCCGTGGCGCTGGCGAACACCGCCACCCGCCGGGCGCCCAGCGCCAGCGCGCGGTCCAGGCCGCGCTCGTTCGGCACCAGCACCGGCAGCGACACCGGCAGGCCGGCCACGGCCGGGTACAGCTCCTCGGCGTCCGCCAGCTGGGGCACCCACGTGGGGTGCACGAAGCTCGTCGCCTCGATGGTGCTCAGACCGGTCCCGGCCAGGCGGCGGACGAACTCCGCCTTGACGGCCGTCGGGACGGTCGCCTTCTCGTTCTGCAGTCCGTCGCGCGCGCCCACCTCGTGGATGCGGACCCGCGCGGGCAGTCCCCCGGCCGGTACGGCCATGGGCAGGCCCAGTTCCGGGGCGTTCATGCCGTCTCCTCCTCCACGGGTGCGATCACGGCCAGCACCTGGTCCATGGCGACCGTCGTGCCAGGGGCCACGTCCAGTTCGGTGACCGTGCCGGCGTGCGGGGCGGAGATGACGTGCTCCATCTTCATCGCCTCCACCACCAGCAGGCTCTGGCCGGCGGCCACCTCGTCGCCGACGGCGACCTTCACCACCGTCACCGTGCCCGGCATCGGCGCGGTCAGCGAGTCGGCGCCCGCCCGGCCGGCGCGGGTGAGGGACGCGGCGACCGGGTCGTGGTCACGCACGTGCCAGGCGTCGCCGTCGCGGCCCAGCCAGGTGCCGTCCGCCACGGTGGCGAAGGTGTGGGTGACGCCGTCGAGTGCGAACGTGAACCGGTCCTCGCCCCGTACGCCCGCGGACCCCCGCAGCGGGACGTCGGCCCCGGGCAGCAGCAGTTCCGTACCGCCGTCCGGTGTGCTGCGCACGCGCACGGTCACCGGGTCGTGGCCCGGCACCCGCAGGTGATGTGCCGTCCACGCCCGCTCACCGCCCATGCGCCAGCCGTCGGCGGCGTCGAACGGATCGGCCCAGCCGGACCTGCCGGCGGACCGGCCGAGGGAGGCCTGGCGCAGCAGCGCCGCCGCCGCGTACGCCTCCGCCGGCACCCCGTCCGGTACGAGCCCGTCCACCTCACGCTCGACCAGCCCCGTGTCCAGCTCGCCCGACACCACGGCCGGATGCGCCAGCAGCCGCCGCAGGAACCCGGCGTTGGTCTGCACGCCCAGCGTCACCGTCCCCGCGAGCGCCGCCCGGAGCCCGCGCAGCGCACTCGCCCGGTCGGGGCCGTACGCGATCACCTTGGACAGCATCGGGTCGTAGAGGCTGCCGACCTCCGTGCCCTCGCTCAGCCCGGAGTCGGTGCGCACCCCGTCGCCCTGCGGTTCGCGCAGCCTCAGCACCGTGCCCCCGGAGGGGAGGAAGCCTCGCGCGGGGTCCTCGGCGCAGACGCGGGCCTCCACCGCGTGACCGGTCAGCGTGATGTCCTCCTGCCCGAAGCCGAGCGGCTCGCCCGCCGCCACCCGCAGCTGCCACTCCACCAGGTCGAGCCCGGTGATCAGCTCGGTGACCGGGTGCTCCACCTGGAGGCGGGTGTTCATCTCCATGAAGTAGTACGACGACGGGTCGGTGCCCGGGACGATGAACTCCACCGTGCCCGCGCCCCGGTAGCCGCAGGAGCGGGCCGCCTGGACCGCCGCCTCGCCCATCGCGGCCCGGGTCTCCTCGTCGAGGAGCACACTGGGCGCCTCCTCGATGATCTTCTGGTGGCGGCGCTGCAGCGAGCACTCGCGCTCCCCCAGGTGCACGACGCCTCCGTGGCCGTCGGCCAGCACCTGGATCTCGATGTGCCGGGGGCGGTCGATCCACCGCTCGACCAGCAGGGTGTCGTCACCGAAGGAGGCGCGGGCCTCGCGCCGCGCGGCGGCGATCTCGTCGGCCAGCCGCGCCGCGTCCCGCACCAGGCGCATGCCCTTGCCGCCACCGCCGGCCGACGGCTTCAGCAGCACCGGCATGCCGATCCCCCGGGCCGCGTCGGCGAGCTGCTCGTCCGTGAGGCCGCTGCCGCTGGAGCCGGGGACCACCGGCACCCCGGCCGCCTGCACCGTCTCCTTCGCGCGGATCTTGTCGCCCATCAGGGCGATCGCGTCCGCCGGGGGTCCGATGAACACCAGCCCCGCCTGGGCGCACGCCCGCGCGAAGGCGGCGTTCTCGGCGAGGAAGCCGTACCCGGGGTGGACCGCCTGCGCGCCGCTGCGGGCGGCGGCCCGAAGCAGCCGCTCCACCGACAGGTAGCTCTCCGAGGCCGCCGCCGGTCCGATCCGTACGGCCGTGTCGGCCTCCCGGACGTGCCGGGCGTCGGCGTCCGCGTCGGAGTACACGGCCACCGAGCGCACGCCCGTCGACCGCAGCGTGCGGATGACGCGGACCGCGATCTCGCCCCGGTTGGCCACAAGCACTGTCTCGAACATCTTCGTCCGTCCCCTCACATCCGGAAGACGCCGAACTGGGGATCGCCCAGTGGCGCGTTGGCGCACGCGGTCAGGGCCAGGCCCAGGACCTGCCGGGTCTCCATCGGGTCGATCACGCCGTCGTCCCAGAGGCGGGCCGTCGCGTAGTAGGCGTTCCCCTGACGCTCGTACTGAGCACGGATCGGGGCCTTGAAAGCGTCCTCGTCCTCCGCCGCCCACTCCTCGCCGCGCCCCTGAAGCTGGTCCCGCTTCACGGTCGCGAGGACCGAGGCGGCCTGCTCACCGCCCATGACCGAGATCTTGGCGTTGGGCCACATCCACAGGAACCGGGGCGAGTACGCCCGCCCGCACATCGAGTAGTTGCCCGCCCCGTACGACCCGCCGACCACCACCGTCAGCTTCGGCACCCGTGTGCAGGCGACCGCCGTGACCATCTTGGCGCCGTGCTTGGCGATACCGCCCGCCTCGTAGTCCCGGCCCACCATGAAGCCCGAGATGTTCTGCAGGAACACCAGCGGGATGCCGCGCTGGTCGCACAGCTCGATGAAGTGGGCGCCCTTCTGCGCCGACTCGGAGAACAGGATGCCGTTGTTGGCGACGATGCCCACCGGGTGGCCGTGGATCCGGGCGAAGCCGGTGATCAGGGTCTGCCCGAACTCCGACTTGAACTCGGCGAAACGGGAGCCGTCGGTGATGCGCGCGATGACCTCGCGTACGTCGTACGGCGTGCGGGAGTCGACCGGCACCGCCCCGTACAGCCCCGCCGGGTCCACCTTGGGCTCGACCGCCGGCTCCACCCGCCAGGGCAGGGAGCCCCGCGCGGGCAGCGTGGACACGATGGTGCGGACGATCCGCAGCGCGTGCGCGTCGTCCTCCGCGAGGTGGTCGGTCACGCCCGACACCCGCGAGTGGACCTCGCCGCCGCCCAGCTCCTCCGCCGTGACCACCTCACCGGTGGCCGCCTTCACCAGCGGCGGGCCGCCCAGGAAGATCGTGCCCTGATTGCGGACGATCACCGCCTCGTCGCTCATCGCCGGGACGTACGCCCCGCCCGCCGTGCACGAGCCGAGCACCGCCGCGATCTGCGGGATGCCGGCGCCGGACATCCGGGCCTGGTTGTAGAAGATCCGCCCGAAGTGGTCCCGGTCCGGGAACACCTCGTCCTGCATCGGCAGGAAGGCACCGCCCGAGTCCACCAGGTAGACGCAGGGGAGCCGGTTGTCGAGCGCCACCTCCTGCGCGCGCAGGTGCTTCTTCACCGTCATCGGGTAGTACGTGCCGCCCTTGACGGTGGCGTCGTTGGCCACGACCACGCACTCCCGGCCGCTCACCCGCCCGATCCCGGCGATCACGCCGGCCGCCGGGGCCTGCCCCTCGTACATCCCGTCGGCCGCCAGCGGGGCCAGCTCCAGGAAGGGCGATCCGGGGTCGAGGAGCGTGTCCACGCGCTCGCGCGGGAGCAGCTTCCCCCGCGCGGTGTGCCGTGCCCGCGCCCGCTCGCCGCCGCCGAGCGCCGCCGCGGCCAGCTTGCCGCGCAGCTCCTCGACGAGCGCGCGGTGCGCCTCCTCGTTGGCCCGAAAGGCCTCCGACGCGGGATCGGCCGCGCTGTGAAGCTCCGGTGCCTCATGCATCCTGCGGGTCCCCTCACCTTGTTAATGAGCGTTAACGCATTTCCTCCAGGTTAACGACCGCTAACCTCCCTGTCTAGAATCGTCTTCATGGCCACCAGAACCGACGCCCCCACCCGCCGCGAGCAGATCCTCAAGGAGGCCGCGCGGCTCTTCGCCGAACGCGGCTTCCACGGCGTCGGGGTCGACGAGATAGGCGCCGCGGTCGGCATCAGCGGCCCCGGGCTCTACCGGCACTTCGCGGGCAAGGACGCGATGCTCGCGGAACTGCTGGTGGGGATCAGCGGGCAGCTGCTGACCGGCGCGAAGCGGCGCCTGGAGGAGGCCGACGGGGTCGCGGCCCCCGAGACGGTCCTCGACTCGCTGATCGAGGGGCACATCGACTTCGCGCTCGACGACCGCCCCCTCATCACCCTGCACGACCGTGAGCTGGACCGCCTCCGGGACACCGACCGCAAGCTGGTCCGCCAGCTGCAGCGGCAGTACGTCGAGCTGTGGGTGGGGGTGGTCCGCGAGCTGTACCCGGAGCTGGCCGAACCGGCCGCCCGCTCGGCGGTCCACTCGGTGTTCGGCCTGCTCAACTCCACCCCGCACCTGACCCGCCCCGGCTCCCTGCCCGGCCGGGCCGGCACCGCCGAGCTGCTGCACCGGATGGCCCGGGGGGCCTTCGCGGCGGCGGGCTCGCGATGACCCCGGCGGAGTGACGAGCGTTACGGGGCCTCCGCTCTGGACGGCTGTGGATACTCGCCGGTACCTTTGATCTGAGCAAGCGCTTAGACATGCCCAGGTACTGGAGGTGGCGGACAGTGCGCCGTACGGTTTTCAACGAGGATCACGAGGCGTTCCGGGAGACCATCCGCGCCTTCATCGAGGCCGAGGTCGTCCCCGTCTACGACGAGTGGTTCGCGGCGGGCCAGGCGCCCCGCGACTTCTACTACAAGCTCGGTGAGCTGGGCATCTTCGGCATCAGCGTGCCCGAGGAGTTCGGCGGCGCGGGCATGGACACCCACAAGTTCGAGGCCGTCCTCTACGAGGAGACCGCCCGCGCGGGCGTCCAGTTCGGCGGCTCCGGCGTGCACGTGCTGCTCGCCCTGCCCTACCTCAAGATGCTGGCCACCGACGAGCAGAAGAAGCGCTTCCTGCCGAAGTTCGTCTCCGGCGAGGAGATGTGGGCCATCGCGATGACCGAGCCGGGCACCGGCTCCGACCTCGCGGGCATGAAGACCACCGCCAAGCTCAGCGAGGACGGCACGCACTACGTCCTCAACGGCGCCAAGACCTTCATCACCGGCGGTGTGCACGCCGACAAGGTGATCGTCTGCGCCCGCACCGCCGCCCCGACGGCCGAGGACCGCCGCCACGGCATCTCCCTGTTCGCCGTCGACACCAAGTCCGAGGGCTACTCGGTGGGCCGCAAGCTCGACAAGCTCGGCCTGAAGACCTCCGACACCGCCGAGCTGGCGTTCGTCGACGTCAAGGTGCCCGTCGAGGACCTGCTCGGCGAGGAGAACAAGGGCTTCTCCTACCTCGGCCACAACCTCGCCTCCGAGCGCTGGGGCATCGCCTTCGGCGCCTACGCGCAGGCCAAGGCCGCCGTCCGGTTCGCCAAGCAGTACGTGCAGGAACGCACCGTCTTCGGCAAGCCGGTCGCCCACTTCCAGAACACCAAGTTCGAGCTGGCCGCCTGCCAGGCCGAGGTGGACGCCGCCGAGGCCGTCGCCGACCGCGCCACCGAGGCCCTGGACGCCGGCGAGCTCACCCCCGCCGAGGCCGCCAGCGCCAAGCTGTTCTGCACCGAGGTCGCGCACCGCGTCATCGACCGCTGCCTCCAGCTGCACGGCGGCTACGGCTACATGAACGAGTACCCGATCGCCCGTCTGTACGCGGACAACCGCGTCAACCGCATCTACGGCGGCACCAGCGAGATCATGAAGTCGATCATCGCCAAGGACATGGGGCTGTAAGGTCCCGGAAATCCCTGCCGTATACAACTGACCCCATGAGTCAGGCACTCCAGGAACTCCTCGATCTGCTCGACCTCGAGCAGATCGAGGAGAACATCTTCCGCGGCCACTCCCGCCCCGCCGTCGTCCCCCGCGTCTTCGGCGGGCAGGTCGCGGCGCAGGCGCTGGTCGCCGCCGGGCGGACCGTCCCCGAGGACCGGCCCGCCCACTCCCTGCACGCGTACTTCCTGCGCCCCGGCGACCCCGGCGCCCCGATCGTCTACACCGTCGACCGGATCCGCGACGGCCGCTCCTTCACCACCCGGCGGGTGGTCGCGGTCCAGCACGGAAAGCCGATCTTCCACCTCTCGGCGTCCTTCCAGACGTACGAGGAGGGCCTGGACCACCAGGAACCGATGCCGCCGTCCCCCGACCCGGCCACGCTGCCCACGTCGCAGGAGCGCCTGCGCGGGTACGCCCACCTCGCGCCCGAGGTCGTGGAGCGCTTCCTTCAGGCACGCGCCGCCGTCGACCTGCGCTACGTCGACGAGCCGCCCTACGGCCGCTTCGGCGAGCCCCGCGAACCCCACTCCCAGGTGTGGTTCCGCACCAACGGCAAGCTCGCGGACGACCCCCTGCTGCACGTCGTCCTCGCCACGTACGTCTCCGACATGACGCTGCTGGACTCCGTCCTCCTCGCCCACGGCCGCGGCGGCTGGGCCGTCGGCGACGTCGTCGGCGCGTCCCTGGACCACGCGATGTGGTTCCACCGCCCGTTCCGCGCCGACGAGTGGCTCCTGTACGACCAGCAGTCCCCGTCGGCCCACGGCGGCCGCGGCCTCGGTCAGGCCCGCATCCACACCCAGGACGGCCGCCTCGCGGTCTCGGTCATCCAGGAGGGCGTGGTCCGGGTCCCGCGCCCCTGAGCCGGCCCCGGACGTCCCCTTCCCCTCCACGTGACGTGCGGAAGCGGCCCCCGCACGTGTCCCGACGCCGTTGGCGAATTCGTCGGACGGCCGCCAGGCACCCGCCCCCGCAACACGATGGGAGCGTTTCTCCCAGCGGAACACCGCGTGGACGGCGTCACTCCGGGAGAACCGCTCCCCTCACCGAACGGCGACGGGATCCGCCGACGGCATCGTGTCCCGCGCGGGGGCCGGACGGCTGTCCGCGTCCCAGGGGACCGTTCCAGGCGGTCGGCATCCGTGCTGGTCAGAGGCCGTTCCAGCGTTCCGGCGTCCCGTGATGGGCGGCTGATGTGGCGGGTGGGACGGATCACGGCACAAGCTGCGGTCATCCCGGCAGCCCGCCGGCCGATCCACCACGTCACACCATGGAGACCACCATGCGTTCACGCCTCACCACCCGCTCCGCCCGTCTGGCCCTGGCCGCCGTCGCCGCGCTCGCCCTCGGCGGCGCCGCCACCGCCACGGCCACCGCCGACAGCGGCCGCTCCACCACCCAGGCCTGCGCGACCAGCGACCTGACCTTCAAGGTCACGTCCAAGACGCAGGCGGGCGGCTACTACCTGATCACCGCCAAGGCCAAGCCCGGCATCATCTGCCACCTGGAAGGCGTGTTCCCCTCCGCCTCCTTCGGCTCCCACCCCGACACCGAGGTCTCGCCCGCCGAGCACAGCGTCAGCGACGACGTCGTCCTCGCCGGCTCCGCCGTCGCCTACGCCGGCATCAGCCCCAAGTCCACCAACAACGACAACGGCGTGCAGTTCGACCGGCTCCACCTCTCGGTCGCCGGCGACGAGGAGAACGCCGTCACGCTCCGCCTCCCCGACACCGCCACGGTCGACCGGCCGATCGCCACCAACTGGCACGCCGACGCCGCCGACGCCGTCCCGTTCCTCAACTGATCCCCGCGTTCACCGGCTGCCCCGTCGGCCGGGCGTGTCCCCCGCGCCCGGCCGACGGGGCGTTTCACCGCGCCAGACCGGCCTCCGCCAGCAGGTACGCGGTCATCGGGTCGTAGTGGCGGGGGCTGGTGACGTGGTCGTCGAGGGGGACCGTGACCTGAACGGTGCCCTCGGACTCGGCGACGAAGAGGGCCGGGTCGTTGCAGTCGGCGTAGCCGACGGAGTCGACGCCGTACTGCCCGGCCGCACCCGCCCAGCCGTGGTCGGCGACGACCAGGTCGGGCAGCGGGCGGCCCTCGCGCTCCAGGGCGGCCAGGATGGCCTTCATCGGCTCACCGGAGTGGGTGTGCCACAGCGTGGCGCCGTGCTCCAGCACCGCCACGTCCGCGAACTGCATCACATAACCCTCGTCCGTGGTCAGCCCGTTCGGGATGACCACGATCTCGCAGCCGGCGGCCCGCAGCGCGGCGGCCGTCGCACGGTGCACGTCCAGCAGCCCGCCCGGGTGACCGGTCGCGAACAGCACCCGCTGCTGCCCCTCCGCCGCCTTGCGCAGCCGCCCGGCCATGCGCTCGATCCCGGCCACGGTCAGCTCCGGGTCGATGGTGTCCTGCCCGTACCGGTGCTCGGGATCGTCGTTGACGCCGACCCGCTCCGCCATCACCGCCAGCACGTCCTGCTCGTCGGTCCAGCGGTCGCCGAGTTCCAGTCCGAGCCAGAAGTGGCGGTCGCCGTTCGCCAGTTTGCGGTAGTGGGAGAGGTTGTTCTCGCGCGGCGTGGCGACATCGCCCGCGATACGCGTGGTGATTAGGTGTTCGACGAGTTCGGCGCGGCTGGGTGTCCCGGGTATCGGCATGCCCCCATTGTGGAGCAGCGGCCCGTGGGCGTCCCTGGCGTATCGCGCGCTGGGACGTGCGTCACGTACTCAGTCGACTCCGTACGGCTACTCAGGTCCTCACGTCCGGCGCAGCGCGAACCACAGCTCCATCCGTACGTCCGGGTCGTCCAGGTCCGCCTCCAGCAGTGCCGCGCACCGCGCGATCCGCTGCCGCACGGTGTTGCGGTGCACCGACAACGCCACCGCCGTACGGTCCCAGCTGCCGTGCAGGGAGAGCCAGGTGCGCAGGGTGTCGGTGAGGGCGGGAGCGGCCGCTATCGGCGCGAGCAGCGACCGGGCGTGGGCGTCCGCGTCGTGCGGCGGGACGAGGTCGGCGAGGGCGGGGCGCTCGCCGTGCCGGAGCAGCGGGGCGCGAGTGGCGCGGGCCCGGGCCAGGGCGCGGGCGGCCTGGATGTCGGCGTCCGGCCAGTCGGGCGGGGCGGCGGCGGTGCTGACGCCGAGGGTCCAGCCCGGCAGCGGCCCCACGGGGCGGTCGGCCGGCACCAGGACGCGTACGGTCTCGCCGGCCGGGTCGACCAGGGGCGAGCCGAGCGCTGTGCCGAGCGCGGAGGCGGCCAGGGGGTCCGGTGCGGTGTGGCCGTCCGGCCGGGCGTGGACCACCTGCCACCGCTCCCCGCCGAGCAGGGGGGCCACGTCCCCGGGCGGACTGCCCAGCAGCAGCCGTACGAGTGCGGAGGAGTGGGCCGCTGCGGTGCCGCTCCGTTGCCGGCCGGTGAGGAGGGAGAGCAGGGCGGCTGCGACGGAGGCGATGGTGTGGTCGCCGGGGGCGCGGTGGGGTGAGGCCACGCCGAGTACGAAGCCCTGCTGTGCGCCCAGGGCGTAGGCGGCGAGGTGGGTGCCGCTGACTGTGTCGCTGGCGGAGGCGGGGGTGGGCGCCGCTTGTCGGTGCTCGCCGGGTGAGGGTTTCACTTGCCGGCGTTTGCCGGGTGCCGCCGCGCCCACCCTCCCCCACTCTCGGCTTCGCTCGAGCGGGGGGACCCCCATCGCCCCAGCGGCACGACTGCCCGCGGCTGCGGCGGCATGACTGCCCGCAGTCGGGGCGGGGGGTCGTACCACCGCGGCCAGGGTGGTCAGGGACTGTCTTGCCTCGGGGGGTGGGGTGGTTCCCGCGGTGGCCAGTTCGGTGGTGTCCGGGGCGAACAACACGGCCCAGCCGCCGGTCCGCTGGGCCAGTTGGTGGAGCACCGGCCGGAGCGGGTCCGGGCGGGCGGCGGCGGTGGCGAGGCTCTGCTGGGCCTCCGTGACCCGGCGCAGCTCCGCCAGCCGGGCCTGCGCCATCAGCTGCCAGACCGCCCGCGCCACCCCCGAGAACGTGGTCCGCGGCGGCACCTCCAGCAACGGCAGACCGTGCATCTCGCAGGCCTCCACCAGCGCCTTGGGCACCGCCTCGTGCACCGGTGCCACGCCGAACCCGAGCGCCGCCCCGCCCGCCGCCATGATCCGCGAGACGTACGCGTCGAAGTACCCCGCGCCCGCCCCCTGAGGGATGTGCGCCCCCGCCGACAGCAGCAGCTCCCCGCCCAGCAGATACGGGTACGGGTCCGCCATCTCCGAGGCGTGCGCCCAGTGCACGACGGTGCCGGGGTCGTCGGGCCCGGCGACCCGGCGCAGGCCGAGGTCCGCGCGGGCCAGCAGGGCCTCCAGGGGCACGGGCGGCGTGGGCGGAACCATGGGGTCCGACATGCTGGACACTTCCTCCATTCCGTGCGGCGGGAATGGATGAAACGTACACTTCGCAGATGCTTTCCGCCCCTCTATGGTCGGGACGGACCGGCAGCCCGCGGGTGCGGGCGGACGCATGAGCCAAGGCGAAGAGCAGGAAAGAAGGCAGTACCCATGAGCAGCAACGAGACGCCCCGCGGCCCCGTCGACTCCTCCCGCGTCCCGCGGTACGCCGGTCCCGCGACCTTCGCCCGGCTGCCGCGTCTCGACGAGGTCGGCCGCGCCGACGTCGCCGTGGTGGGCGTGCCGTTCGACTCGGGCGTCTCCTACCGGCCGGGCGCCCGCTTCGGAGGCAACGCCATCCGTGAGGCGTCCCGGCTGCTGCGCCCCTACAACCCCGCGCAGGACGCCTCCCCCTTCGCCCTCGCCCAGGTCGCGGACGGTGGTGACATCGCCGTGAACCCCTTCGACATCAACGAGGCCGTGGAGACGATCGAGGCCGCCGCCGACGACCTCCTCGGCACCGGCGCCCGCCTGATGACCCTGGGCGGCGACCACACCATCGCCCTGCCGCTGCTCCGCTCCGTCGCCAGGAAGCACGGCCCCGTCGCCCTGCTCCACTTCGACGCCCACCTCGACACCTGGGACACCTACTTCGGCGCCGAGTACACCCACGGCACCCCGTTCCGCCGCGCGGTCGAGGAGGGCATCCTCGACACCTCCGCCCTCTCCCACGTCGGTACCCGCGGCCCGCTCTACGGCAAGCAGGACCTCACCGACGACGAGAAGATGGGCTTCGGCATCGTCACCTCCGCCGACGTCTACCGCCGGGGCGCCGACGAGGTCGCCGACCAGCTGCGGCAGCGCATCGGCGACCGCCCGCTGTACATCTCCATCGACATCGACTGCCTGGACCCGGCCCACGCCCCCGGCACCGGCACCCCCGAGGCCGGCGGCATGACCTCCCGCGAGCTCCTCGAGATCCTGCGCGGACTCGCCTCCTGCAACCTGGTCTCGGCGGACGTCGTCGAGGTGGCGCCCGCGTACGATCACGCCGAGATCACCTCGGTCGCCGCCTCCCACACGGCGTACGAACTGACCACGATCATGTCCCGCCGGATTGCAGAGGCCCGTACGCAGTGACCCACGACCACGACCTGGTGCTCCGCCCGACCGCCGCGCAGACGGAGGCCGCGCTGAATCCTCCCCCCGGCCGCAACGGCGGGGACCTGGTCGTGGAGACCCTGGCCGGGCTCGGCGCGACCACCGTCTTCGGCCTGCCCGGCCGGCACGCCCCCGGCGTGTTCGACGCCCTGCGCCGCTCCGACCTGCGGTACATCGGTCTGCGCGTGGAGAACAACGCCGGTTTCGCGGCGGACGCGTACGGCCGGATCACCGGCGAGGCGGCCCCGCTGCTGCTGTCGGCCGGCCCGGGCGCCCTCACCTCGCTGGCCGCGCTCCAGGAGTCGGCGGCGGCCTCGGCGCCGGTACTGGCGATCTGCAGCCAGGTCCCGACGGCCGGCCTGGGCGGTGGCCGCCACGGCTACCTGCACGAACTCCCCGACCAGTCGGCCGCGTTCCGCGGTGTGGTCAAGTCCGTCCACACGGCCCGTACGCAGTCCCAGATCCCGTCCGTGATCGCGGCGGCCTGGCAGTCGGCGCTGACCGTCCCGCACGGCCCGGTGTGGGTGGAGATCCCGCAGGACGTCCTGCTCGCGGAGACGACCCTGCCCGTGGTGACGGCGATGGACGCCACCCCCGACGAGCTGCCCCCACGCCCCGAACTCACCGCGCTCGCCGCCCACCTGCTGGCGAACGCCGCCCGGCCGGCGATCGTCGCCGGCGGGGGAGTGGTCCGCTCGGACGCCTCCGGCAAGCTGAGGCAGCTCGCCGAGCGGATCCAGGCCCCGGTGGCCACCACCCCCGGCGGCAAGGGCGCCTTCCCCTGGACGCACCCGCTGTCGCTGCGGTCCTGGCTCCAGGACCGCCACACCACCGACTTCCTGGAGGATGCCGACGTCCTGCTGGTCGTCGGCTCCGGTCTCGGCGAACTCTCCTCCGACCGCCACACGTTCAAGCCCCGCGGCCGGGTGATCCAGATCGAGGCCGACCTCGGCAAGCTGGAGTCCAACCACCCGGGCCTCGGCATCCACGCCGACGCCCGCCTCGCGCTCCAGGCGCTCCTGGAGACGGTGGAACCGCGCGAGGACGCGGCGGCTCCCGAGCGGGTACGGGGGGTTCTGGACCGTGTCCGTGAGCGCATCGCCGCCCAGGAACTCGCCCTGGAACAGCAGGTGCTGACAGCGGTCCGCCGCGCCCTGCCCACCGGCTCGCCGTCCTTCTGGGACATGACGACCCTGGCCTACTGGGCCTGGTCCGCGTTCGACGCCATGGGCCCCAACCACCTGCACTCCGCGCAGGGCGCCGGCGGCCTCGGCTACGGCTTCCCGGCCGCCCTCGGCGCGGCGGTCGCCGACCCCACCCGCCCGGTGCTGGCGGTCTCCGGCGACGGCGGCGCCCTGTACTCCGTCGCCGAGCTGGCCACGGCCCGCCAGTACGACCTCGACGTCACCTGGCTGATCGTCGACGACGGCGACCACGGCATCCTGCGCGAGTACATGACCGACGCCTCCGGCGAACCCACGGCGACGGAACCCACCCGCCCCGACTACGTGGCCCTCGCGGAGTCCTTCGGCGTACCGGGTGTGCGCACCAGCCCCGAGACCCTGGAACAGGACCTCGCGAAGGCGCTGTCGACGCCCGGGCCCCAGGTGGTCGTGCTCCCGGCGGTCCTGCGGATGTTCGCGCCGACGCACCTGGACTGAATCCGGCCGGTCAGCAGCCGCCCGGACCCACCCCGTCGATGCGCCCGCCGAAGTCGCCGAGGTAGCGGGAGCGCCAGTCGCCGTTGAAGACGTCCCGCTTCTCGACCGGCTGCCAGTTCACGAAGCAGGCCCGGGTGCTCGCGACGACCGAGCCGACGTGGTCGTGGAGACGGGGCGGCATGTCGCGGTAGCCGCTGCGCGCGGTCCACTCCCAGTAGTCGCCGCCGAAGCCCTCCTTGCTCCAGAAGCACACGGACCCGTCGGGGCAGGAAGGGGGCGCGGCCGGGGCGGCGGACGCCGTGTGGGCGGGCAACAGGAGCGCGGCCAGGGCGAGGACGGCGGCGAGGGACCAGGAACGAGTCTTCACGGAACTCTCCAGCAAGGCGGTCGTGGGGGGGAATGGAACGGCCCCGGCGGGTGTGCCGGGGCCGTTCCATGGTCGCGGCGGGCCGGAGCCGATCGCCCGGCGTCGCCGCTCACACCACCTGATGGAGCGAACCGGAGGCTCGGCGGCGTGCTCCCGCCGAGCGGCGGAGACGTCCGCGCGGGGCGTACGCGCCCGGCGTCACCGGACCGGCTCTCCACGGGTGGCCGACTTCCCCGCACGTGCAGAATGTTGATCATTCGATCGGCTGCGGAGGTGATCCGGTGAGCGATATGTTCCCTGAGGTCGCAGGCTTCCCGGCCGGGCCACCGTCGGACGTGGCCACGAACGGGCCCACGTGAAGGTGTCCGGGCACCGGGAGGACTTCTGGCGGCTGCTGCGGACCGCGCTGCCCGAGTACGAGGAGCGGCGCGCGGACCTGGCGAAGTCCCTGACGGCACCGGGCCCGTCGGTGGTCGTACTCCCCGCCGTGCTGCGGATGTTCGCGCCGGCGCACGGGGAGTGAATCCCCGTGCCGCGAGCGGCCCGGGGCTCTAGGATCGGGGATCGGCCGTAGGGGAGGACCATGGATCCGGAGATCGCCGCACTGGCAGGGACGGCGGGCACGACCGTCGTCACGTTGATGGTGACGAGTGCCTGGGAATCGGCGCGGGACGGCATGGTCGCCCTGTGGCGCCGTTTCCAGCCCGCCAGAGCCGAGAGCGTCGGTGAGGAACTGGACGCAGGCCGTGAGGAACTGCTCCTCGCGCGCCGGGCCGGTGACGCCGAAGCCGAGGCCGAGCTGACCGCCGAGTGGCAGGGCCGCGTACGGCGCCTGCTGCTCGCCCGGCCGGATGTCGCCGACGAACTGCGCAGCCTCCTGGACGAGTTGGCCCCGTCGATGCCGGAGGAACCGGATACACCCCACATCCACCTGCGGGCCCGCGCGTCGGGCAGCGCCCGGGTCTACCAGGCCGGGCGCGACCAGCACATCACCGAACGGTGAGCCTGCCGAGGCCGATGGAGGGCCGCGCCTCGGGCAGCGCCCGGGTCTACCAGACCGGTGGCGACCAGTACATCGAGGAACACGTCCACCACTACGCCCCGGGCTCGGCCCCGCTGTTCGGTCACCCGTGGACGGGCCCGGCCGAACCCCGGGGAACCGCTCCCGACTCCGTCCGCATGCCCCTGGTCGGCCGCGTGCCCGGCGTCCTGCGGGACCGCACCGACCTCATGGAGCGCCTACGGGCCGCTGTGACCGGACCCGGCGGCGGCGTCCAGGTCCTGCACGGCATGGGCGGCTGCGGCAAGACGGCCGTCGCCCACACCCTGTTCACCGAGGCCGTACGGGACCACGGCCGCGTCGGCCTGTGGGTCAACGCCTCCGAACGGGTGTCCCTGCGCGCCGGCATGCTCGCCGTCGCCGGTGACCGCGGTGCCGCCGACGGCGAACTGGCCGCCGCGGCCGGCGGCCGACGCGCCGCGGCCGACCTGGTCTGGCACTACCTGGACCACTCGGCACAACCCTGGCTGCTGGTCCTCGACAACGCCGACGACCCCGGCATCCTGGAGGAAGGCGCCTGGCTGCGCCCGAGCCCCTCGGGGACGGTGCTGGTGACCACCCGCCACGCGACCTCCCCGCTGTGGCGCACGCCGGGGACGAGCAGCCACCGGCTCGGTGTGCTTCCCCTGGAGGACGCGACCCTGGTCCTGCGTGATCTGGCTCCGGACGCGGGTACGCGGGAGTCCGCGCGGAAGGTCGCCCGGCGCCTGGGCTGCCTGCCCCTGGCACTGACCCTGGCCGGGGCACATCTGGCCCACCAGCTGCTGGAGTCGTGGTCCATGGACGAGTACGACCGGAAACTGACCGAGGAGTCGACGGCCCTGGTCGACCGGGGAGCGTCGGCAACCGGCGGAGGACAGTCCCGTCACCTCGTGGGCCGCACGTGGCAGCTGTCGCTGGACAGCCTGGCGGAAGGCGGCCTGCCGGAGGCGACGGCCCTGCTGCGGCTGCTGTCCTTCTGGGCGGCGGACCCCGTGCCGCTGTCGCTGCTGATGCCGGCGGCACAGGGCGGGGCCGGCCTCGAACACCTCGATCCGCCGCTGACCGCCGCCAGGGTCGAACCGGCCCTGCGCGCGCTCCTCGACCACTCGCTGATCGACATGGTCGAGACGGACGGGCACCGCTGTGTGAAGGCCCACGGGGTCCTGCTGGACAGTGTCGCCGCGGGCGTGCCCGACGCGGAGCGCGAGCTGCTGGCGGGAGCGGCGGGCCGGCTGCTGCGGGCGGCACTGCCGCGGGAGGGCGCCGCGTCACCGCGGGCCCGCTCCCAGGTGCGGCTCCTGGCACCGCACGCGACCGGCCTGCTGCACCGGTCCCACCGCCACGGCCTGGTGACGGCGGAATCCGTACGGATCGCGGCGCGCGTCGCGCGGCTGGTGTACGAGGCGGGGGACTGGACCGCCGCGCTGGCCCTGGCCTCCACCGTGGGGAAGACGGCCGCGGAGCACCTGGGGGACGAGAACCCGGCGACCGTCGAGGCCCGGTCGGGTCAGGGCACCGTCCTGTTCAGACTCGGCCGGTACGCCGAAGCCGCCGGCCTCCTGCGGCCGATCCACCAGGGCGCGCTGCGCACGCTCGGACCCCATGACGCGCGCACCCTGGACGCGGCCTACGAACTGCAGCGGGTGCTGCACCGACTGGGTGACCTGACACAAGCCCGTACGCTGCTGGAAGCAGTCCTGGACGGTCGCCGCCACATGCTCGGCGAGGACCACGTCGCCACCCTCAAGACCCGCTGTGAGGTGCTGGAACTCCGCCTCACTCAGGACGAGTTCGATGGTTACACGACGGCGGCAGAGGAGCTGGTGGGGGACTGCGAACGCCGTCTCGGCCCCGACCACCTGGTCACCGTGTGGGCGCGCGACGCACTGGCGCGGGGGCTCCTGCGCTCCGGCCGGGGCGCCGAGGCCGAGGACCTCTTCCGTCGGGTGCTCGCCGGACAGCGGGCCGGGTACGGGGACGACCATCCGCTGGTCCTCGGGGTGCTCATCCAGCTCAGCCGGGCCCAGTACGCGCAGGGCAAGCGGGAGCAGGCCGCCGAGAGCGCGCGCGAGGTGGCCGGGCAGCGGGCCGCGATCCTGGGCGAGGACCATCCCGAGACCGTCGCGGCCCGCGCCTGGGACGCCGAGGTCCGGGCGGTGCCGCCCGCGGGTGGGGCCGCGGGTCCCTGAGACGCGTCGGGCATGAGGGGGTACCGCCCCGGCACCGGCCACCGTGGCAGCCGGTGCCGGTGTCCGGTTCACCAGATCGACTCGACCCACTCCGGGTGGTCGATGAACGGGTTGCGGTTGTGCTGGTAGGAGTCGTGGATGACGTCGTTGCGGCGCCGTTCGAAGGCGTCCGGCGGGTCCTCCTGGTGCCAGGACTTGAGGACGGAGAGCTTGCCGATGTACGGGGCGCTGCCGTTGGTGACGGAGTCGTTGGGCTCCAGGTCGGGCCAGCCGTCGGTGCCCTCGTAGCGGACGGCCATGTAGAGGATCATGCGGGCCACGTCGCCCTTCACCGCGTCGCGCGGCTCGAAGGAGTTCGAGTCGGTCAGGCTGCCGCCGCCGTTGGTGAACGAGCTGCCGCCGTTGTCGAAGTCCTTGTTGCTGCGGACGGAGTTGACCCGGACGTCCTCGGGGCGCAGGTGGTGCAGGTCGGTGCCGGGGCCGGTGGAGGTGCCGAAGTCGCCGTGCGACTTGGCCCACACGTGCTCGCGGTTCCAGTCGCCGGTGTCCCCGCCGTTGAGGGACTTGCTGCGGGAGATCCCGGAGTACAGCAGGATCACGTTGTTGCTGTTGGCGGGGTCCTGGTCGGTGACCTTCAGGGCGTTCCAGACGGCCGAGTACGAGAGCTTGGTCTGGTCGCTGATGATCGTGTGGAGGGCGTCCTTGAGGGCGTCGCCCGTCTTGTCGGCGGCGGCGTCGTAGTACGCGGCGTCGTAGGTGGCCGCGGTGGCCGTGGCCGTGGGGGTCAGGGCGGGGGCGGTGAGGCCGGCGAGGACGGCGGCCGTGGCGAGTGCCACCGCGTTGCGGCGGCGTATGCGTATCGCGAGCATGTGGGGTGTCCGATCTACGCGGGTTGCACGATGGGGATACCCGAGAGAGTGGCATGCACATGCAGTCAAGCGAGTGGAGGGAACGTGGCGATTGTGTGACAAGGACCTGTCACTACGCTCTGCGTGTACTCCCCGGAATGCTGCGGAGGGATGAAATCCGCCATCGGCCGCGTTGGTGCCTTCCGGTAGATCAGGACGACCGGAGGGCACCCGAGTGACAGCGCAACGGGGATGGGCAGGACGACTGACCGGGTACGCCTGGCGTCATCGGGGGGACGTCGTCCTCGCGCTCGGCTCCTCCCTCGGCGGCATGGCCGTCATGGCACTGGTCCCGCTGATCACCAAGGTGGTCATCGACGACGTCATCGGTGACAGGACCAGGTCCATGACCACCTGGGCCGGTCTGCTCGTCGGCGCCGCGCTCGTCGTCTACGTCCTCACCTACGTCCGCCGCTACTACGGCGGCCGGCTCGCCCTCGACGTGCAGCACGACCTGCGCACCGAGATGTACGACACGATCACCCGGCTCGACGGCAGACGTCAGGACGAGCTGTCCACCGGGCAGGTCGTCGGCCGCGCCACCAGCGACCTCCAGCTGATCCAGGGCCTGCTCTTCATGCTGCCGATGACCATCGGCAACCTCCTGCTGTTCCTGATCTCCCTCGTGATCATGGCGTGGCTGTCCCTGCCGCTGACCGCCGTCGCCCTGGCCGTCGCCCCCGCCCTGTGGTGGATCGCCAAACGCAGCCGCGTCAGGCTGCACCCCTCCACCTGGTACGCGCAGGCACAGGCCGGCGCCGTGGCCGGAGTGGTCGACGGCGCGGTCGGCGGGGTCCGCGTGGTGAAGGGCTTCGGGCAGGAGGAGCAGGAGACCGGCAAGCTGCGCGAGGTCGGACGGCGGCTGTTCGCCGGGCGGCTGCGCACCGTCCGGCTGAACTCCCGGTACACCCCGGCCCTCCAGGCCGTCCCCGCGCTCGGCCAGGTGGCGATGCTGGCGCTCGGCGGCTGGCTCGCGGTGGGCGGACACATCACGCTGGGCACGTTCGTCGCCTTCTCCACCTACCTCGCCCAGCTGGTCGGCCCGGTCCGGATGCTCGCCGTGGTCCTCACCGTCGGCCAGCAGGCCCGCGCCGCCACCGAACGCGTCCTGGACCTGATCGACACCGAGCCGTCCCTCACCGACGGCACCAGGGAGCTGCCCGCCGACGCCCCGGCGACCGTCGAGTTCGACGACGTCTCCTTCGGTTACGACCCCGGCCGGCCCGTCCTCGACGGCCTCAGCTTCGACATCCGCCCCGGCGAGACCCTCGCCGTCGTCGGCGCCTCGGGCTCCGGCAAGTCCACCGTCTCCCTCCTCCTGCCGCGCTTCTACGACGTCACACGCGGCGCCGTCCTCGTCGGCGGCCACGACGTCCGCGAGCTGACCACCGAGTCCCTGCGCGCGGCCATCGGCCTGGTCCCCGAGGACTCCTTCCTCTTCTCCGACACCGTGCGCGCCAACATCGCCTACGGCCGCCCGGACGCCACCGACGAGGAGATCACCGCCGCCGCCCGCGCCGCCCAGGCCGACCGGTTCATCAGCGAACTGCCCGACGGCTACGACACGACCGTCGGCGAGCACGGACTGACCCTCTCCGGCGGCCAGCGCCAGCGCGTCGCCCTGGCCCGCGCGATCCTCACCGACCCGCGCCTGCTGGTCCTGGACGACGCCACCTCCGCCGTGGACGCCCGCGTCGAGCACGAGATCCACGAGGCGCTGAAGAGCGTGATGCGCGGCCGTACGACGCTGCTGATCGCCCACCGCCGCTCCACCCTCAACCTCGCCGACCGCATCGCCGTCCTCGACGACGGCCGGCTCGCCGACATCGGCACCCACGCCGAGCTCCAGCGGCGCTCCGCCCTCTACCGCAGGCTGCTCACCGACCCCGACGAGCTGGGCGGCGTCTCGCCCGGCCACACCCCGCCCGCGGGGCCGCAGGAGGAGGACACCTCCGTCCGCGCGGAGCTGGACGCCGAGTTCGACGCCGAACGCGGGGTCACCCCACGGCTGTGGACCGGTGACCGCGAACCCAGGGACACCGCCCTGGCCGACGCCCCCGCCACCCCGGAGCTCCTCGCCCAGGTCGAGGCGCTGCCCCCGGCGGACGACGTCCCCGACATCGACGAGGCCCGCGCGGTCCGCCCCGAGGACTCCTACGGCCTGCGCCGCCTCCTGCGCGGCTTCCGCACACCGCTCCTCATCAGCCTCGGCCTGGTCGCCGTGGACGCCGGCATGGGCCTGCTGCTGCCCGTGCTGATCCGGCACGGCATCGACCAGGGCGTGACGCGGGCCGCCCTCGGCGCGGTCTGGGCGGCGGCCCTGCTGGGCCTGCTCACCGTGCTCGTCCAGTGGTCGGCGCAGACCGGCGAGATCCGGATGACCGGACGCACCGGTGAACGCGTCCTGTACGCGCTGCGGCTGAAGATCTTCGCCCAGCTCCAGCGGCTCGGCCTGGACTACTACGAGCGCGAGCTGACCGGCCGGATCACGACCCGGATGACGACGGACGTCGACGCGTTGTCGACGTTCCTGCAGACCGGCCTGGTCACGGCGTTCGTCTCCGTGGTCACCTTCTTCGGCATCATGGGCGCCCTGCTGGTCATCGACATCGAGCTCGCCCTGATCGTCTTCGCCACCCTGCCCCCGCTGATCGTCGGCACGTACTTCTTCCGCCGGGCCAGCGTGAAGGCGTACGAACTGGCCCGTGAGCGGGTCTCGGGCGTCAACGCCGACCTCCAGGAGTCGATGTCCGGGCTGCGGATCCTCCAGGCGTTCCGCCGCGAGCGGGACGGCGGGCGCCGCTTCGCCGGGCGCAGCGCCGACTACCGCAGTGCCCGCATCCGGGGCCAGTGGCTGATCTCGGTGTACTTCCCGTTCGTGCAGTTCCTGTCGTCGGTCGCGGCCGTGGCGGTGCTGGTCGTGGGCGGGGGCCGGGTCGACGACGGGACGCTGGCGATCGGCTCGCTGGTGGCGTACCTGCTGTACATCGACCTGTTCTTCGCGCCCGTGCAGCAGCTCTCCCAGGTCTTCGACGGCTACCAGCAGGCGTCCGTCTCGCTGGGCCGCATCCAGGAGCTGCTGCGGGAACCCACCTCCACGCGGCAGCCCGACAAGCCGCTCCCCGTCCCCTCCCTGCGCGGCGACATCGTCTTCGAGGACGTGCGCTTCGCCTACGGGGACGGCGAGGCGGCGCTCGACGGCATCGACCTCACCATCCCCGCCGGACAGACCGTCGCCTTCGTCGGCGAGACCGGCGCGGGCAAGTCCACCCTGGTCAAGCTGGTCGCCCGGTTCTACGACCCCACGGGCGGGCGGGTCACCGCCGACGGCATCGACCTCAGGGACCTGGACCTCACCGCGTACCGGCACCGGCTCGGGGTCGTACCGCAGGAGGCGTACCTCTTCCCGGGCACCGTCCGCGACGCCATCGCCTACGGCCGCCCGGACGCCACCGACGCCGAGGTGGAGGCGGCGGCCCGCGCGGTCGGCGCGCACGAGATGATCGCCACGCTGGACGGCGGCTACCTCCACGGGGTCGCCGAACGCGGCCGCAACCTGTCCGCCGGACAGCGCCAGCTGATCGCGCTGGCGCGTGCCGAGCTGGTCGACCCGGACGTGCTGCTGCTCGACGAGGCCACGGCCGCGCTCGACCTGGCGACCGAGGCGCAGGTCAACCAGGCGACCGACCGGCTGTCCGGGCGTCGTACGACCCTGGTCGTCGCCCACCGCCTCACCACCGCCGCCCGCGCCGACCGGGTGGTCGTCATGGACCACGGCAGGGTCGCGGAGGACGGCACGCACGAGGAGCTGCTCCGGCTCGACGGCACGTACGCCGCGCTGTGGCGGACGTTCGTGGGGGAGGACGTACCGGCGCCGGCGTGAGCGGTGGCCTCGGGCGCAACCATCCGACATACGTCATGCGTCCGTACACGCGTACGCCGCCTGGCGCGGTAGGCGCGGTACGGGAGGACGACTGTGGGCAGTGGAGCGATACGCCGGCGACTCGCGCCGGTCCTTGCGGTGCTGACCGCCTCGGGGCTGCTCGCCGTCGCCGCGCCGGGTGACGCGCACGCCGCCGCGTACTGTGCCGGGCGCAAGGTGCGCACGCTGCCGTTCTCCACCGGCTCGGTGGTCGTCTACAAGCGGGGCGGCTACATCTGTGCCGTCACCCTCGCCAAGAAGCCCGGCACCAAACGGAAGATGTCGGTGAGCGTGCGGGCGCGCGGTGGCCGCCCGGTCGTCGACGAGGGCAACTTCACACACCACGCAGGACCGGTGACCGTGCACGCCGGCCGCCGCTGCGTGTGGGTGAAGGGCAGGGTCGGCGGCGGGTCCGTCAGCTCCGGCTGGATCCTGTGCTGACCGGCGACCGGCCGAGGGTTATCCCTATGTCCCCTGGTGCTGCGGGGAGTTGGTCCAGTAACTTCCGGCGCACATCTGTCTCACAGGGGAGTGCGCATGCGCAAGGCGCTCAGATGGCTGCTGGCGCTCACGGTGCTCATAGGCACACTGAGTACGGCCGGGGCGGCCACCGCCGCCGAGCCGGAGGCCACCGGCACCACTGACATCAAGGAGAGGCTGCTCTCCGTACCGGGCATGAGCCTGGTGGAGGAGAAGCCGTACACCGGGTACCGCTTCTTCGTCCTCAACTACACCCAGCCGGTCGACCACCGCAGGCCCTCCAAGGGCACGTTCCAGCAGCGGATCACCGTGCTGCACAAGGACACCGCGCGGCCGACCGTCTTCTACACGGGCGGCTACAGCGTCTCCACGACGCCGCGCCGCGCCGAGCCGACCCAGATCGTGGACGGCAACCAGGTCTCCATGGAGTACCGCTTCTTCACCCCGTCCCGGCCCGAGCCGGCCGACTGGTCGAAGCTGGACATCTGGCAGGCCGCCAGCGACCAGCACCGCATCTTCAAGGCGCTGAAGAAGATCTACAGCGAGAACTGGATCTCCACCGGCGGTTCCAAGGGCGGCATGACGGCCACCTACTACGAGCGCTTCTACCCGCGCGACATGGACGGCGTGGTCGCCTACGTCGCCCCCAACGACGTGGTGAACAAGGAGGATTCGGCCTACGACCGCTTCTTCGCGGGCGTCGGCACCAAGGAGTGCCGCGACCGGCTGAACGCGGTGCAGCGCGAGGCGCTGGTGCGCCGGGCGCCGCTGGAGAAGAAGTACGAGGCGGTCGCCGCCGAGAACGGCTACACCTTCGACACCATCGGCAGCCTGGACCGGGCGTACGAGGCCGTCGTCCTCGACTACGTGTGGGGCTTCTGGCAGTACAGCACCCTCGCCGACTGCGAGCAGATCCCGGCGGACGCCAAGAACGCCACCGACGAGGAGATCTGGACCTCGATCGACACGATCTCCGGCTTCTCGTTCTACACGGACCAGGGCCTGAGCCCGTACACGCCGTACTACTACCAGGCCGGTACGCAGCTGGGCGCGCCGACCATCCGCTTCCCGCACATCGAGAGGAAGTACGTCCGCTACGGCTATCAGCCGCCGCGCAACTTCGTGCCCCGCTCGATCGACATGGAGTTCGAGCCGTGGGCCATGCGGGACGTCGACACGTGGGTCCGCCACAACGCCCGGCAGATGCTGTTCGTGTACGGCGAGAACGACCCGTGGGGCGCCGAGCGGTTCCGCCTCGGGCACGGCGCGCGTGACTCGTACGTCCTCACCGCGCCCGGCATGAACCACGGTGCGAACGTGGCCGGGCTGGTCGCGGACGAGAAGGCGTTCGCCACGGCCCGCATCCTGGACTGGGCGGACGTCGCGCCGAGCACGGTCCAGGAGAACCCGGCGGCGGCGAAGCCGCTGGCGAAGTTCGACGCCAAGCTCGACAAGCGGGACGTCGAGCGGCAGCGGACGCTGCGACCGTAAGGCCCGCGCGGGACTACACCGGGCGGGCGCAGCCCACCGGTGACGTTCCGCCGAGCCGGACGTAGAGGGCCGTGGACGCCGGACACCCGGACCGGTCGTCCACGGCCTTCGTCACCTCGAACTCCGGTTCCCGCTCGTCGCCGCCGTCGCACGCCGTCTCGCGGACCTTGCCGCCGCCCAGGTCGTAGACGCAGTCGCCGACGATGGTGCGCGGCCCGCCCCCGCCGCCCGGGTCCCCGGGGTGCGGCGGCTGGAGATGGCGCATACAGGCGTAGCCGCGCGGCACCGCGCCGTCGCCGTCCTCGTCGGAGGAGGGGCGCTGCTCGCTGATGTGCAGCACGAAGTCGGTGGTGGCCGGGCAGCGCGGCCCGTCGCGCACGGTCCCGTCGTGGCGGGCGACGACCCGGGCCGCCGCCCGCTCGCTCCGGCAGGACACCTCGGTGAAGCTGGTCCGGCCGAAGGAACTGCACTCGTCGACCGCGAGGAACACCGCCCCGTACCCGGACGGCCGGGCAGGCGTCGGCGACGCCGTCACCGTGCGCTGCTCACCCATTCGGGCGTCCTCCTCACCGCCGCCCGGCGCGTTCTGGCAGCCGGTGAGCAGCGCCGCGACCGCCGCCGCGAGCGCGGCGCGCGTCCCCCACCTACTTCGCACGTGCATCGTCATCCCCCCGGGCACCCCCGTCCAGCGTGCCCCGATCCGTCGGGGCACGCCAGACATGTGGTGGTCTTTCACCACATCGGGGAGAGTGCGTCGGGTGTGTGACGTACGCGCGCTACGTCCGGCAGGGGGGCGCGCCCGCGTGCGCCTAGTACCTCAGCCCGTGCCCGACGGGGTACAGCACCGCCGCCGGGTCGTCCGCCCGCTGCACCGGCACCGGCAGCGTCCCGCGCGGGTCCACCTTGCCCGCGATCACCCGTGCGGCCGCCCGCAGTTCGACGTCGGTCCAGGAGTACGTCGCCACGTACGCCGCCACGCCGGGGAGGTGGGCCACGTCGTAGGGGTTGCGGATCGCGACCGCGACCACCGGCCTCCCGGTCGCCAGCAACTGCTCGACCAGCGTCTTCTGGCTGCTGGTCGCGCCGACGTTGTACGTCCCGACGACCACCGCGTCCGCGTCCCGGGCCGCCGCGACCGCCTTGGCGACGGTGGCGGCGGACGGTGCCGTGCCGGTGGACAGGGCGGTGGCGGTGAAGCCCAGCCCGGTCAGGGCGTCCGCGAGTACCCCGGTCGGCGGCCCCGTCGTACCGGACGGGGAGGCCGGGTCGGCGCCGACGACCAGCAGCTTCGGCCGGCTGCGCCGGGACAGCGGCAGCAGACCGCCCTCGTTGACCAGCAGCGTGGTGGTGCGCTCGGTGATCCGGTCGGCGGTGGCCAGGTGCGCACGGGTGCCGACGGCGCGGTCGACTCCGGCGTGCGAGACGTACGGGTCCTCGAACAGGCCCAGTTTCGCCTTCAGCCGCAGCACCCGCAGGATCGACTCGTCGAGCCGGGACTCGGTCAGCTCGCCGTCGCGTACGGCGTTCAGGACCGCGTTCCAGGCGACGTCCAGGGAAGGAGGGTTGAGCAACTGGTCCACGCCCGCCTTCAGCGCCAGCACCGGCACCCGGTCGTCGCCGTACTTGGTGCGTACGCCCTCCATGCCGAGGGAGTCGGTGACCACGACCCCGTCGTAGCCGAGCTCCTCGCGCAGGATGCCGGTGAGGATCGGGTGGGAGAGGGTGGCGGGGTCCTCGGAGGCGTCGAGCGCCGGGACGACGATGTGCGCGGTCATGATGGAGTCGATGCCCGCGTCGATCGCGGCCCGGAACGGCGGCGCGTCCAGCCGGCCCCACTGCTCACGGGTGTGGTGGATGTACGGCAGCTCGGCGTGGCTGTCGGTGATCGTGTCGCCGTGTCCCGGGAAGTGCTTGGCCGTCGAGGCGACGCGGGACGACTCGTAGCCCTCGACCTCCGCCACGACGAGATCCGCGACGGAGTGCGGGTCGGCGCCGAAGGAGCGGACGCCGATGACGGGGTTGGCCGGATCGACGTTGACGTCGGCCACCGGGGAGTAGTTCTGGCGGATGCCCAGCGCGCGCAGTTCGCGGCCCGCGATCCGGCCGAGGGTGCGGGCGTCGGAGCGGGAGCCGCCCGCGCCGACGGCCATCGCGCCGGGGAACAGGGTGGCGGGCCGGCCCACGCGGGCCACGATGCCGTGCTCCTGGTCGGTGGAGATGAGCACGGGCAGTCCGCGCTCCAGCCCGAGGGACGCCTTCTGGATGCCGTTGGACAGGTCCGCGATCTGGTGCGGGGCGCGGGTGTTGTGCGCCCAGGCGAAGTAGATGATGCCGCCGACCCGGTACTTGGCGAGCAGTTCGGCGGCCGTGCGGACGCCGATCTCCTCGAGGTTGGCGTCGATGTCGGCCTGGTCCGGGTCGGTGGCGGAGTGGCCGTAGACCCGCATCACGAACAGCTGGCCGACCTTCTCCTGAAGCGTCATGCGGGAGATGAGGGCGCGCAGCGTCCTGTCGTCGGGCGCGGGCCGGCCGGTGGCCGCGTGGACGGTGCCGCCGGCCGCGAGGGCGGTGGTGACGCCCGCCGTCGCGGCGAGGACGGTGCGTCTGGACGGACGTGCGGTGCTTCCCGTGCTTCCGGTGCTGCTGTCGGGCACGTGCGCTCCTTTGGAAGGTGATCCGCGGGGGACCGGGGATCCGCTGAAGGACATCCTTGAAGGAAACTGCCAGGAGGTCACCAATATCCGGGAAGTTTCTGCCAGTCAAGGGAATGCGCAGCAACCGGCGGGGGCCGTCATCGGCGCAACGGGAGGGGGCGCGCCGATGACGGCGTGCTGCCGGCCGCGGCACGGCGGAGAGGGTCGGTCGGCGATCGCAGCCGGCAGCGAGGGCCGACACCGCACCACGTCGGACTCGTCCGGCAGCCTGCCCATGGGACGGACGGAGGCCGGGACGGGTTCCCCGTCCGGGCCCCGTTTCCCGAAGTCGGGACCGGGGGTCCGTACGGGGTCAGCGGGGCGTGTGGGCCGACACCTCGGGCCAGTGCCCGCACAGTGTGCGGACGGTCTCCGCGATCGCCGGACGACGGGCCGCCCCGGTGCGCCACAGCGCGTACAGCCGTCGTACGGGCACGGGGTCGAGCGGCACCTCCACCACCTCGGCGGGCAGCGGACCGCGCCCCAGCCGGGGGATCAGCGCGATGCCGAGCCCGGCCGCGACCAGGGCGACCAGGGTCGGGTTCTCGTCGGCCTGGTGGACGATCTCCGGCTCGTGCCCGGCCGCGCGCAGGGTGCGCACCAGCCACTCGTGGCAGACCCGCCCCGGCGGCTGGCAGATCCACCGCTCACCACCCAGCTCCTCCCGCCGTACCGCCGTACGCCCCGCGAAGGGGTGGCCCCGCGGCACCAGCAGGTCGCACAGGTCGTCGCCGATGACCGCCTGCTCCACGCCCGCCGGGGCGGGCAGCGGCGCGATGTCCCAGTCGTGCGCGACGACGAGATCGACCGCGCCCTTGGCGACCAGGTCCACGGAGAGATGGGGGTCGATCTCGGTGAGCCGGGTGTCGAGCGCGGGGTGCCGGCGGGCCAGGTCGGCCAGGACGGGCGGCATCAGCCCGCGGGCCGCCGAGGCGAACGCGGCGATGGTCAGCCGCCCGGCCGGCACTCCGCGCCGCTCCTCCAGCTCGGTCTCCGCCCGCTCCACGATGGCGATCAGCTCCCGGGCGGTACGCGCCAGTTGATGCGCCTCGTCGGTCAGCCGCACGCCCCGGCCCTCCCGCTCCAGCAGCACGGTCCGCGTCTCCCGCTCCAGCTTGGCGATCTGCTGGGAGACGGCGGACGAGGTGTACCCGAGCGCCACGGCGGCGGCACCGACGGTGCCGTGGACGGAGACGGCGTGCAGGGCGCGCAGCCGCTGGAGGTCGAGCATGACGGCTCCCCGATCGGTTAGCGATGCTTCATCCAACCATGCAGGAATCATCGCTGGTGCTGAAGTGCGGCGGGCGGTGATCCTCGACGTACGCGACCTTCCCACCTGTTCCCCGCCGTCCTCGTCACCGCCGTGTGGGGGGTGAACTCCACCGTCATCGAGGTCGGGTTCGGCCACTTCCCGCCGCTGCTCTTCTCCGCCCTGCGCTTCCCGGTGGCGGCGCTGCTGGTGGGCGGGGTGGCACTGGCCTCGGTGACGCGGCGGCCGGCGGCCGTGAAACCCGTTCGACGGACGGGGGCGCTTGCGGAAGACTCCCCGGTCGGCGGATGAGGAAGATCGGGAGATCGCACATGGGTTTTGTTCTGGAAGGGCCGGTTCTCGAGGGCACGTGGGTGCGCCTGGAACCGCTGGAGCACCGGCACACCGCCGAACTGGCGCTGGCGGCCGAGGAGGACCGGGGCACGTACGCGTACACGTGGGTGCCCAGGGCCGACGAGGTCGGCGCGTACGTCGACGCGCAGCTCGCCCGCGCCGCGACCGGTCGGCTCGCTCCCTACGCGCAGGTCTCCCTCGCCACGGGACGCGCGGTGGGCGCCACGGCGTACTGGGAGCCCCGTTCCTGGCTGAGCGAGGACCGGCTCGACGCGATCGAGGTCGGCTTCACCTGGCTCGCCGGCTCCGCCCAGGGCACGGGCATCAACGCCGAGTCCAAACTCCTGCTGTTCGGGCACGCCTTCGAACAGTGGGGCGTGGCCCGCGTCGACCTGAAGACGGACGCCCGCAACATCCGCTCCCGCACCGCGATCGAACGCACCGGCGCCCGCTTCGAGGGCGTCCTGCGCAACTGGTCCCGCTCCTGGGCCCCGGGGGAGGAGGGCCGCCTGCGCGACTCCGCGATCTACTCGATCACGACGGAGGACTGGCCGGAGTGCCGACACCGACTGGAGCAGAGGGTCTCGGAACACGCCGGAGAGCGGAGCACCCCCTAGGGGCGCGGGGAACTGCGCGGGCAGGGGCGCGGGGAACTGCGCGGGGAACTGCGCGGGCAGGGGCGCGGGGAACTGCGCGGACAGGGGCGCGGGGAACTGCGCGGACAGGGGCGCGGGGAACTGCGCGGACAGGGGCGCGGGGAACTGCGCGGACAGGGGCGCGGGGAACTGCGCGAACAACCACGACGCACCCGCACCCGCCACACAAGGCACCCGCCCCGACCCCTCGCCCCCCCCGCCGGGGTCAGGGCGCCTCCGGCGCAGGAGCCCCCTCACGCAACTCCGGCGTACTCACGCCGACATACAGCACCGCGACCACGCACAGCACTCCACCCGTCACCAGCGCCGTCGCACCGGAGGTCGCGCCGGCCACCAGCCCCGCGCGCATGTTGCCGAGGTGCGGGCCGGCCTGCCCGACGATCTGCTCGGCGGCCGTGACCCGGCCCAGCAGGGCGTCGGGCGTACGGGTCTGCACGATCGTGGTGCGGGAGAGCACCGACAGGGCGTCGGCCCCACCGGCCACGACCAGCAGCCCCAGACCGGCCCAGGGGCTGCTCATGACACCGAACGAGGCCAGCGCGGCACCCCACACGCCGGCGCCGAACAGCATCACGAGGCCGGGACGGCCCAGGTGGGTCACCGCCCCGGACAGCGCGGACGTCAGTACGCCACCGATCGCGATCGCCGACAGGAACAGGCCCAGCGTGCGCGGATCGCCGCCGAACCGTTCGTCGTTGATCAGCGGGAACAGGCTGGCCGGCATCGACAGGACGGTGGCGGCGAGGTCGGTGACGAGCGCGCCGCGCACCACCCGGTGGCCGGCCAGGAAGCGCAGCCCGTCCAGCACCCCGTGCAGCCCGGCGCGGGACGGCTCGCCCTCGGGCGGCAGCGCGGGCAGCCCGAACGCGCCGTAGAAGGCGATGAGGAAGCTCAAGGCGTCCACCAGATAGCAGACGCCGATGCCGAACCAGCCGAGCATCAGTCCGCCGAGAGCCGGGCCGACCAGCATCATCGACTGGGCGGTGACCTGGTACAGCGCCAGACCGGAGGCCACCTGCTCCTTGGGCAGCAGCCGGGGGACGAACACGCCGGCCGCCGGACCGCCGACCGCCGCGCAGGCGGACTGGGCGGCGACCAGGGCGAGCACGCCGGCCACCGGTACGTTCCCGGTGAATCCCTGGACCGCCAGCAGCAGCGAGCACAGCGCCTGGCCGACCGTCGCGGCCAGGAAGATCCGGCGCCGGTCGCCCCGGTCGGCCCAGGCCCCGGCGAACAGGCCGAAGCAGACCAGCGGCAGCGCCTGCGCGAGACCCACCGCGCCGCTCCAGGCCGCGCTGTGCGTCATCTCCCAGACCTGGTACATGACGGTGACCATGGTCATGAAGCCGCCGAGCACGGAGACCGTCCGCCCGATCAGCAGCCGTCTGAAGACCGGCGAGGTACGCAGGGGACGCACGTCGATCAGCGTGCGGGACGGACTCACGAGGGGAGGGCGGCGGGGCGGGGCACGGGCTGAGGCACGGCGGGAGACGCTATCCGGCCGCCCCGCGCCCCGGCCAGTGCTTTTCCGGGTGAGGTCAGGCCGACTCGTTCAGCAGCCGGGTCAGGTGTTCGCGGCCGGGGGTGAGGAGGCCGGGCAGCGGGGCGGCGTCGGCGTACCAGCGCTTCTCGTACTCCCAGCAGAGCCAGCCGTCCCAGCTGTGACGGGAGAGGATCTCCACGCAGTCGGTCAGCGGGAGGACACCGGCGCCGAGCGGGAGCGGGGTCGTGTCGTCGGCGGAGGCGATGTCCTTGACCTGGACATAGCCGAGGTGCGGGGAGAGGGCCGCGTAGCTCTCGGCGGGCTGTTCGCCGCCGAGCCAGGTGTGCATCACGTCCCACAGCGCGCCCACCTGACGGTGGCCGACCAGGCCGAGGATCCGCATCGCGTCGGCGCCGGTGCGGTGCGAGTCGTGGGTCTCCAGCAGGATGCGTACGCCCAGGTCGGTGGCGTACTCGGCGGCCGTGCCCAGCCGGCGGGCGGCCGTCGCGTCCGCCTCCTCGGGACTCTGCTCGGTGCCGCCGCCGGGGAAGACCCGGACGAAGGGGGCGCCGAGGTCCCGGGCGAGGTCGAGGAGGGCGCGAACCTCGGTGAGGACGGGTTCGTCCTCACCAGGCGCGGCGACCCGGGCGTACCCGGCGAGGCCCAGGACTTCGACGCCGGCCGTCTTGAACTCGGCTGCCACGTCGGAGCGTTGTGCGGAAGTGAGGTCCGGGTGGACGGGTTCCTCGGGGTGGGCGCGCAGTTCGACGCCGTGGTAGCCGTGCGCGGTCGCGAGGGCCAGTACGTCGGTGATCGGCAGCCCGGGGACGCCGAGGGTGGAGAACGCCAGCTTCATGTCATCGGACCCTACCCGCGCCCCCCGGCGTCACTCCCCCTCGTCACTCGGGTGTCGCGGCCCGACGGTAGGCGCAGACCTGTGCGCCCGTCCTGGCGGCGGTCGTCGGCACCGGCTCGAACGCGCGCTTCACACCGTCCGCGACCCGCCGGCTCGCCGCGGCCCTGGGGCTTCCCGAAGACCTCGGCCCGCACTCCGGAGAGGTCCTCGAAGTCACCGACGCCGAGGAGCCGGCTGCTCGCGGATGGCGGCGTCACGGTGTCGAGTCCTATGTCCGCCCGCAACTCCTCCGAGCCGCGAAACCCCCGATCGCGGCCGGAGCGGCCCTCGCCTTCCCCCGAGCGGGAAGCCGGCGCCCGGCGGGCCCCGGGCCGTCTCGTCGGATCCCCGAGGACTCCCGCGCCTTCGAACGCCGACCGGCACTCACCCCTCAGGGGGGCGGGAAACCGCGTGAAGCACCCTCGGCCGTCCGCACCCGCGGTGCGCCCTCGGGACCCCCGGTCCGATCAGTCCCGCGGCCCCGCCGTGGACCCCCGCACCATCAACTCCCCCCGCACCGAAGCGATCCCACCATGCGGCGCCTCCTCCCGCCCCATCGCGATCCGCCCCGCCCGGGCCCCCGCCTCCGCCAGCGGCAACCGCACCGTCGTCAGCGCGGGCACCGCGTCGATGCTGAACGGCAGATCGTCGAACCCGGCCACCGACACGTCGTCCGGAATCCGCAGCCCCGAGTCCCGCAGCGCCGCGCACGCCCCCAGCGCGACGGAGTCGTTCGCGGCGACAACCGCCGTCAACGACGGATCACGGCGCAGGAGTTCGAGCGTCGCCTCGTACCCCGACCGTCGGTCGTAGCGGCCGTGGACCGTCCAGCGCGGGTCCTCCTCGATGCCGTGCGCGGCCAGCGCGTCCCGGTGTCCCTCGAGCCGGTGACGGGTGGTGGTGCGTTCCTGGGGGCCCGCGATGTACCCCAGTCGTCGGTGCCCCGACCCGATGAGGTGTTCGGTGAGTTCCTCTCCGCCGCCCCGGTTGTCGAAGGTCAGCGCGATCGCCCCGGTCTCCGGTGCCGGCGGCCGGCCGCACAGCACCACCCGGGTCCCGGCGTCCGCCAGTTTGCGCAGCTTCGCGTCCATGGCCGCCTTGTGCGGCGCGTCCTCGATCGCGCCGCCGGTCAGCACCACCGCCGCCGCCCGCTGCCGCTGGAGCAGTGTGAGATAGGTCAGTTCACGTTCGGGTGAGCCGCCCGTGTTGCACACGACCGCGAGTCTCTCCCCGCCCGCGCGTCCGCCCGGACCCCCGATCTCCGCCTGGATCGCGCTCGCCATGATCCCGAAGAACGGGTCGGCGATGTCGTTCACCAGGATGCCCACCAGGTCGGAGGTGGCGGCGGCCAGGGCGCTCGCGGGGCCGTTGAGGACGTAGTCCAGCTCGTCCACGGCCTTCAGCACCCGTTCACGGGTGGACGCGGCCACGGGGTAGTTCCCGTTGAGCACGCGCGACACCGTCGCGGGGGAGACCTGCGCGCGAGCCGCCACGTCCGCCAGGGTCACCGTCATGTCTCGTCCTCCGCCTCGTACGTTCGCCGTACGCCGTCGTACACACCCACGCCCACACCCGTGGTTCCGAGCAGACCCTACGGCCATCCGCGCGGTTGTTCGCCCCCTCGAACAACTCGGGTTCGCCGTGGTCTTGTCCGCACCGCCGTTCAGAGGCTAGCTTCTACGTACATAGAAAGCGCTTGCTGTCACGCTCACCAGTGGGGCGTATGCGGCGCGCAGACCGCGTACGAAGGGAATGACGTGACACGCAAGACGGTGCGTATCGCCATGAACGGTGTGACCGGGCGCATGGGTTACCGCCAGCACCTCGTCCGCTCCATCCTGGCCCTGCGCGAGCAGGGTGGTCTCGACCTCGGCGACGGCACCGTGCTGTGGCCGGAGCCGATCCTGGTCGGCCGGCGGGAGCACGCGCTGAAGGCGCTGGCCGAGCGGCACGGACTCGAGCACATCTCGACGGACGTGGACGCGGTCCTCGCCGACGAGAGCGTCGACATCTACTTCGACGCCCAGGTGACCTCGGCCCGCGAGGAGGCGATCAGGAAGGCGATCGCCGCGGGCAAGCACATCTACACCGAGAAGCCCACCGCCACCGGACTCGACGGCGCCCTGGAACTCGCCCGCCTGGCGAACGCGGCCGGCATCAAGCACGGCGTCGTCCAGGACAAGCTGTTCCTCCCCGGCCTGCTCAAGCTGAAGCGCCTCATCGACGGCGGCTTCTTCGGCCGCATCCTCTCCGTGCGCGGCGAGTTCGGCTACTGGGTCTTCGAGGGCGACTGGCAGGACGCGCAGCGCCCGTCCTGGAACTACCGCTCCGAGGACGGCGGCGGCATCGTCGTCGACATGTTCCCGCACTGGGAGTACGTACTGCACGAGCTGTTCGGCCGCGTGAAGTCCGTCCAGGCCCTCACCGCCACCCACGTCCCGCAGCGCTGGGACGAGAACGGCAAGCCCTACGACGCCACCGCCGACGACGCCGCCTACGGCGTCTTCGAACTGGACGGCGGCGCCGTCGCCCAGATCAACTCCTCCTGGACGGTCCGCGTCAACCGCGACGAACTGGTCGAGTTCCAGGTCGACGGCACCGAGGGCTCGGCCGTCGCCGGCCTGCGCAACTGCCGCGTCCAGCACCGCTCCGCCACCCCCAAGCCGGTCTGGAACCCGGACATCCCCGCCACCGAGGTCTTCCGCGACCAGTGGCAGGAGGTCCCGGACAACGGCGAGTTCGACAACGGCTTCAAGGCCCAGTGGGAGCTCTTCCTCAAGCACGTCTACGCCGACGCCCCCTACCACTGGGACCTGCTGGCCGGCGCCCGCGGCGTCCAGCTCGCCGAGCTGGGCCTGAAGTCCTCGGCCGAGGGCCGCCGCCTCGACGTGCCGGAGGTCGCGCTGTGACCCTGCACCTGCCCGACGCGAACGGCACCCTGCGGGCGTACGAGCCCCGCACCGAGCCCCTCGCCGTCCATCCGGGAAGCGCTTTCACCTCCCGTACGGTCTTCTCGGCCGCGCACGTCGTCGCCGATCCGTACGCCGACACCAGCCCCGACTCACCGGCCGCCGTCGACTGGGACGCCACCCTCGCCTTCCGCCGTCACCTGTGGTCGCACGGCCTGGGCGTCGCCGAGGCCATGGACACCGCCCAGCGCGGCATGGGCCTGGACTGGGCGGGCGCGGCCGAGCTGATCCGCCGCTCCGCCGCCGAGGCGAAGGCCGTCGGCGGCCGCATCGCCTGCGGCGTCGGCACCGACCAGCTCACCGGCGGCACCCTCGCCGAGGTACGGGCGGCGTACGAGGAACAGCTCGCGGTCGTCGAGGAGTCGGGCGCGCAGGCCATCCTGATGGCGTCCCGCGCCCTCGCCGCGACGGCGAAGGGCCCGGACGACTACCTGGAGGTCTACGGCCACCTGCTCCGCCAGGCCGCCGAGCCGGTGGTCCTGCACTGGCTGGGCCCGATGTTCGACCCGGCGCTGGAGGGCTACTGGGGCTCGTCCGACCTCGACGCGGCCACCGACACCTTCCTGGAGGTCATCGCCGCCCACCCCGACAAGGTCGACGGCATCAAGGTCTCGCTCCTGGACGCCCAGCGCGAGATCGACCTGCGCCGCCGCCTGCCGCAGGGCGTGCGCTGCTACACCGGCGACGACTTCAACTACCCCGAGCTGATCGCCGGCGACGAGCAGGGCTTCAGCCACGCCCTGCTCGGCATCTTCGACCCGCTCGGCCCGCTCGCGGCGGAAGCGGTCCGCGTCCTCGACACGGGGAACACGGAGGGTTTCCGCGCCCTCCTCGACCCCACCGTCGAACTCTCCCGCCACCTCTTCCAGGCACCCACCCGCTTCTACAAGACGGGTGTGGTGTTCCTCGCCTGGCTGGCCGGCCACCAGAGCCACTTCACGATGGTCGGCGGCCTGCAGTCGGCCCGCTCGCTGCCGCACTTCGCCCGCGCCTACGAACTCGCCGACCGCCTCGGCCTGTTCCCCGACCCCAAGCTCGCCGAGGAACGCATGAGGACCCTGCTGCACCTGTACGGAGTGACCCCGTGACCGCCGACCTCGCGCGTTTCAGCATCAACCAGATGACGGTCAAGCAGCTGTCGCTGCCCGAACTCGTCGACGCCTGCCGTGACCTGGGCGTACCGGGCGTGGGCCTGTGGCGGGAGCCCGTCCGGGCGTACGGCGTCGAGGCGGCGGCGAAGCTCGTACGGGACGCGGGCCTGGCGGTGACGACGCTGTGCCGGGGCGGCTTCCTCACCGCGATCGACCCCGGCGAGCGGGCGGCGGCCCTCGCCGACAACCGGCGGGCCGTCGACGAGGCGGCCACGCTCGGCACCGACACCCTGGTCCTGGTCTCGGGCGGACTGCCGGCCGGCTCCAAGGACCTGCGCGCCGCCCGGGAACGCATCGCGGACGCGCTCGCCGAACTCGGTCCCTACGCCGAGGAGCACGGGGTGAAACTGGCCATCGAGCCGCTGCACCCCATGTTCGCCTCCGACCGGTGCGTGGTCTCCACGCTCGCCCAGGCCCTCGACCTCGCCGAGCGGTTCCCCGCCCGGCAGGTCGGCGTCACGGTCGACACCTACCACATCTGGTGGGACGACACCGCGCCCGCGCAGATCGCCCGCGCGGGCGCCCAGGGCCGTATCCACACCTTCCAGCTCGCCGACTGGACCACCCCGCTGCCCGAGGGCGTCCTCAACGGCCGCGGCCAGATCGGCGACGGCGCGGTCGACATGCGGGAGTGGAAGGGATACGTGGAGGCGGCCGGCTACACCGGCCCCATCGAGGTCGAACTGTTCAACGACGCGCTGTGGTCCCGCGACGGCCGAGAGGTCCTCGCCGAGACGGCGGCACGGTTCGTGGAGCACGCGGGATGAGGTCCGCCGTGCGCTGAGACGTGGGGCACGGGCACCCGCACACGTCGTGTCCGGATGCCCGTGCCCCACGGAACAGGGCCCGGATGAGGCTCCGGGGAGAGGTCTTCCCGTTCCCTGTCGTCCTGCGCGGGGCGCAAGCCGTGCGGTGCCGGACCGGACGCCGACGTTCGCCGGCACCGCACGATGCTTCCCCCCTGCTCCCCGCGAGTGCACAGCCCCCACCGTGCACAGGCACCAGCATGCGTCCACCGGACGCTTGAAACCTTGACCGTCCGTGCAGGGATCCTGTCGATTCCGGCAGGAAGGGCCGGGCCCCTACGGGGCGGCGTGGTGGTGGCGGTGGTCCGTCGGCGTCATGCCGTACACGCGGCGGAAGACGCGGCTGAAGGTGGCCGCGTCGGTGAAGCCCCACCGTGCGGCGATCGAACGGACGGAGCGGCCCCGCAGCCGGGGGTCGGCCAGGTCACGGCGGCACCGCTCCAGACGGCGGTGGCGGATCCAGGCCGCCGGAGCCTCGCCCTCCGCCGCGAACAGCTGGTGCAGATGCCGCACCGAGATGCCGTGGGCCGCCGCGACGGTCGCCGGGGACAGCGAAGGATCGCCCAGGTTCCGGTCGATGAAGTCCCGGATCCGGATGCGCAGGGCACGCCGGCGGGACTCCGGCGGCAGCACGTCCTCGGAGTCCACGCAGCGGCCGAGCACGGAGGCGAGCAGATCCGTGGTCACCGAGGCCAGTGTCGGCACGTCGGCCTCGGTGAACTCGTCGGCCCGTCCGGCGACATCGGCCAGCCAGCGCCGCAGCGCGCCGCCCATGCCCCGGTCCACCGGGACCGGTACCGCCAGCAGGCGGCGCATCGCGCGCGGCGGCAGCGGGAACCGGGCCCGGGGCATGCTGACGACCACCGTCGTGGACCGCTGCGACGTCCTGTTGATGCGGACGTCGTACGGGAGGCTGGTGTCGGCCACGATGAGCTGCCCCGCCCCGAACACCGCCTCGGTACCGTCCTGCGCCATACCGCCGTCGCCGGCGAGCTGACAGTTGATCTGCAGGAACTCGGGATCGAAACGCCGGATGACCCGCGGTGTGCGCACGGTGTCCAGGTGCGGCAGGCTCAGCTCGGCGATCTGCAGGTCCCCGAGCGGCAGGACCCGCATCGTGGCCTCGAAGTCGTCGCTGCGCCCACTGCGCATCAGGGTGGGCACATGCGTCCGCGTGGCGACGTCCTGCCACAGGTCCCACCGCTCGGCGGGCGGCACCACCCCGGTCCGGAACTCCTGCACCAGCATCCCCACACGCCCCCAACGCGTACCGGACGACCGCATCCTGCCCAGGAAGACATCGTAAGGAACCAGGGCCGGAAAAAACCCGGAGAGACCGTGCAACCCTTCCCGTACCTCGCGGGTCGTACGTGGCGTCAGGGCTTCTGGGAGGGGACCCGGGGGGACTCGGGGGGGTTCTGACGGGGGAGGGACGAGGGGGCCCGGTCGACGGACCGGGCCCCCTCGAAGTCGTACGCGCCCTGCACCGGGTGTTCCTAGAAGAACACCCCGCAGCGCAGCAGCACGTTCGCGTACGGCCGTGCCTCGCCGGTGCGGACGACGAGCCGCGCGCCGGCGCTCAGCTCCTTGAGCCGCTCGTGCGGGACCAGGCCGAGGCCGGGGAAGCGGCCCGCCAGCAGCTCGGCCGCCGCCGGATTGGCGTCCCGCACCTCGGACGCGGCCGTGGCCCCCTCGACGACCAGCTCCTCCAGCAGCCCCTCCAGCACCTCCGCGAACGACGGCACCCCCGCGCGGAACGCCAGGTCCACCACGCGCGGCCCGCCGGGAATCGGCATCCCGGCGTCGCACACCAGCACCCCGTCGCCGTGCCCGAGTTCGGCCAGGGCGCCGGCGAGATGCCGGTTCAGGATTCCGTGCCTCTTCACCGGGCGCCGCCTTCCGGGTCCACGCCGGACGCGCCGTCCGGCCCCCGGCCGGGGTCGGCGCGGCACAGCGCCGCGACCTCCTCCGTCGTCGGGAAGGACACCTGCGCGCCCTCCTTGGTGACCGTCGCCGCCCCCACCCGGGCCGCGTACGCCGCCGCCCCGGCGAGCGGCTCGCCCGCGCCCAGCCGCCAGGCCAGCGCGGCGGTGAACGCGTCACCCGCCCCGGTCGTGTCCACGGCACGCACCTCGACGGACGGAACCCGGGCGACCCCGTCCGGGGAGGCCACCAGCGCGCCCTCGCCGCCCAGCGTCACCACCACCGAACGCGGGCCCTTAGCCAGCAGCAGCCGTGCCCAGTCCTCGGGCTCGTCACTCGTCCCGGCGTCCTCGCCCAGGATCACCTTCGCCTCGTGCTCGTTGACGATCAGCGGGTCGCAGGCCGCCAGCACGTCCGCCGGAAGCGGGCGCGGCGGGGACGGGTTCAGCACGAACCGGCTGCCCGGCACCAGACTCCGCACCACCTCCACCACCGTCTCCAGCGGGATCTCCAGCTGGGCGGAGACCACCCGGGAGACGTGGAAGAGGCTCCCCGCCGCCCGCACGTCCGCCGGTGTCAGCCGGCCGTTGGCGCCCGGGGAGACGACGATGCTGTTGTCCCCCGACGGGTCCACCGTGATCAGCGCGACCCCGGTCGGCGCCCCGCCCACCAGCACGCCCACCGTGTCCACCCCGGCCGCCCGCTGCGAGTCCAGCAACAGCCGCCCGTGCCCGTCGTCACCGACCCGCGCCAGCAGGGCCGTACGGGCGCCGAGCCGGGCGGCCGCGACCGCCTGGTTCGCGCCCTTGCCGCCCGGGTGGACGGCCAGGTCGGAGCCGAGCACCGTCTCCCCGGCGCCCGGCCGGCGCTCGACCCCGATCACCAGGTCGGCATTGGCCGATCCCACGACCAGGAGGTCGTAGTCGTACATGAATCGCTCCCCGATCCGAGTGAAGTCCGAGTGAATCCGAGTGTGGGGGCGGGCGGTCGACGTGACCGCCCGCCCGTGCGCCCCCGGGGCCGGCGTCAGCCCTCGAAGCCGGCCACGTTCTCCTTGGTGACCACCTTCACCGGCACCTTCACCGTGGTCTCCACCTTCTTGTCCTCGGCGGCCCGCAGCGCGTTCCGTACCGCGATCCTGCCCAGTTCCGACGGCTGCTGCGCGACGGAGGCGTACAACGTGCCCGCCTCGACCGCCTTCAGCCCGTCCGGAGTGCCGTCGAAGCCGACGACCTGGACCGACTTCCCGGCCTTGGAGCCGAGCGCCTTGATCGCGCCGAGCGCCATCTCGTCGTTCTCCGCGAAGACACCGTTGATGTCGGGGTGCGCCTGCAGCAGGTTCGTCATCACGTCCAGGCCCTTGGTGCGGTCGAAGTCCGCGGGCTGCTCGGCGACTACCTTGATGCCCGGGTAGTCCTTCAGACCGGCGGCGAAGCCCGCGCCGCGCTCGCGGCTGGCGGAGGTGCCCGCCTGGCCCTGCAGGATGACGATCGTGCCCTTGCCGCCGAGCTTCTCGGCGAGCGCCCTGGCGCCCAGCGCGCCGCCCTCGACGTTGTCGGAGGCGACCAGCGCGGCCGTCTCCCCCTTGTTGACCCCGCGGTCCACGGCGACGACCGGGATGCCGGCCTTGTTCGCGCCGCGCACCGCGGGACCGGCCGCGTCGGAGTCCACCGGGTTGACGACGACCGCGGAGAGCGAGCCGCTGGTGAAGTTCTGCAGCTGGTTGGCCTGCTGGGAGGCGTCGTTCTGCGCGTCCGTGACCGTCAGGTCCACGCCCAGCTTCTTCGCCTCCTCCTCGGCCCCGGCCCGGATCTGCACGAAGAACGGGTTGTTGAGCGTCGACAGCGACAGGCCGATCTTCTGCGTCCTGCCGGCCGAGGACCCGTTGTGCAGCAGCGAGGTCGCACCGACCACCGCGACGGCGACGACGGCGGCGATCACGTACGTGAGTGCCTGCCTGCCCCGGTTCCCGCCCCCGGACGCCCCGGCCGCCGGGGTGGTGGCGCCCGCCTTGCGGCGCAGCGTGTCGAACAGCACCGCCAGCGCGATCACGACACCGATGACGACCTGCTGCCAGAACGCGGACACGGACAGCAGGTTGAGGCCGTTGCGCAGCACCGCCAGGATCAGCGCGCCGATCAGCGTGCCCGACGCCTTGCCGGTGCCGCCCGCGAGGGAGGCACCGCCGATGACGACCGCGGCGATCGCGTCCAGCTCGTAGCCCTGCGCGGCCTGCGGCTGCGCGGAGGACAGCCGGGAGGCGAGCACGATGCCCGCGGCGGCGGCGAACAGACCGGAGAACGCGTAGATGGCGAGCTTCTGCCGCTTCACCCGCAGCCCCGACAGCCGCGCGGCCTCCTCGTTGCCGCCGATGGCGTACATGGAACGGCCGATGTACGTCCGTCCGAGCACGAAGGCGGTGATCAGCCCCATCACGATCATCACGAGCATCGGCACGGGCAGCCACCCGCCGAGCGTGTCACCGAGGTGCGAGACCGAGTCCGGGAAGGCGATCGGCGAACCCTGCGAGATGACGAGCGACAGACCGCGTCCCACCGACAGCATGGCCAGCGTCGCGATGAACGGCGGCAGTTTCCCGTACGAGATGAGGAAACCGTTCACCAGACCGCAGGCGATACCCGTCGCGACGGAGAGGAGGACCGCGAGGGCGACCGGTATCCCGGCCTCGGTCGCACTCCACGCCAGCACGGTGGCGGACAGTGCGGCGACCGAACCGACCGACAGGTCGATGCCCGCCGAGACGATCACGAAGGTGACGCCGAAGGCGAGGATCGCGGTCACGGCGGCCTGGACGCCGACGTTGAGGAGGTTGTCGGCGGTCAGGAAGTCCCCGGACAGCGCCGACATGGCGATCACGAGGACGATCAGCGCGGTCAGCGCGCCGTTGTCGAGGAGCAGGCGGCGCAGGCCGGCCGTGGCGCCGCCCTGCGCGCCCGGCTTGCTCTTGAGCGTGTCAGTGGCCACGGGAGGCCTCCGTTCCATTGGGGTGAGTACTGACGGCGAGGGCCATCACGGCGTCCTGGGTGGCCTGTTCGGCGGTGAGTTCGCCCGCGACGCGTCCCTGCGCCATGACGACCACCCGGTCGCTCATGCCGAGCACCTCCGGCAGATCGCTGGAGATCATCAGCACGGCCGCACCCGCGGCCGTCAGTTCGTTGATGAGCTGGTAGATCTCGACCTTGGCGCCGACGTCGATGCCGCGCGTCGGCTCGTCGAGGATCAGCACCTTGGTGTTCGCCAGCAGCCACTTGCCGATGACGACCTTCTGCTGGTTCCCGCCGGAGAGCGTGCGCACATGCTGGCCGAGCCCGGCCATCCGCACGCCGAGCTGCCCGGCGATCCGCTCCGCCGACTCGTGCTGCCCCTTGAGGTCGACGAGCCCCGCGCGGGAGGAGGACCGCAGGGTGACCAGGCCGAGGTTCTCCTCGACGGAGGCGTCGAGCACCAGTCCCTGTCCCTTGCGGTCCTCGGGCACGAGCCCGATCCCGGCCGCCATGGCGGCGTTCACGTCGTGGCGGCGCAGCCGCGCGCCCGCGACGTGCACGGACCCCGCGTCGTACGGATCGGCCCCGAACACCGCCCGGACCACCTCCGTCCGCCCGGCCCCGACGAGCCCCGCGATACCGACGACCTCACCGGCCCGCACCTCGAAACCCACGTCGTGGAAGACACCGTCCCGGGTGAGCCCCTCCACCTTGAGCAGCGCGTCCCCGGCGTCGGTGCGCTCGCGCGGGTACTGCTGCTCGATCGACCGCCCGACCATCAGCCGTACGAGTTCGTCCTCGGGGGTGGAGGCGGGCACCTGACCGACACTGCGGCCGTCCCGGATGACGGTGACCCGGTCGCCGAGGGCGGCGATCTCCTCCAGGTGATGCGTGATGAACACGATCCCGACGCCGTCCTCGCGCAGCCGCCGCACGATCGCGAACAGCTTCTCGACCTCCTCGGAGGTCAGCACGGCCGTCGGCTCGTCCATGACGAGCACGCGCGCGTCCAGGCTGAGCGCCTTGGCGATCTCGACCATCTGCAGCCGCGCGATGCCGAGTTCGCGTACACGCGCACGCGGGGAGACGTCCACCCCGACCCGCTTCAGCAGCACCTCGGCGTCCGTGTCCATCTTCTTCCGGTCGATCATCCCGAGGCGGCGCGGCTGCCGCCCGAGGAAGATGTTCTCGGCGACCGTCAGATCGGGGACCAGGTTGAACTCCTGGTAGATGGTGGCGATCCCGAGCCGCTCGGAGTCCTGCGCACCGTGGATGCGCACCTCCTCGCCGCCGACCACGATCCGGCCGGTGTCGGGCGTGTAGGCGCCGGAGAGCATCTTGATGAGGGTGCTCTTGCCCGCGCCGTTCTCACCGAGGAGCACGTGCACCTCGCCCCGGCGCAGGTCGAAGTCGACGCTGTCGAGCGCGACCACACCGGGGAAGGTCTTGCGGATGCCCTCGATGCGCAGCAACTCGTCCGGGTCGCTCACGACGTACTCCTTCGTACGGGGGACTGTTGTACGGGGGACTGCGGGGGTGCCGGCTCACCGCACGAGCGGCGTACGACGAGCCGGGCGGGCAGGGTCACGGACTCGCCGGGCCGGCCCTCGATCCGGTCGACCAGCGCGCGCACGGCGGCCCGGCCCAGTGCGCCCGTGGGCTGGGCGATCGCGGTGACCGGCGGATCGGTGTGCACGAACCAGCGGATGTCGTCGAACGCGGCCAGCGCGATGTCGTCGGGGACCCGCAGGCCGCGCGCGCGTACGGCGTCCAGCGCGCCGAGCGCCATCAGGTTGTCGGCGGCGAACACGACCTCGGGCGGCTCGGCCAGATCGAGGAAGCCCTCGGTGACCCGGCGTCCGCTGTCGGCCTGGAAGTCGCCCTGGCCTATGTAGGCGTCGGGAAGGACGAGCCCGTACGCGCCGAGCGCCTCCCGGAAGGCGTCCACGCGCTCACGGCCGGTGGTGGTGGCGGCCGGCCCGGCGATGATCGCGAGCCGCCGGTGACCGAGTTCGTACAGATGCGCCACGAGGTCCCGTACGGCGCCGCGCCCGTCCGACCTGACGACGGGCACGTCCACGCCGGGGATCCACCGGTCGACGAACACCATGGGCGTGCCCGCGCGGGCGGCGTCCAGCATGCGCGGGGAGCCGCCGTCGGTGGGGGAGACGAGCAGCCCGTCGATGCGCCGGTCCAGCAGCGTCGTCACATGGTGGTCCTGGAGATCGGGCCGCTCGTCGGCGTTGCCGATGATCACGCTGTAGCCGAGCGCGCGGGCCTCCTCCTCGACGGAGCGGGCCAGCTCGGTGAAGTACGGGTTCATCACGTCGCTGATCACCAGCCCGAGGGTGCGGGTCTGGTCGGTGCGCAGGGAGCGTGCGACGGCGTTCGGGCGGTAGCCCAGCGCCTCGACGGCGGCCAGCACGCGGGTGCGGGCGTCCGCGCTGACCGACGGATGGTCGTTCAGGACGCGCGACACCGTGGCGACGGACACCCCGGCCCGCGCGGCGACGTCCTTGATGCTCGCCATCGCCGTTCCACCTCCTCGTGGAATCGATTACACGGAGGATTGGAATCGATTACACGGGTGGTTGGCAAGAGGGTGCGGGGTGGCCGAAATCGAATCGTGACCGCCGGGGTGACGGTGTCCCCGGGGTGACCGGTTCTGCGCACCGCCTTCTTCCTTCTTCCGTGCCGTGGGGGAGGGCGCTTCCGCGCCGTGGGGGGAGGGCGGCGTCCGGCCCGCCTCGGACCGGGAGATCCCGGCCACCGAGGAGGAGGGTGAGGTGGGAGAGGACCACGGGGGCGCCGCGCCGTCCTGTCCCTGGGCAAGGTCCTGCGGAACCGGTCCGGAGCGCCCGCCGCTCCGCGGCCACTCACCCTGGACGCGGCCGGGCTCCCGGACGCGCCGCCGGCCGGTCCGCCCGCCGGGCTCCGGCCGATCGCCTTCCCGGCTGCCGGCCCGGCGGCGGTCGGCGCGCGGACCCGTCCATGGTGTCAGTGGTTGCTGACAATATGACGATCATGAGCCGGATCATCTCGTACAGCACCGCCGACAAAGCCGACGTCCTGGCCTTCATCGGAGCCGCGGACACCCTGACGCCCGATCAGGTGCGGAACCTCGGCGTCATGCGTGAGAAGGCGCGGGAGAGCCAGCGGGAATTGGAGCGGCAGGACATCGACCTGGGCCTGACCGTCCCCGACGCACTGGAACACCTCGTGGCCGGTCACGCGAGCTCCGAAGCCGAGTACGCGGCGGGCGCCTACTACCGCGCGCTCCAGCACATCATCGACCGCAACGCCTCCGACCCCGCCGATCTCGGTGTCTACTCCAAGCCCTCCACCTTCTTCGGCCTGCTCGACGAAGAGCTTCGCCGGGTGGGCGTGAGCGCCGATCTCCTGCTGCACGACCGCCTGTTCTCCGGGCCGCCCGAGGAGATCCCCTTCCCCGTCCCCTTTCCCGTGGACGGGCCGCACATCGGCATGTTCCCGCTGGCCAAGGCCAAGCCGGCCGCCGACGCCTACCGTGCGGTGCTGGACCGGGTGGACGAGGGTTTCCGGTACGACCTCGGGGAACTGGCCGAGAAGCTCGAGTTCGAGCACACGGAATGGGAGTACGCCACGAAGAACATCGACTGGTACACCCAGGACACGATCTTCTTCTCCATCACGGGCTGAGCGGCGGTGGCCGCCTCCCAGCGGCCCGTGCTGCGCACCGTGGTCAGCAGGCACACCCACGACGTGTGGGAGGGCGCCTTCCCCGAACTCGCCTGTCCGAGGGGGTGTGGTCGGCGAGCGTCGCCAGCAGCATCGGCAACTCGGTGCGTTTGCCGGGAACGTGCCGGGCGGCGTGCGCGAGGAAGGGAACGGCGGGCGCCGACGCCGAGTACACCGTGCCCTGGTGGTGGATGTTCCCGTACGGCTCGTGAACGGCTTCGTCGGTGGTCGTGTCGTCGCCCTGGTACAGCGCCCTGATCAAGTCGGGCACGTCCACGGCCGAGCCGTGGGCGTGGGTCGGTGTCTGCCACTGGACGGCGTCCGGTCCGGCCGGGGACTTCATGGTCGGCGCTCCTTCGCTGACCAAGTGCGCCGACCCTACTGATCACCACCGACAGTGCTGGTCCTCACGCAGCGGGCGGAGATGCGACGACGGGCGGGTTGAGGCGGGCGAAGCCTTCCTGGCGCTGGTAGGGGAAGTACGGGTAGGGCGCTGCCTTGTTGCTCGCCGCGTCGAGTTTCGCCATCTGGTCGGGCGTGAGCGTCCAGCCGACGGCGCCGAGGTTCTGACGGAGTTGCTCCTCGTTGCGGGCGCCGATGATGACGGAGGAGACGGTCGGCCGCCGCAGCAGCCAGTTGATGGCGATCTGCGGAATGCTCCTGCCGGTCTCCTGCGCGACCTCGTCGAGGGCGTCGACCACGCGGTAGAGGTGTTCGTCCTCGACCGGCGGGCCGTAGTCCGCGGTGCGGTGCAGTCGGCTGTCGGCCGGGAGCGGCCGGCCGCGGCGGACCTTGCCGGTGAGCCGTCCCCAGCCGAGCGGGCTCCAGACCAGGGCTCCGAGGCCCTGATCGAGCCCGAGGGGCATCAGCTCCCATTCGTAGTCGCGCCCGACGAGCGAGTAGTAGACCTGATGTGCCACATAGCGCGGACGGCCGTACCTCTCCGCGCTCGCGAGGGACTTCATCGCCTGCCAGCCGGAGAAGTTGGAGACTCCCAGGTAGCGGACCTTCCCTGCGCGAACGAGGTCGTCGAGCGCGGACAGGACTTCCTCGATCGGTGCGCCGGCGTCATAGGCGTGCAGTTGGAACAGGTCGATGTAGTCGGTGCCGAGCCGGCGCAGGGCGTCCTCGCACGCGGTGATCAGGCGTGAACGAGAGGTGCCCGCATCGCCGGGGCCGTCGCCCATCGGCAGGCCGGTCTTGGTGGACACGATCACCTGGTCCCTGCGGCCCTTGATCGCTTCGCCCAGCACCTCCTCGGAGGCCCCGCCGGAATAGACGTCGGCGGTGTCGAACATCGTGACCCCGGCGTCGAGGCAGATGTCCACGAGACGTCGCGCTTCTCGCGCGTCCGTGGTGCCCCAGGCGCCGAACAGCGGCCCCTGGCCGCCGAAGGTGCCGGCGCCGAAGCTCAGTGCGGGGACCTTGAGGCCGGATGCGCCCAGCCGCCTGTACTCCATGGCTGTACCTCTCTCGTCGCATGACCTGGCTAACGGGTCTGTGGTTCCGTTACCGTGGATCTCAACGTAGCAGGTGCGAGTAATTAATGGAACTGGAGTGCCGTTATGAGGTTCGAGGATGCCGATCCGGGGACCGTCCGTCCTGGTGGGCGCACGGCGCGGGTGCGGGCGGCGGTACTGCGGGCGGCCGGGGACGCCTTGGCGGAGCAGGGCTTCGCCCGCCTGGACCTCGCCGACATCGCGCGCCGTGCCGAGGTGGGCAAGACCACCGTCTACCGACGGTGGGGGACGGTGACCGGCCTGGTGGCCGATCTGCTGCTGGACATGGCCGAGCAGTCGCTGCCGCGTACCGAGACCGGCTCGCTGCTCGGTGACCTCAAGGCCAACGCCCGGCTCGTGCAGCGCACCTTGGCCGATCCGCGGCAGGGAGCGCTGTTCAAGGCGGTGATCGCCGCCGCCACCTGCGAGGCGAGGACGGCCGAGGCCCTGCACCGCTTCTACGACATCCGCGTCGAGGAGTGGGCGCCCTGCGTCCGACAGGCCGTCGACCGGGGCGAGGTCCCCGAGGGCACCGACGTCCACGAGGTGATCCGCGCCGTCTCCGCCCCCCTCTACTACCGCCTGCTGACCAGCGGCGCCCCCCTCGACGAAGCAGCCGCGGACCGGGCCGCCGAGGCCGCGGTGGCCGCAGCGCGCGCGGGAGCGTACCTGCGGGGCGGCGAAGGCCGTACGTGACGGGCCTCCCGCTTCGTGTCCGCTCACGGGGGTCGCGTCACGCGGGGCGAGTCACGGGGGTCGATTCACGGGGTCGCGTCACGCGGGTCGAGTCACGGGGGTCGATTCACGCGGGTCGATTCACGGGGGACAAGTCACGGGGGTCGATTCACGGGGCCGAGTCACGCGGGCCGAGTCACGCGCGGGAAGCCCCGCGCGGACAAGCCGTGTGTCCCGGCCGCCCGTCAGGCCGCCGACGGCTCGCACCACACGTACTCGCCCCGGCTGCCCCGCCGGAACAGCCGGCGGCTGCCACCCCCACACGTCGGCACGGGCCCGCACCAGTGCCGGCCCGCGCCCGTCCTCCGACTCCGCATCCCCTTCGGACGGCTGCGGAGGCTCGGGCGTTGGTAGTCTCCGCCCCTACGACGACGGGGGCCGATCGATGGTGGAAGCGGGGCGGCCGAGCCCTTCGACGACCTGGGCCGGGGCCTTCCTGTTCGGCGTTCTCCTCGGAGGCCTCACCTCACTCGTCTCCACCGTCGCCATCGGGCGGGCGTGGGGGGCGTGCGACACCGGCGTCGGCGCGGCGGCGAACTCCCTGGCGCTGCTCTTCCTCGCCCCGCTGATCTGGATCGCCGCGGCGATCCCGCTCGGCGTCCTGTACGGCGTCCTCGGCGGACGCCACCGGCGCGCGGCCCTGGCGGCGGGGTTCCTGTTCACCGTGTGCTGCACGTGGTTCCTGGTCACCTGGCTCGGCGTACTGGACTCCTACCCGGACCCCGTGTGCCCGGGGAACGTCCCGCCCTGGTGGCCGGACTTCATACCCACCTGACCGGGCCGGGTCGGCCCACGCTCGCGGCGAGCGATCCCGCACCCCCTTGTCACACCCCACGGGTACCGTCGGATCATGTCCAACCAGTCCGCCCAGTCCGCAGCCGCCGCCCCCGGTGAACGCCGGCTCGCCACCCTCGAAGGTGTCCTGGAGCGGATCACGTACGCCAACGAGGAGAACGGCTACACGGTCGCCCGGGTCGACACCGGCAGAGGCGCCGGCGATCTCCTCACCGTCGTCGGTGCGCTGCTCGGCGCACAGGTGGGGGAGTCCCTGCGGATGGAGGGGCGCTGGGGGTCGCACCCGCAGTACGGCAAGCAGTTCCACGTCGAGAACTACACGACCCTCCTCCCCGCCACCGTCCAGGGCATCCGCCGCTACCTGGGCTCCGGCCTGGTCAAGGGCATCGGCCCGGTCTTCGCCGACCGCATCACCCAGCACTTCGGGCTGGACACGCTCCGGATCATCGAGGAGGAGCCCAAGCGCCTCATCGAGGTCCCCGGCCTCGGCCCCAAGCGGACCAAGAAGATCGCCGACGCCTGGGAGGAGCAGAAGGCGATCAAGGAGGTCATGCTCTTCCTCCAGACCGTCGAGGTCTCCACCTCCATCGCGGTCCGGATCTACAAGAAGTACGGCGACGCCTCCATCTCCGTCGTGAAGAACCAGCCCTACCGCCTCGCCGCCGACGTCTGGGGCATCGGCTTCCTCACCGCCGACAAGATCGCCCAGTCCGTAGGCATCCCGCACGACAGCCCGGACCGGGTGAAGGCCGGCCTGCAGTACGCGCTCTCGCAGGCCACCGACCAGGGGCACTGCTACCTCCCCGAGGAGAAGCTGATCGCCGACGCGGTGAAGCTGCTCCAGGTGGACACCGGGCTGGTCATCGAGTGTCTGGCCGAGCTGGCCGCCGACCCCCAGGAGGGCGAGGACCCCGGCGTCGTACGCGAGAAGGTCCCCGACCCGCAGGGCGGCGACCCCGTCACCGCCGTCTACCTCGTCCCCTTCCACCGCGCCGAGCTGGCCCTCTCCGCCCAGCTGCAGCGCCTCCTGCGCACCGACGAGGACCGGATGCCGGCCTTCCGGGACGTGACCTGGGACAAGGCGCTCGGCTGGCTGAAGGGGCGTACGGGCACCGATCTCGCCCCCGAGCAGGAGGCGGCCGTCAAGCTGGCGCTGACCGAGAAGGTCGCCGTGCTCACCGGCGGCCCCGGCTGCGGCAAGTCCTTCACGGTCCGCTCCATCGTGGAGCTGGCCCGTGCCAAGAAGGCCAAGGTCGTCCTCGCCGCCCCGACCGGCCGTGCCGCCAAGCGGCTCGCCGAGCTGACCGGCGCCGAGGCCTCCACCGTCCACCGCCTGCTGGAGCTCAGGCCCGGCGGCGACGCGGCCTACGACCGGGACCGCCCGCTCGACGCCGACCTGGTGGTGGTCGACGAGGCGTCCATGCTGGACCTCCTCCTCGCGAACAAGCTGGTCAAGGCGGTGCCCCCGGGCGCCCACCTCCTCTTCGTCGGCGACGTCGACCAGCTGCCCAGTGTCGGCGCCGGCGAGGTGCTCCGGGACCTCCTCGCCGACGGGAGCCCCGTCCCCGCCGTCCGGCTCACCCGTGTCTTCCGCCAGGCGCAGCAGTCCGGGGTGGTGACCAACGCGCACCGGATCAACGCCGGGCAGCACCCCGTCACCGACGGCATGAAGGACTTCTTCTTCTTCGTCGAGGACGACACCGAGGAAGCCGGCCGGCTCACCGTGGACGTCGCCGCCCGGCGCGTTCCCGCGAAATTCGGCCTCGACCCACGCCGGGACGTGCAGGTCCTCGCCCCCATGCACCGGGGCCCGGCCGGCGCGGGCACGCTCAACGGGCTGCTCCAGCAGGCCATCACCCCCGGCCGCCCCGACCTCGCCGAGAAGCGGTTCGGCGGCCGGGTCTTCCGCGTCGGCGACAAGGTCACCCAGATTCGCAACAACTACGAGAAGGGGGAGAACGGGGTCTTCAACGGCACCGTGGGCGTGGTCACCTCGCTCGACCCGGTCGACCAGCGCCTGACGGTGCTGACCGACGAGGACGAGGAGGTGAGTTACGACTTCGACGAACTGGACGAGCTGGCGCACGCCTACGCCGTGACCATCCACCGCTCCCAGGGCAGCGAGTACCCGGCGGTCGTCATCCCGGTGACCACGGGCGCCTGGATGATGCTCCAGCGCAACCTGCTGTACACGGCGGTCACCCGGGCCAAGCGGCTGGTCGTCCTCGTCGGCTCCCGCAAGGCGATCGGACAGGCGGTGCGCACCGTCTCGGCGGGCCGCCGGTGCACGGCGCTGGACTTCCGCCTCGCCGGCTCCCGCCTCTCACACCCCTGAATCACCCCTGTGAGCGCCCCGTCATCAAAAAATGATCGATCAAATGAGTCACGAAGGTCACAGAGCCCTTCCGGATGGGGAACTCAAGGGGCAGGATGGGCAAGTTGGCGGCACTCAGTGCCGCCAATAGGCCCGATGGTCGACCCCGAGTGCACTCTCCTGCGCCGAGTGGGGGATGGTGGAGACAGTCAGGGCACCTCGAAGATGAGGCACTAGGTCGGTGAGGGAAGACGTGAGCGACAACTCTGTAGTACTGCGGTACGACGGCAGCGAGTACACCTACCCGGTGATCGACAGCACCGTCGGCGACAAGGGCTTCGACATCGGGAAGCTCCGCGCTCAGACCGGTCTGGTGACACTGGACAGCGGCTACGGCAACACCGCCGCCTATAAATCCGGGGTCACGTATCTGGACGGCGAGGCCGGCATCCTCCGGTACCGCGGCTACCCGATCGAGCAGCTGGCCGAGCGCTCCACCTTCCTGGAGGTCGCCTACCTGCTGATCAACGGCGAGCTGCCGACCGTCGACCAGCTCTCCGCGTTCAAGGGCGACATCACGCAGCACACCCTGTTGCACGAGGACGTCAAGAACTTCTACAAGGGCTTCCCGCGCGACGCCCACCCGATGGCCATGCTGTCGTCGGTCGTCTCCGCGCTGTCGACGTTCTACCAGGACAGCCACAACCCGTTCGACGAGCAGCAGCGCAACCTCTCCACCATCCGGCTGCTCGCCAAGCTTCCGACGATCGCGGCCTACGCGTACAAGAAGTCGGTCGGCCACCCGTTCGTCTACCCGCGCAACGACCTCGGCTACGTCGAGAACTTCCTGCGCATGACGTTCTCGGTCCCGGCGCAGGACTACGAGCTCGACCCGGTCGTCGTGGCCGCCCTGGACAAGCTGCTCATCCTGCACGCGGACCACGAGCAGAACTGCTCGACCTCCACCGTGCGCCTGGTCGGCTCCTCGCAGGCGAACATGTTCGCCTCGATCTCCGCCGGCATCTCCGCCCTGTGGGGCCCGCTGCACGGCGGCGCCAATCAGTCGGTGCTGGAGATGCTCGAGGGCATCCGGGCCGACGGCGGCGACGTCGACTCCTTCATCCGCAAGGTGAAGAACAAGGAGGACGGCGTCCGCCTGATGGGCTTCGGCCACCGGGTCTACAAGAACTTCGACCCGCGCGCCAAGATCATCAAGGCTGCCGCGCACGACGTGCTGTCCGCCCTCGGCAAGTCCGACGAGCTGCTGGACATCGCCCTGAAGCTGGAGGAGCACGCGCTCTCCGACGACTACTTCGTCTCGCGCAGCCTCTACCCGAACGTCGACTTCTACACCGGTCTGATCTACCGGGCCATGGGCTTCCCGACCGAGATGTTCACGGTCCTGTTCGCCCTCGGCCGCCTTCCGGGCTGGATCGCCCAGTGGCACGAGATGATCAAGGAGCCGGGTTCCCGCATCGGCCGCCCGCGCCAGATCTACACGGGCGTCGTCGAGCGCGACTTCGTCCCGGTCGAGGAGCGCTGACCCCGGCGCCTCCGAGCCGCAGCACCGGGCCCCGCACACGCTGGTCGTGTGCGGGGCCCGGTGCTGCGGTACGAGTACGGGGCCATACGGAACACGGGTACAGACGTACGGAGTACGAGTACGGACATATGGAAAAGGCGCCCCGGCCGGCGGTCCCCCCACGGGCCGACGTACCAGGGCGCCTTCCCATGTCCCGGTGCGGATTCCCCCCACGGGATCCGGCCGGGCGTCTGTGAGAACAGCGCCTGAATCGCTGTGCGAGTGCGGGCGGACCTGAACCCGCCGCACTCGTCGGTGTGCGGTCTGCCGGGACAGCGCACGTGTCGGGAGGGCCGCTCAAAGCTCCCCGCTGGGTACGTGCCCCGGCAACGCAACCTCTGGGAAAGTCCCCCAAGACATCCCCAGATGCCAGGAAGCGCCCCCCAAGACGCTGCCCGACATCGCCAACTTAGACCTTCGAACCCCTTCGGTGGTTACGTTCGGATCACTGTGATCTGCGTCTCTTGCGTATCCCTCGAGGGTGCGCAAGAGCCCGCAAACCGCTCACGGGGCTCGAGCGTAAGGATGATGCGCGAGCCTTGTGAAGAGCTTATGTGAGGGTCGTACCGGACAACAGGGGTACACCCCAACTTGAGACCTCAATGAAACGCCCGCAGGCGCAGGCTGTTCGTCACCACGAAAACCGAGGAGAACGCCATCGCCGCACCGGCGATCATCGGGTTCAGCAGCCCGGCCGCGGCCAGTGGCAGCGCGGCCACGTTGTAGCCGAAGGCCCACACCAGATTGCCCTTGATCGTGCCGAGTGTCCTGCGGGACAGCCGTATCGCGTCCGCGGCCACCCGCAGGTCGCCGCGGACCAGGGTGAGGTCGCCCGCCTCGATCGCCGCGTCCGTGCCGGTGCCCATGGCGAGACCCAGATCAGCGACAGCCAGCGCGGCCGCGTCGTTGACGCCGTCGCCGACCATGGCGACGCTGCGCCCCTCGCCCTGCAGCCGTCGTACGACGTCGGCCTTGTCCTCGGGCAGCACCTCGGCGATCACCTCGTCGATGCCCACGGTCCGCGCCACCGCCTCGGCGACGGCCCGGTTGTCACCGGTCAGCAGCACCGGCGTGAGCCCCAGGGCGCGCAGCTCGCGCACCGCCTCGGCGCTGGTCTCCTTCACGGCGTCGGCGACCGCGAGGACACCGCGCGCCACCCCGTCCCAGCCGGCCACGACGGCCGTACGCCCGTCCCGCTCGGCCTCGTCCTTCGCCCGGGCCAGGGCGGGCGGCAACTCCTCGAAGAGCCGCCCCACGGCCACCTCGTGGCCCTCCACGCGCCCGCGTACGCCCCGGCCGGGGACGTTCTCGAAGCGCTCGGCCTCCGGCAGCGTCCCGGCGCGCTCCTCGGCGCCCGCGGCGATCGCCCGCGCGACGGGGTGCTCGGAGGCGTGCTCCAGGGCGCCCGCGAGCCGCAGCAGCCGCTGCTCGTCGGTGCCCTCGGCGACATACACCTCCTGCAGGGTCATCCGGCCGGTGGTGACGGTGCCGGTCTTGTCCAGGACGACGGTGTCGACGCGGCGGGTGGACTCCAGGACCTCGGGGCCCTTGATGAGGATGCCGAGCTGGGCGCCCCGCCCGGTGCCGACCATCAGCGCGGTCGGCGTGGCGAGCCCGAGGGCGCAGGGGCAGGCGATGATCAGTACGGCGACGGCGGCGGTGAACGCGGCGACGGTGTCGCCCGTGGCGCCCAGCCACATCCCGAAGGTGCCGACCGCGATCAGCAGCACCACGGGGACGAAGATCCCGGAGATCCGGTCGGCGAGGCGCTGCACCTGCGCCTTGCCGTTCTGCGCCTCCTCGACCATCCGCGCCATCCGCGCGAGCCGGGTGTCGGCGCCGATCCGGGTCGCCTCGACGACGAGCCGTCCGCCGGCGTTGACCGTGGCGCCGGTGACGGTGTCGCCGACGGTGACGTCCACGGGGACGGACTCGCCGGTCAGCATGGAGGCGTCCACGGCGGAGAAGCCCTCGAGCACCGTGCCGTCGGTGGCGATCTTCTCCCCGGGCCGTACGACGAACCGGTCGCCGACGGCCAGCCGCTCCGCCGGGATCCGCACCTCCCGCCCGCCCACCCGTCTCCCGCCACCGCCCTCGACCGAGAGCGCTTCGCGCTCGCCCTCCTCGTATCGCAGTACGGTCACGTCCTTGGCGCCCAGTTCCATCAGCGCCCGCAGGGCCGCTCCCGCGCGGCGCTTGGAACGGGCCTCCAGGTAGCGGCCGAGCAGGATGAAGGCGGTGACGCCGGCGGCGACCTCCAGATAGATCGTGGAGGCGCCGTCGGTGCGGGCGACGGTGAGTTCGAAGGGGTGCCGCATGCCTGGCATGCCCGCGTCGCCGAGGAACAGCGCCCACAGGGACCAGCCGAACGCGGCGAGCGTGCCGACGGAGACCAGGGTGTCCATGGTGGCCGCGCCGTGCCGGAGGTTGGTCCAGGCGGCCCGGTGGAAGGGGGCGGCGCCCCAGACCACGACGGGCGCGGCGAGGGTGAGCGAGAGCCACTGCCAGTTGTCGAACTGCAGGGGCGGGATCATCGCCAGGAGGACGACGGGGAGGGCGAGGAGCACGGAGCCGGTGAGGCGCCGGCGCAGGGCGGCCAGTTCGGGGTCGGCCTCCGTGGAGGGCGTCTCGTCCCGCGCGGGCGCGGGTTCCTCGGCGGTGTAGCCGGTCCGCACCACCGTGGTGATCAGGTCGGCGACCTCGGTGCCCGGCGGGTAGGTGATCCGGGCCTTCTCCGTGGCGTAGTTCACCGTGGCGGTGACGCCGTCCATGCGGTTGAGCTTCTTCTCGACGCGGGCCGCGCAGGAGGCGCAGGTCATCCCGCCGATGAGCAGCTCGACCTCCGAGCGGGCCGGCTGTCCGGCGGCCGGTGTCCCGATGGCGGTGGTGCTGGTCATGTCCGTACTCCAGGGATGTCCGGGGGCTCCGGTGAACGGTGGCGGGCCGGGCCGCGACAGGTCGCGGGGAACGGGTGGCCGCTGCGGCCCGGTTCACGCCGCACGGGGCTTCAGGCCTTGCCGACCAGCTCGAAGCCGGCCTCGTCGACGGCGGCGCGGACGGCCTCCTCGTCGAGCGGGGCCGCGGAGACGACGGTCACCTTGCCGGAGGAGGCGACCGCCTGCACCGAGCTGACACCGGGGAGCTGGGAGATCTCCCCGGAGACGGCGCCCTCGCAGTGGCCGCAGCTCATCCCGCTCACCTGGTAGACGGCGGTGACGGAACCCTGGGTGTCGGTCTGGGAGGTCATGTCGTTACTCCTCGTCGAGGCGTATGGGGTAGGTGTGGCCGTGGCCATGACTCCAGGTTATACCCCTAGGGGGTATGAATCCAAGTCCGGCGGCCGGGATGGCGCAAGGCGGACCGGGGCGGACCGGGATGGACCGAGGGCATCCGCGACAAGGCGGGACCCGGGGGATGGCGTTCCGTCGGAAGCGACGATCACCGGAGGGCGGGACCAGGCACGCGGGCGGTGGTGTTCGAGCGGTACGGGAGGCCGGCCGAGGTGCGGGAGGTCGCGGACCCGGAGCCGGCGGAGCGAGGGGTCGTGGTCCGCGCCGGGGTGCTCCGCCCCGGTCTGCCGGCGACCTCCACCATCGCCCCGGACGCCGCCCCGCCCGCCCTCGCGGCCATGGGCGGGGCGGGAGCGGGGGCCGGCGTGACGGTGATCGAGCCCTGGGGCTGAGCGCGGACTGCCGGGAGGTCAGCCGTTGTTGCGGCCCCGGTTGCCCGGGCGGGAGGCGACCCACGTCCGGATGGTGTCGGCGTACCAGTAGGGCTTGCCCGCCTCCACCTGATCGGGCGGGGGCAGCAGGCCGTGCTTGCGATAGGAGCGGACGGTGTCCGGCTGCACCTTGATGTGGGCCGCGATGTCCCTGTAGGACCACAGCGATCGGTCGGTCATGGTGGCACCTCCCCGCGCGCACCGCGGCGACGGCCGGGGGCGGCAGTCAGGGGGGTCCGGGTGCGCGCTGGTGATCAGGCATGCGTTGTGCCCGGTGAACGAGGCCCGTCGGCGGCAGGGCAGGGGTTGTGCGCCGGGTGTGACGGAAGGTCCGCGCACGTGTGACGTCCGTGACGGCACGGGAGTGTTTGTGACAGGGATGCCACACAGGCGCACGCCGGTTCATCGGCGGGGCACGTTGACTTCCCCCGCGGCGGCGGGGGCGGGCAGGACCCCGACAAAGTTTCGTCCGAATGTCCGGACAAAACATTGACAGGGCTTCGTGCCCGGAGCTAGAACCGGGGGGAGCCGTGAAGCCGCAGAGCCGTGGAGGCCGTGCGGCCGTACGAAGGGGACGCCATGGTGCACGACGTGATCGCCATGCGAGTGGCACGCCGACGTCACCGTGGCGCGACCGCCGGTACCCCGGCACCGATCGCCTCCGGCGCGGAAGGCCGCTTCGCTTTGGCAGGAGCGAAGCGCGGGCGACGACTCCCCGCCCGCCGCGGCCCCGCGCCGGAGGTTTTGCCGACGTCGCCGAAGCCGCCGAAGTGTCATGTGTCCACTCGGAGACCCGAACGGCCGACACTGTGTCGGGCCCGTCCGGCCGCCCGGTCCTGGTGGGATGGATCCGTGGCCGGGGCCGCGGCGCGTCCGCCCGCGACCCGACGGCACGAGCTGTACGAACGGCACGTCCCCACCCGACGCCGCCCCCTGCGAAGGAGTTCTCGGTCATGACGAAGATCGTCAACCACTGGATCGGCGGCAGGACCGCCGAAGGCGCCTCGGGTACCCACGGCCCGGTGACGGACCCGGCGACCGGCGAGATCACCACGAAGGTCGCGTTCGCGTCCGTCGAGGAGGTCGACGCCGCGGTCGCCGCCGCCAAGGAGGCGTACCTGAGCTGGGGCCGGTCCTCCCTGGCCACCCGCACCACCATCCTCTTCAGGTTCCGCGCGCTGCTCGACGCCCACCGCGACGAGATCGCCGAACTGATCACCGCCGAGCACGGCAAGGTGCACTCCGACGCACTCGGCGAGGTGGCACGCGGCCTGGAGATCGTCGACCTGGCCTGCGGGATCAACGTGCAGCTCAAGGGCGAGCTGTCCACACAGGTCGCCAGCCGCGTCGACGTGTCGTCCATCCGCCAGCCGCTGGGCGTCGTCGCCGGCATCACGCCGTTCAACTTCCCGGCGATGGTGCCGATGTGGATGTTCCCGCTCGCCATCGCCTGCGGCAACACGTTCGTGCTGAAGCCGTCCGAGAAGGACCCGTCCGCCTCGGTCCGCCTCGCCGAACTCCTGTCGGAGGCCGGTCTCCCCGACGGCGTCTTCAACGTCGTCCACGGCGACAAGGTGGCCGTCGACCGCCTCCTCACCCACCCCGACGTCAAGGCCGTCTCCTTCGTCGGCTCCACCCCGATCGCCCGCTACATCCACACCACCGCCTCGGCGAACGGCAAGCGCGTCCAGGCCCTCGGCGGCGCCAAGAACCACATGCTGGTCCTCCCCGACGCCGACCTCGACGCGGCGGCCGACGCCGCCGTCTCCGCGGCCTACGGCTCCGCGGGCGAGCGCTGCATGGCGATCTCCGCGGTCGTCGCCGTCGGCGCGATCGGCGACACGCTGGTGGAGAAGATCCGCGAGCGCGCCGAGAAGATCAAGATCGGCCCCGGCAACGACCCCACCTCCGAGATGGGCCCGCTGATCACCGCGACCCACCGCGACAAGGTCGCCTCGTACGTGGCGGGTGCGGCGGCCGAGGGCGCCGAGGTCGTCCTCGACGGCACCGGCTACACGGTCGACGGCCACGAGAACGGCCACTGGATCGGCATCTCCCTCCTCGACAAGGTGCCGACGTCCGCCGCGGCCTACCAGGACGAGATCTTCGGCCCGGTCCTGTGCGTCCTGCGCACCGAGACCTACGAAGAAGCCCTCGACCTCATCAACGCCTCCCCGTTCGGCAACGGCACCGCGATCTTCACCCGCGACGGCGGCGCCGCCCGCCGCTTCCAGCTGGAGGTCGAGGCCGGCATGGTCGGCGTGAACGTCCCGATCCCGGTCCCCGTCGGCTACCACTCCTTCGGCGGCTGGAAGGACTCCCTCTTCGGCGACCACCACATCTACGGCAACGACGGCACGCACTTCTACACCCGCGGCAAGGTCGTCACCACCCGCTGGCCCGACCCGGCGGACGCCCCGACCGGCGTCGACCTGGGCTTCCCGCGCAACCACTGAGCCCGCGCGAACCGTCACCCCGGCCGGCCGGGACCGTGCCCACCACCACGGTCCCGGCCGGCCGCCCGCAACCGCTCCGGGGGCACGGTCCACTCCCGTCCCCCGCCGACGGGACGCACGAACGCGGTCGGACGAGGCCGCTGCAGACGGTCCCGGAGGCGACCCTGTATGTGGGTGACCACCCGGCCAACGACGTGTTCCCCGCGAAGGCGGCAGGACTGCGTACGGCGCACCTTCGCCGCGGACCGTGGGGCTACCTGTGGGCGGACGATCCGGAGGTAGTGGCGCAAGCGGACTGGCGGATCGACAGCCTTACCCAGCTCGCCGGCATCGTCGGTGCCTGACGGGCATGAACCGGCCTTACCAGCCGGATGGTTGGCGAGGCCGTTCCTGTGCACGCGGCGTACAGGCGCGAGTACTGTTCGGAGTGGGATGCGCCGAACCGGGAGCCGGTATACCCGTACACGCTGACGGCGAGATAGGCCGCCGGATCGTCTACTGCCGCAGCGCCATGCGACCGAAGCTGACACAGCAGCAGCAGCAGCTCGCCGACGCAGCCTGCGTCGCGCTCGGCACCATCCGGAAGATCGAGCGGGGCGGGCGCGGGACTCATCCCCGCACGGCCCCGGCGGGCCAGACGACATCCACGGGGAATCCGGCTTCGCGGGCTTCCTGGACGGTGTCTGCCGTGCCGCCGCCCTTGCCGCTCGGGGGCGTGCCGTCCCAGACAGCGACCAGACGGCTGGCCCGGTGCAGCAGTGTGCGATTGGCCTCCTCGTAGGCAGCTCGGTTCGCAGTCTCGTTATTGAGTACGACGACGTCGTCCGCGGCCTGCACGAGCCGATCGAATGCATCGGTGTGGTCGGGTTTGACCTTGCTCTGCCGGTAGTCCTTCGAGGGGATGACCACGATCAGGCGGCCACCCAACTCGAGTACGACTTCAGCGAACAGGGTGTCGGATCCCCTGGCGATGCACGAGACGCCGGTGAGGTCGTCGGCGTAGGGCCGGAGTGTCTCTCGTAGCGCATCGCGTACCAGGGGCATGCTGCTGTCGGTCAGATCCATGTGCCCGGTCACGGCGATCGTGGTCACGGTGCTCCTTCAACTCGACAGGACATCGCGGATCCTTGCCCGCGCCTCGCCGACCGTACGCGATGCCGACCGGCCCACGGTGTACGGGTACAGCTGCCCGAGCTGGGCGCGGACACGACTTGAGCGGGTCCGGGCAGCAGCGTCGGCTGCGCGATGTGTGTGCTCGACTGCGCCGGTCAGATCCCCGATCAGGAAGTGGCACTCCGCAAGCCCGATCAGATCCAGGGCATGGCTACGCCCTGCCTCCGAGCCGCGTCCGGCGAGCGCACTGCGGATGCTTCCGGCAGCGGCCTCCGCATGTTTCTGAGGATCTGCGCGAGCCATCTCCAGCAGACGGCCGCCAGTGACACCAGCCAGCTCCGCACTGTCGAAGTACGCGATCCAGTAGGGCTCTTCATCCCCGCCGGCGTCGGCGAGTGCTTCCTCCGCCTCGCTGGTGGCCCGGCTGAATGCCGCAGCCCGGCCCATGGCCGCGTATGCCCATGCCTCCCGCGTGTGCAGCATGGCCCACAAACGCGGGCTGGTTGCTCTTCCGGTGCCCTTTTGTGCCAAGTGTGCGAGTTCGAGGGCGTCCTGCGGACGGTCCAGGTACAGCATCTGCCGCGCCATGCCGGCCAGTACGTTGGCGCCGAATGCGGTGTCGTCGGCAGCGTGAGCAGCTCGCAGCGCCAAGAGGTAGTAGTCCTGTGCCTGTTTCTGGTGTCCAGAGTCCCAGGCCATGGTTGCTGCGGTCCCACCGAGGTAAGCCATCACCTGAAACAGCCCCTGCTCGACATCCGGTGCCTGGTGGTCCTCCAGGTGGCCGACTACCTCGTTGAGCTGTCCGACGACCGCCTTGCGGCGGAGGCCGCCGCCGAACCGGTGGTCCCACGCACGGAAGGCGCGGGCCGTCGCTTCCAGTTCGTGGACCTCACGCCGGCCGATACGTCCGCGGCGGTGGCCCTGATCGACCCGCAGGGCGGGCTGGAGCCATCTCTCCAGGGTGTCGAGCAGGGGTGCTCCGGACATAGTGGCGCCGGCGAGGGCACGGGTTGCGGTGCGGCGGTCCATCACGAGGTCGCTCCTGGTCAGGTCTGCGGCCAGGTGCACTGTCACTGCGGGACACCAGGCGGCGCCTTCAGAAGGCTGTGCGGTAGGCGGAGTCGGCGGGTCGGGGATGTCGGGCTGCTCTTCCCACGGGCGGTCGGCGAGGCCGACGAAACGTCCGGGGATGCGCAGCCCGTCTGCGATGCGGCAGATCACATCGAAGCTCGTGACCTGCTGTTGACCGCTGATGATCGTGGAGACCTTGCCGGGGGTGAGCTGGCAGGCCGACGCGATGCGGTTCTGGGACAGGCCGCCCCACTTCTTGATCAGTGAGAAGGCCGCGGCAAAGTCGTGCTCTGCCAGGGCTCGCTTCACGTCGTCTCGTTCGAGGACCTCGGGAGCGAGCGGGCCGGGGGTGATGGCGTCCATGGGGCCGACTTCCGTAGTGATGGTAGGCGCTTCGTCACGCATTTACGGAATCAGGAACGAGCGTATTACCACTTCGGTAATCCCCGCCGGTCATGGCGCAGTTGTGCGCGGGCGGCGACCCTCGATGCATGACAGACAAGACCCCGGCAACCGCGCTGCGAGCGGCCCCGGGGCGTGGTCAACGCTGCGAAGGAGCGTCAACACCATGAACGCTACAGCCCCGCCGAAGTCCGGCGTCAAGATGACGGTCCGGGTCTACACCGTGAACGCGCAGGGAACCGTCATCGAGGACCGGGGTGAGCTGGTCGCCGTCGGGTTCGAGGAGGACCCGGCCGCGCTCGCCCCTGACGTCTATGGCTTCCCGCCCTGCCGGTGCCCGCGTCACCGCACCCGCCAGGCGGCGGCCCGGTGAGCGCCACCCGCCCGGACACGCAGACCACGCCGGTCGACACCGCCACGATGCGCGACATCGTGAACCGGCTGCTGGACCCCGACGCCGTCCCCGAAGCCCTGCCGCCGACCGGTGACGAGCTTCGGACGCTGACCGAAACCGTGCGCGGTCACCTTGCGCTGCTGGCCCCCGAGGTGGAAACGGCGGCCTGGAAGCTGAAGTCGGACAGCGTCCACCGCTACACCGTGCTCGGCTGTGTGTGGGAGGCCCGCAGCAGACTGGAAGCACAGCCGTCCCCCCGCTTCGGCGGCGCCCCCGGTTACGCCCGGCGCCTGGCCCGCGCCCTCAACGCCCTGTGTGACCACTACGAGATGTTGAACGGAACCATGCGGTGAGCGGGCCCGTACCGATCTGTCGCGCCTGCGGTGAGCCGATCGAGGACCCGGACGATGCCGTCTACCTCGGGCACGAGGAAGGGAACTCGGGGCCCGGCTGGGACATCCACGCGCACCGCGGACACGTCAACCAGGTTGGCCCGGACCCGGTGGCGGCCCGTGCCGCGGCCCGCGTCCTCATCGTGAAGGCCCTGGAGTCGTGAAGGCCGTCGCCGGCCTGCTGACCTACGTGGCCCTCATCTCGGACCCGGTCCTCGCTGTGGTGCCGGCGCGGACCCTCAACTGACGCACCCCCACGGCGACCGCAGGGTCAGGGTCGCACCCCAGAACGCCCGTCCCGCCGGAAGGTCCGCAAGCCTCCGACGAAACGGGTTCCACAAGCCCCGCCCCAGGGCCCCCGAACCCTGGACAGGCCGAGCCCTGGGGCGGGCCTGCAATGCACCACCACTCAATCATCAGAGGAATGAGCATGTCTGCACCAGTCATGGAGTCCGTGTCGGCGAGGACCCTCGTCGACACGGACTTCTTCATCCGCCTGAGCAGGCGCGTCGCCAAGACCACAGTCCTCGAGCAGGCGCGAGCCGAGGCCATCACGGACCAGGCCCTCGCCTACCTCGCCACGTCGGCGGTCAAGCCCAAGGGAGCGCCGACGCTGTACATGAGCGCGGACGTCGATCCGGCGTGGCACGAGTTCATGACCTTCACTGCCGAGTACGACGCGTTCTTCCAGCGGCCGGGCTGGCACAAGGTCCACCACAACCCCTGCGACGGCTGGGGTGGCGCGACCTATCCCGCGCCCGAGGCCGCCATCTCGCCCACCGTCGACGCCATCCGGGCCGCCGGCTACACGGCGATCCCGGAGCTGTGGACCGCCAAGGTGGACTGTGGGGACACGTGCGGTGACGACGGCGGCCAGCCCGACCCGCTGCCCTGCGGTGACCACGGCTGACCTCTGACCTCGTGAGAGGTGGCCGACCCCGCTCGTACAGAGACGGGTCGGCCACCAGGAAGAAAGGGACGCATCGATGGCGAGGAACCTGAGCAGCACTGGCAGGGTCACGATCTTCTTGATGCTGCACGACTGGGAGACCGGCTCCCGCTGCATCCTGACCTACACGACCATGGACACCGGTCTGACCGCGGTTCTCGGTGTGCTCCCCGTCGAAGGCAACCAATTCGAGCCCGGCGACCTGTTTGCCCTTGGCAGACGCCACGGGTTCGTGGGCGAGTGGAAGGGAAACCACGAGCAGCGGTGCGCCTGCTGGCTGGCCTGCACCGGCTACGGGTCCCGGACCGTGATGAAGCCCGGCACCATCGACGTGCCGGACGTCGGCTGGTCGCTCGACATGGCGCACGCGGTCGACTTGGACAGCACCTACTACGGCCACCGGCGGGTAGTGGCGGGCCGCATGACGCTGGACGATCCGGCGCTGACCGAGCGAGCCCACACGCTCCTGGAATGCCCGCCCGTCGCCGCGTAGCCCTCCGAGACCGGCCCCGTCCGTCCGTTGCCCCCGTGGCGGATGGGCGGGGCCTCTCGCTGCCGGGTGGCGCCAGGGGATATCGAGAGCGCCGGCCAGGAGGAGCAGGTCCAGAAGGTTCGGCAGGCGCTGTGCGGTCTCCCACCGGTGGATCGCTTTGTGGTCCCGGCCGATGTGCTCGCCCAACTGCACCTGGCTCAGGTGGGCGGAACACCCCCGCGTCGGCGGGGAAGACGTGGGCGGGTAGGACATGCAGCCCGTGAAGGACGGAACACCCCCGCGTCGGCGGGGAAGACGCCAGCATCGACGCGGTCACATTCACCCACTGGGGAACACCCCCGCGTCGGCGGGGAAGACGATCTGCTCGATCTGCCGCGTGTTCGCCGCGGCGGAACACCCCCGCGTCGGCGGGGAAGACAGATCGAGATCCTGCCCGCCGCGACCGACGGGCGGAACACCCCCGCGTCGGCGGGGAAGACTCGTCGCGGGTCACAACCCTCTTCGGCGTGTTCGGAACACCCCCGCGTCGGCGGGGAAGACGTACGGCGGCGGGCGGACCGGCCGTTGAGACGCGGAACACCCCCGCGTCGGCGGGGAAGACCCGACCGGCAGCACCGTCGCCCAGGCCACCGGCGGAACACCCCCGCGTCGGCGGGGAAGACCCCTCGATCTCCAGCTCCTTGCCGATCTGCATCGGAACACCCCCGCGTCGGCGGGGAAGACCCGGAGGCCGAGCAGCCCTGCGAGATCATCGACGGAACACCCCCGCGTCGGCGGGGAAGACTGCGAAGGGGTTTGCGAAGGGGTCTGCGAAGGCGGAACACCCCCGCGTCGGCGGGGAAGACACGGCCACCTAGATCGACTCCCGCCTCCACAGCGGAACACCCCCGCGTCGGCGGGGAAGACAGGGCGTGCAGGGCATCCCGGTCCGGGCATCGCGGAACACCCCCGCGTCGGCGGGGAAGACCGGGACGCCAACGGCGCGCAGAAGGCGAAGAACGGAACACCCCCGCGTCGGCGGGGAAGACCCCGCCTCCTGCCTGATGTACAGCCAGTGGTGCGGAACACCCCCGCGTCGGCGGGGAAGACTCGGGGGCCGGCGCCACCGGCGGGAGCTACCGCGGAACACCCCCGCGTCGGCGGGGAAGACGCTCGCTGCCAAGCGCCGCACCCTTGACGCGGCGGAACACCCCCGCGTCGGCGGGGAAGACCTGGAGCTGGGCATCGCCCGCTGACCTCTGATCGGAACACCCCCGCGTCGGCGGGGAAGACGCGACGGGGGTGGTTCTCATCGCGGGCGGTCTCGGAACACCCCCGCGTCGGCGGGGAAGACTCTTCCTGACCTGCGACTCAAGAGGGGCTTTGCCCTTCCTTTGCATTGAATAGGGCTCTGCGTCGCGACTGGCAGGGCTGCATGTCGTCACCCTATCGGGGCTCGACTGCTGAGGTGCTGTCAGTGAGGGGTGGTTGAATGCCGGCTTCAGCAGCGGGGCACAGGCCGGTGGCTGGAGTGGGGGGCGAGGGTGACGGGGAAGTGGGAAGCTCCGGATGAGTCGGTGTGGGGGAAGTCGAGAGGTTTGGATCCGGGGCTGCCCCCGTATCCGCTGATCCGGCATCTCCTGGACGCTGCCGCGATGGCACTGCACCTCTGGGATGTCTATCTGTCCGAGAACCAGCGTGTGCGGATCGCCGAGGGGATGGGGCTGGCGGGCGAGCTGGAACGTGCGAGGGCGGTCGTCGGGCTGTGTGCCGGTCTGCATGACATCGGGAAGCTGTCAGGGTTCCAGTTCTGCTCCCGGCACGGCAGTCAGTACCTCAGTGCGGAACTGGGTGGCGACCGAACGAGAATGAGCATGGAGCGGTTCGGGCATGACGTGGCAGGCTTGCAGAGCACGAAGGAAGTGCTGGCGGATCTGGGCCTTGCCGCTGACGAAGACCTGAGGGTCGCTGAGCGGCTGGCCGAGGTCATCGGTGGTCATCACGGACGTTTTCACCGCGTTGAGGACGGCATTGCTCCGGCGTTTCTCGGTGGGGTTGCCTGGGCGCGGCAGCGGGTCGCGCACGCAGCCGAGGTGCACGAATCACTGGGGGCCCCGCAGGCGCCGGGTGTGTTCAAGGCGTCGGCTGCGGTGCTGGTGACGGGGGTGGTTATTCTCGCGGACTGGCTGGTTAGCCAGGAGGACTACCTTCGACTGCGGCAGGGAGAACTGGCGCCGGTACTGGCTGATCATTTCAGGCGTTCCCAGCAGGATGCTCCCCGTCTGCTGGTCGAGGCCGGGTTGGCCCGGGTGCGGCTGCAGCGCAAGGGGTTCGCGGAGGCGTACGGTATTCAGGGTGAGCCGAATCCGTTGCAGCGGTCCGTGATGGACGAGCTTCGGACGGCGGTGGGCGAGGGACGTCATGGTGGCATCTTCCTCGTCACCGCGGCTCCGGGTGACGGGAAAAGTGAGACGGCTCTGGAGGCCGAGCGGGTTCTGTCCGAGGTCTTCGGCACGCAGGGGTACGCGTTCTTGCTGCCGACGATGGCCACCAGTGATCAGATGCACGGGCGGGTCGCGAAAGCGCTGCTGCGTCAGTCCGGTGAGGACGCCGGGTTGACATTGGTCCACAGTATGGCCTGGTTGAACAGCGCGTATGCCGACGAGGACTTGGACGCGCAGAGCGTGCTGACCTGCGATGGTGACGAGGTCGGGGAGGGGAGCCGGCGGGCGGATGCGGACATGCGGCCGCAGCGGTGGCTGCGCGGGCCCAAGCGGCCGTTGCTCGCACAGTTCGCGGTCGGCACGATCGACCAGGCATTGATGGCGGTGCTGCCGGTACGGCACAACACGCTGCGGTTGCTGGCCCTGTCGGGGAAAACATTCATCGTTGACGAGGCTCACGCCTATGACCCGTACATGCAGGTGCTGTTGGGCCGGTTGCTGAACTGGCTCGGGGCGTACGGCGTGCCGGTCGTCCTGTTGTCGGCGACGTTGCCGGCGTCGGTCAGCGACCGGCTGATCAAGGAGTACCTGCAAGGCGCCGGCCACAAGACACGCGTCCTGAGCAGACAGACGTTCCCGGCGCCCTACCCCGGATGGCTGTACGTGGACGGGGAGAGCGGCCAGGCAACCCAGATCTCGCCCGCCCACCAGCGTGAACAGGCGCGTGCGCGAGGCATGGAACTCGGTGTCGTGGTGGAACCGGTCATCCACGGCTCCGGGGGCGGAGCCCGGGCCCGACTGGCGGTGATCGAACGGCTCCTGAAGCCGGTGAGCGAGGGAGAGGGCGGTACCGCCCTGGTGGTGTGCAACACCGTAGGAGACGCGCAGGACACCTACCTGAGGCTCTGCGAACGGTTCGACAAACGCTCCCACGAGCAGGGCGGAAGCGTGCAGCTGCTGCACGCTCGTTTCCCCGGCGATGTGCGTGAGGCCCGTACGCGGGAGGTCACCGAGGGGCTGGGCCGCACGGGTCCGCGTCCGCTGCGCCGGATCGTCGTCGCCACCCAGGTCGTCGAGCAGTCGCTTGACCTTGATGCCGACATCGTCATCAGCGACCTCGCTCCGCTGTCCTTGCTGTTGCAGCGGGCTGGACGGTGCTGGCGGCACGAGAACCACTGGACTCGGTACGGCTATCCGGACGGCCGTAGCCGTCCGGCTTGGGCGATCGGGCCGCGTCTTGTGGTGCTTGACCCGATCGTGGACGGCGGGAAGATGCCACAGCAGTGGGGCGAGGTGTATTCCGAGCACCTCCTCGCCTCCACTTCCCGAACTCTTGCCGGAATCGAGGGCGAGATCATCTCCATCCCCGGTGATGTACAGGGCCTGGTTGAAGCGGTCCATGGGGACAACGAGGAATTCGACTGGAACAACCCGGGTGGTAGCGAGACGAAAGCCTGGGCGGCTCACAAGGGCAAAGAGATGGCGGAACGCAGTATGGCCGGCCTTCTCGCCGTCCCGCGTGCGCGGAGTGTTTCCGCACTGCATGACCTGCATGATCTGCCCGGTGAAGAGGACGAGTGGGAGGTGTCCACCAGGCTTGGCGCCGACTCGGTGCGGCTGTTGTGCGCCTATGTCCAGGAGGACGGCCGGGTGACCCTGGACCTGGAGGGCGAGCAACTGCTCCCCCAGACAGTGACGGACGGCAAGATGCCGGTCTCGTCCGTGCGGGAGATGATGCGCCGCACCATTCCGGTCCGCGCCGACTGGCTCAAGGAAGCGGATCCCGGTCAATTCGCCCTGCCGGAGTCGTGGACGGAGCACCCGATGCTCGGAGAACTGCGTGTTCTTCACCAGCCCGTGCAGGGCGGGAGCGTGCAGGCGGTGAAAGTCGGCGGTAAGACTTTTCGTCTGGACCAGGACTGCGGTCTGGTTCGCCGCTGATACCAGTCACCACCCACATTTGACCCGGAAATTAGCAGGTCCGGGCGCATTGTCAGTGGCGGCTGCTTGAATGCCCAGACGACGCCAGAGTAGGGCTGCTGGGGGCTTTGCCATGCCGGTGCGTCATGGGATCAGGGCTGTGGGAGGGGACGACGGTGAGTGGGGGATACGATCTGCGGGTCGAGCCGTGGATTCCGGTGCGTCTGCTGACTGGGGAATCGGCGGGCGTGGGCTTGTGCGAGTTGTTCGAGCGGGCCCACGAGATCGAGGACCTGGAGATCCCGGTGCCGCCTGCGGTGGCAGGTCTGATGCGGATTCTGGCGCCGATCGCGGCGCGGATCGCCGCCGATGGCGAGGAGCGGCTCGACGATCCGGACGTTGCGGAGGACATCGACGACTGGTTCGACTTACGGGAGCGTGCCCTGAAGGCCGGCCGGTTCGATCCGCAGGCGGTGGACGCCTACTTCGGCCGGGAGGATCTGGCGGGCCGGTTCGACCTGTTCCATCCTGCGCGACCGTTCCTCCAGGATCCGCGACTGCGCAAGGAGTGCGTGGACGCGAAGGGGGCGCCGAACCCGTCCGGGGTGAACAAGCTCGTGATGGGCCGCCCCACGGGAGTCAACGGGGCAGTGCTGTTCGGACATTTCACCGACACCGCGCCCGTGCCGGTACCGGCCGCCGAGGCCGCCTGGCACCTGATCGCGCAGTTGTACTACGGGCCGTCCGGACAGTGCACGCCCCGCCGGATCACCGATGAACGGGCGGGCAGCGGTGACGCCGCCCCGCTGCGCAAGTCCGTCTCCTACTTTGCCTGGGGGCCCAACCTGTTCACCACGCTGGTGCTGGCCGTGCCGAGCCCTCAGACCGAGGTCGACTGGGAAGCGGAGGACGCTTGCCCGTGGGAGGGGGGTCTCAGTGCTCCCCTGGAACCTTTGCCGCCGGTCACGTGGCCGGGCCGGATGCTGACCGGCCGGTTCCGTCACGCCGCGCTGCTCGTGCCCTCCGAGGACGGCCGGGCGGTGACCGACGCCTACCTCACCTGGTCGACACACGAACCGCCGCAGAAGGTGCGTGACCCGTACCAGATCCTCGACCGTCGCAAGGACGGGGACTTCCAGCCACGGGAGGCCGACGGGGCGAGGGCCCTGTGGCGTGACCTCGACTCGCTGCTGCTGAAGGACAGCCGTCAGGACGCCCGGCGCCCTCCGGCTCTTGAACACCTGCCCAGGCCGCTGCTGCCACGGCTGCGGGTGCGCGCCTACGGCTTCGACCAGGACGGTCAGCAGAAGGACAGCGTCTGGTTCCGGGCGACGAGTCCGCAGGTCCTGCAGTGGCAGGAGGAGAACGACGCGGAGATGGCCCATCACGTCAAGCGCTGCCACGCCGCTGCGGAGAAGGCCGGTAGCCGACTGGACTTCGCCGCGAGGATCGCGTGGAAGATCGCCACCGACGCGAGTGTCGACCTGTCGCCCAAGGCCAGGATCAAGCTTGATGCCCGCAAGCCCGGTCCGTGGACCTCTGCCGCGCTGACGCGTTACTGGCCGGCCGCGGAGAAGCAGTTCTGGCAGCTCACCGAGCCCGGCCGCACCACAGACCAGGTCGACAAACCGTTCGTCGACGCGGCCCTGGCCGCTCTCGACGATGCCATCGGCCAGGCCAACCGCGCGGACATCAGAGTGGCGCGCGCCCGTCACCGCGCCCGCGGCCTCCTTCTCGCACTGCTGCAGCCGTCCGCATCCGACTGAACCCGCCCGGCTGCGCCCACGCCGATGCTGTCGGTGCTCCGCCACCTCACCCGTTCCCGCCCCTTCCCCGCATCAGGGATGTCCCATGACCGATTCCGTGCCGGCGGTGTCCGCTCCGCCGAACTCCTCGACCGTCCGCGTTTCGGACCGGTTCGCCACCTACGTGCACCAGGTGTGCGAGTCCAAGCAGGCCCGTGCCGCTCTGCGGCGCGGCCTCGGGCTGCCGGTGGAGCGGTGCACCTACATGCACCGCTACCTGGTGTCATGGCTGCGCGACCACGACGACCAGCACCATGCCGATGTCCGGCGGGCGTACTACGCGGTGGCCGCGCTGATCGCCGCACGTCCCCGCTCGGCACGTGACATCACGCCCGACGAGAGCGCCATCGCCTCCTGGTACGAGCGTGCCAACCTGGGAGCCTCGCTCGGACAGGCCGTCGCCAAGGGAGTCCTCAAGGAGAACTCCGCCGAAAGCGCTCTTCACCTGATGGCCCGGCAGAGCAGCGACGCAGTCCACCCGGGCCTGCCCGCCCTCGTCCGCCAGCTTCTGGGCGGTGGCATCACGGTCGACTGGGCGGTCCTCCTGGAGGACCTCGCCTGGTGGAACCGCAGCCGCGACCGCATCGCCACCCGCTGGCTGGAGCACTACTTCCGCACCGCAGGCGGCACGACCGACTCCGCCGCCCCCGTTGATTCCGCCGAGGAGAACGACCGATGACTCTCTACCTGGACCTGAGCGCTCTGCAGTCGGTGCCCGCCGCCAACCTGAACCGGGACGACCTCGGTTCTCCCAAGCAGGTGCGCTACGGCAACGCTCCCCGCATCCGGGTCTCCAGCCAGTCCTGGAAGCGGGTCATCCGGCTCGGCGTCGAGCAGGACCTCGGGGAGAAGGCGGCCCGCACCCGCCTGGTGCCGGTGAAGGTGCAGCGCGCCCTTGAGAGCGCCGGCTGGCCCACCGAGCTGGCCGCGTTCGCCGGGGTGCAGGTCGCCGCGAGCGCCGGGAAGAAGGGCATCGGCACCGAGTCGGCCGGCCACACCTCGGTGCTGCTGTTCCTGCCGGAGGCGGCCATCGACGAACTGGCCGCCGTGTGCGCCGAGCACCGGCCGGCTCTGGAGGCGGCCCAAGGCAAGAAGAAGCCCGGCCAGGTACTGCCGCCCCAGACGATCGAGGCGATCCTCAAGCGGCGTACCGCCTCCATCGGTCTGCTGGGCCGCATGCTCGCCGAGCTCCCGGACGCCAACGTGGACGGGGCCGCCCAGGTCGCCCACGCGTTCACCACGCACGCCGCCGAGCCGCAGCGTGACTATTTCACCGCCGTCGACGACTGGCTGGGCGAGGCCGAGACCGGCAGCGGTCACCTCGACACCGCCGAGTTCAGCGCGGGCGTCTTCTACCGGTATGCGACCGTCAACGTCTCCGACCTGCTGAAGAACCTGGAAGGCGACGTCAAGGCCGCCCGGACCGTACTCAGCTCCTTCGCCGAGCACTTCCTGCTCTCCCTGCCGCAGGCCAAGAAGAACAGCACCGCCCCGCACACCGTCCCGGACCTGACCTACCTCGCCGTGCGGGAACACCGGCCCCTCTCCCTGGCCGCGGCCTTCGAGACCCCCGTCACCGGCGACCGGCAAGGCGGCTTCTCCCACCCCTCCCGCCAGGCCCTCGACGCCTACGCCGGTAACCTCAACCGCCTCACCGGCAACCGCAACCGCCGCTTCCACGGCCACACCGTCATCGATCCCGTCGAGAAGTACACCGGGCTCGGCACCGCCCACGACTCCTTCGACCAGCTGATCGACGCCGCCGTCGAGGCCGCCGTGCCCGCCGCGGAGGACCAGCAGTGAGCGGACTCCTGCTGCGCCTGGCCGGCCCCCTGCAGTCCTGGGGTGAGCGCTCCGCGTTCACCCCGGTGAGGGACACCGCGCCCTTCCCGACCCGCTCCGCGCTGATCGGAATGTTCGCCGCGGCCGAGGGCATCGGCCGCGACGAGGCAGGCCTGGACCGCTACCAGGACCTGCAGCTCACCGTGCGCGTGGACCGGCCTGGCGTCCGCCTCGTCGACTACCACACCGTCGGAGGGGGATTCCCCAAGGACCGCACAGCCGCCACCAGCGGCGGCAGCAACAAAGGCGCCGCCGTCGTCACCCGCCGCCACTACCTCTCCGACGCGGTGTTCGTCGTCGCCGTCACCGCAGCCGACGAGACCGTCGAGCGCCTCGCCGATGCCCTGAGCCGCCCGCACTGGGCGCCCTATCTGGGTCGTCGCTCCTGCGTCCCCGACGAGCCGTTCCTCCTGCGCCGCCACGTCGACGACCCGGTGGAAGAACTCCGTACCCGGGTGCCGCTCAGCCGCACCGCACCGCGCGCGAAGAACGGCGACGGTCAGGAAGCCGAGACGATTGCCGTGGAATTCCTCTGGGAACAGCCACCGTTCACCAGCGGTTCCGCAGAGCCTGTACCGGTCGACGTCATCGACGTGAACGACGTGCCGGTAAGTTTCGCCCAGCACGGCCGCAGCCACACCGGCCGCCGCATCCACCGGACCCGGGTACCGGTGCCCCGCTCTCTCGCAGGCCCTCAAGAGACCTTGACGCAGCGTCTGATCGACTACGCCCACCTCGAGGAAAGCGCATGAACGACCACCCGGTGATCGCACGCATCCGCCTCAATCCGCACAGCCGCGACGTGCAGCGGGATCTGCACGACGCCACCCAGATGCACCGCACCGTCATGCGGATGGTCCCCGACGGTCTCGGTGACGCCCCCCGCCACCGGGCCGGACTGCTGTACCGCCTGGACGAAACCGACACCTCCATCACCCTCCTCGTCCAGGCCGCCAGGCTCGACCCGGCACGCCTGCCCACCGGATACGGGCAGGCCGACGTCAAAAGCCTCACCCCGATGTTCACCGCACTGCGCAAGGGCCTCGGCGTCCGCTTCCGCATCGTCCTCAACCCCGCCAAACGGGAGCGGCTCTCCCTGGAGGAGAAGGGGAAGCGGGGACGGATCATGCCGCTCTCCGGCGCCGACGCCGACCAGTGGTGGCTCCGCCGGGCCACCGAAGCCGGCCTCGACCTCCACGTCCTGACCCCCACCAGCATGGAACCGGCCCGCCCTCGCGGACGAGACGCCCCTCGCATGCGACACAGCCTGATCCGCTACGACGGCACCGCCACCGTCACCGACCCCGACGCCGTACGCGATGCCGTCATTCACGGCATCGGACGCGGCAAGCCGTACGGCGCGGGACTGCTCAGCCTCGCACCCGCCAGAACCACGTGAGCGCGCCACGACGGGGCGGTGACGCGCGCAGGCGCCTCGCCGCCCCCACCCTGGCCATGCTTCCCCGCGTCGCGGACTCCCTGTCCTTCCTTTACCTGGACATGGTCCGCGTGGTGCAGGACGACACCGGAGTATGCGCGCAGATCCAGATCGACGAACACCGCACCGACCTCGTCTACATCCCCACCGCCGCCCTGTCCTGCCTGCTCCTCGGCCCGGGGGTCTCCATCACCACCCCCGCCCTGACCACGCTCGCCCGCCACGGCACCAGCGTCGTCTGCGTCGGCGCGGGCGGCATCCGCGCCTACGCGGGCATCCTCCCGGACTCCCTCACCACCCACTGGCTCGAACAACAGGTCGCGACATGGGCCGACCCGGCGCGGCGCCTCGACGTCGCCGTCCGCATGTACCGGATGCGCTTCAAAGACGCCGACGTACCGGAATCCGTCACCCTGGACCAGCTCCGCGGTATGGAAGGCCAGCGCATGAAGGCCTTCTACAGAATCCTCGCGCAGCAGCACGGCATCGGACGCTTCCGGCGCAACTACCGGCCCGACCAATGGGACACCCAGGACCCCGTCAACCTCGCCCTGTCCGCCGCCAACACCTGCCTGTACGGCGTCGTCCACGCCGCTCTGCTCGCCCTCGGGCTCTCCCCGGCCCTCGGCTACGTCCACGCCGGCACCCAACACGCCTTCGTCTACGACATCGCCGACCTCTACAAAGCCGACATCACACTCCCCCTCGCCTTCGCCCTCCACAACTCCGACAACCCCGAACAGGAAGCCCGCCGCCGCTTCCGCGAAGACCTCCGACTCCTGCGCCTCCTGCCCCGCATCGTCCAGAACGTCCAGTCCCTGCTGACCTCGCCCCACACACCCACGACCACAGCCGATGACGACACCGACGAGGAACGTTCCGAACGGAGTGACGTGAGGATGGTCCACCTCTGGGACCCCAAAGCCGGAGTCCTCCCAGCAGGCGTCAACTACGCGAAAGGAGGCGACTGATGCCCTCCATGGTCGTTATCGCCACCACCGCGGTCCCCGACCACCTGCGCGGCGCCCTCAGCCGATGGACCAGCGAAGTGGTGCCCGGCATCTTCGTCGGCAGCGTCTCGGCCCGCGTCCGCGATGAACTCTGGCACGTCGTCACCGAAGTCGTGGGCAACGGCGCCGCCGTCCTCATCCACCCCGCCGCAACAGAACAGGGCTATGCCATCCGCACCGCAGGAACCCGCCGCCGGGTCCCCGTCGACTTCGACGGCCTCACCCTGATTCGCATGACTGCCGCACCAAAGGTAAAGGAAATGCAATACCCTTCTTGAGGTGCAGGTCAGGAAGGGTCCTCCCCGCCGACGCGGGGGTGTTCCGAGTGTCGAGGACGGTCTTGCGCTCCCGGTGGCGTCCTCCCCGCCGACGCGGGGGTGTTCCGAGGAGCAGCAAGGAGCCGAGTTCCACGTCGACGTCCTCCCCGCCGACGCGGGGGTGTTCCGCCGACCGTGGGCGAGGGCATCCCGAGCCAGATGTCCTCCCCGCCGACGCGGGGGTGTTCCGAGAGACAGCACGTGATCATCGCGTACAGGCAGGTCCTCCCCGCCGACGCGGGGGTGTTCCGATCCCCCGGGTGTACAGCCCCGACGCGGCTGAGTCCTCCCCGCCGACGCGGGGGTGTTCCGGCTCGGGCGGTCCAGGCGCACGCGGTGCACGCGTCCTCCCCGCCGACGCGGGGGTGTTCCGGTTGCCGATGCGGTCGAGTTGTTCCATCAGACGTCCTCCCCGCCGACGCGGGGGTGTTCCGTCGGCGTCGCACGCGGCGTCTTCCACCAGCGCGTCCTCCCCGCCGACGCGGGGGTGTTCCGGTGCAGGGCATGGCGCAGGCCATCACGCTCTGGTCCTCCCCGCCGACGCGGGGGTGTTCCGCTGCTCCTGCTCGCCTACACGAACTACACCGAGTCCTCCCCGCCGACGCGGGGGTGTTCCGTCCATCCGCTCCCGCCTCGAACTCGCGGTCGGGTCCTCCCCGCCGACGCGGGGGTGTTCCGTCCATCCGCTCCCGCCTCGAACTCGCGGTCGGGTCCTCCTTGCCGACGCGGGGGTGTTCCGCCGATACGCACACCGCCGCACTCCAGGACCTCGTCCTCCCCGCCGACGCGGGGGTGTTCCGCGCACGGCCGTCCTGGAGGTCTTCGACCGGCTGTCCTCCCCGCCGACGCGGGGGTGTTCCGGACATCGTCGAGAAGTCGGGGCTCCCCAAGGGGTCCTCCCCGCCGACGCGGGGGTGTTCCGGACCAGACCCTGTGAGCACCCACACCCGCACCGTCCTCCCCGCCGACGTGGGGGTGTTCCGCTTCTCAGTCTCCCGACGCCCTCGTCCCGCTAGTCCTCCCCGCCGATGCGAGGGTGTCCCGCGGATGACCGCGATCTCGGCGGTGGTGTCCTGTACGACCTGCTGTGGCTGGATCCAACCCGCACCGTTGATCGCGTCCTGGCCGCCCCGGAAGATGGTCACGAGCCCTTCTGTCCGTGGTGAGGGGTGAGGAAGCGCGGAACCGGCTCCGAGGCCGGTAGATCGGGGGCGGGTCGTGTCGGCGGGCGGTGACGCGGTCGTGGGTGGTGTCGGATGAGGCACCGGATGCAGGTGCTGCTCCAGATCATGCTGGCGCTGATTGCCTGCTTACTCGGCATCACCACCAACTACGCCACCAGCACCGACGAGGCGCCGTGGGCGCTGCAGGTCATTCAGCGGTTCTCGGTCCCGGCGATCGGGCTGCTGGTGGTGGCCATGGTGGTCGGGCAGGTCGTGGTGTACCGGCTGGAGAATCCCGCGCCGCCGCAAGCCGACTGGCCGCGTGACCGAGTCCCGTATCCGGGCCTGGACGCGTATGACGAGGAGGAGGCGGCCGTCTACTTCGGCCGGGAGGCGCAGGCCGCCGAGTTGACGCGAAGGCTGCACGCCACCGCGACGCGCCCCGCCGACCGGTTCCTTCTGCTGGCCGGGGCGTCCGGCAGCGGGAAGTCCTCGCTCGTGCGAGCCGGGGTGTTGCCCCGGCTGCGAGAGCGCCGATGGGCTGTCATCCCGCCCTTCTCGCCCGGCCCGAATCCTCTCGGCGCTCTGGCTGCCGCCCTCACGACCGCCGCCGGAGGGCGGGAAACGGCCGGTGTCGTTCTGCGGCGGCTGCGCCAGGGGCCGGATGCCCTGCGGGCCGAGCTGACCCGGCTTCGTGGGGGGCGGTTCCGGCGGACACTCCTCGTCATCGATCAGTTCGAGGAACTTGTCACCCTCGGGGGCGAGCGGGAACGAGCCCAATTCCTCGACTCCCTGCGCACCTGCCTGGAGCAGGACCCCTCGGTCAGGGTGCTGGCCACTCTCCGCGTGGACCTTCTGGGAAAGCTCCTCGGCGCCGGTCACGCCGACCTCTTCCAACACCCCATCGCGATCGGCACCCTGAGCAGGGCCCAGCTCGCCGAGGTGGTGGAGGCGCCCGGTGCCCTGGTGGATCTCTCCTTCGCACCCGGCGTGGTCGACATGATCGTGGGTGAGACGGGTACCGACGACGCCCTCCCGCTGCTCGCCTACCTCCTCCAGGAGCTGTACTTCGCGTCCGGCCCCGGCGGAACGGTCACCGAAGAGCTGTACCAGCGGCTCGGCGGCGTACCGGGCGCGCTGGCGCGGCAGGCCGACAACACCGTGGCCGGTCTCGGTACGGGCGACACCATCGACTTCGTCCTCCGCGTGCTGCTGAAGTGCGTCACCGTGGAAGGGCAGGAGGTCGCCCGCCGCCACGTGCCGCTGTCGGACCTCACTGACAGGGAGCGGCACGTGGTGGACGCGTTCATCGACGCCCGGCTGTTGCGGTCCGACGTACGCGGGGACGCGACCACCGGCCAGGAGCCGTACGCCCAGGTGACGCACGAGGCACTGTTCCGGCAGTGGGCGCCGCTGCGGCAGGAGGTCGAGGCGCGGGCCGAGCGGCTGCGGGAGCGCGCCGAGCTGGAGCGGTGGGCCGAGGACTGGGAGCGGTCCGGGCGCAGCGCCGACTACCTCCTCACCGGTGAACGGCTCACCGTGGCCCAGCGCTGGCTCGAAGCCCTGGACGAGGCCGGGCAGGCGTCGGCGCCCGCGCGAGCGCTTGTCGAGGCTTCCCAGCGCCGGGACCTCGCTTTCCTGAGCCGTGTCTCCGACAGCATCGGCCGGCAGGTTCTCGGCAGTGCGGAGACCGAGCCCGAACGCGCCCTGCTGCTGTCGCTGGCCGCGCTCGGCGAGTGCACGCCGACACCCTCCGCGAGGCGCGGGCTGATGGCGGCCCTGGCCGCCAGCCATCCGCGCACCCGGCTCGACGGGCACACGGACACGGTCCGCGACATCGCCTGGTCGCCGGACGGGCGCCTGCTGGCGACGGCGTCCCGGGACGGTACGGCCCGCGTCTACGATGCCCGGTCGGGACGGGCCGTGCTTGTCCTGCCCTCCGACGGTGCGATGGTCGAGTCCGTCACCTGGTCACCCGACTCGGCCCAGGTGGCCACCGTCGGCCGGGACCATGTCGTACGGATCTGGGACGCCGTTTCCGGTGAGCCCGTACGGTTGCTGACCGGGGCCGGGGACATCGGCAGGCAGGTGGCCTGGTCGCCCGACGGGTCGCACATCGCCGCCACCTTCAAGGACCGAGCGGTACGTGTCTGGGAGGCCCGGACAGGCCGGCTCGTGCACGAACTGCGCGGGCACAGCGACGATGTCTGGGGCGTTGCCTGGTCGCCGGACAGCAGCCTTCTCGGCTCCGTCTCCCATGACCAGACCGTGATCGTGTGGGACCGCGCGACGGGGACGGCCACCGTGACCCTGACCGGGCACACGGACTTCGTCGAAGGCATCGCCTGGTCCCCGGACGGGCGCCGCATCGCGACCGGCTCCGGTGACCACACCGCCCGCATCTGGGACGCGGAGACGGGCGAGCTCCGTCTCCTGCTGCGCGGGCACACCGACTACGTATGGAACCTGGCCTGGTCACCGGACGGCCGGATGCTCGCCTCCGCCTCCTCCGACCGGACCGTGCGCATCGTCGACGCCGAGGATGCGAAGGTCCTGGCGGTGCTGCGCGGCCACACCGACACCGTGTGGGGAGTGACCTGGTCTCCCAACGGCACACAGCTCGCCACCGGCTCGACCGACGGCACCGGGATCGTGTGGGACCTGCGTCCGCGCGGTGCCGAGTCCATACTCGTCGACGGGCACGACGGTCCGGTGAACGAGGCCGCGTGGTCCGGGGACGACAGTCGCGTCGCCACGGCCTCCAACGACGGCACGGCTCGAGTCTGGGACGCGGAAACAGGCGCTTCCGCCGGGCCCGTCGTCTGCCTGGACGACCGGGTGTGGAGTGTGGCTTGCTCGCCGCACGGGGACCGGCTCGCGCTCAGCACCAACGACGGGCTCTTCCGGGTCGTGGACGGCACGGGCCGCACGCTTTTCGAGCGGCGCGGGGAGGTCGTCGAAGGATGTGCCTGGTCCCCGGACGGCCGACGGATTGCGACTGGTGGGCACGACGGCGCCGTCCGTGTCCTGTCGGCGCTGGACGGTACCGAACTGATGAAGTTCGAGGAGCACCAGGACTGGGCGGGCCGCGTGGCCTGGTCACCGAGCGGTCGGCTGCTCGCCAGCTGTTCCGACGACCGGACCTGCCGACTCTGGGACACCAGCGACAGTCGGCAGCTCACCGTCCTGCGCGGACACGACAACTATGTGGAGGACGCCGCCTGGTCCCCGGACGAGACGCGTGTCGCCACGGCCTCGGGGGACTGGACGGCCGCCGCGTGGGACGCGGCCACAGGCCGGCGCATCGACGTCTTGAAGGGGCACGAGGGACGTGTCCGCGCCGTCGCCTGGTCACCCGACGGCAGGTACGTCGCCACGGGGTCCGACGACCGCACCGTACGGGTGTGGTCCGCAGCCACCTTCGATGAGATCGGTGTCGTCGGCGTTCACCAGGACAAGGTGACCTCGGTGGCATGGTCCCGTGACAGCACGCGGCTGCTGACCGGGTCCGCCGACGGGACGGCCAGGGTGTGGCCCGCGGAGCCCGACTACGACCGGCTGGAGGCGGTCGCGCGGGCGCGGGTCTTCCGTACGCTCACGGAAGAGGAACGGCGGCACCACATGCTGCCGCTCGGCCGTCCGTGATCAGTAGACCTGCTCGACCGTGCGGTCGTCGGTGTGGACGAGGTAGTCGTCCGGGTTCAGGTTCATCGCCTTGCGCTCGGGCGACGACCAGTACAGCGCGTTGCGCTCCTGGAACGTCTCGGGGCCGTCGTAGGAGATCAGCCACACGAACTGATTGCGCTCCCGCTCCACCCACGCCCCACCGATGGTGAAGCCCAGTTTCAGCCGCAATGGCACGATCTCCTGCCGCCAGCGCTCGGCCCACTCGTCGAGCATGCCGTCACGAACGGTGTAGGTACGCAGCTGCGTAGTTCTGGGCATGGCGGACTTCCTTCCGCTGTTCGACCGTCGTGGCACCAGCCTAGGGAGATCAGCGGCCGTCGGGGCGCTCCAACGAACCTTTGGCCGGAGCGCGCGCACCCCGGCGTACCGCGGACGCGGTACGCCGCACCCGTGCCATACGCCTGTGGGAGGTCCCCGGGTTCGGTCTCCGGTCGACAACTCGGCGACAGGTCGACCCCGTACCGTTGACCCATGGATCTTCGACTGCCCGGATCGCGGTGGCTGCGGTCACGACGGCCGCTGTCACGGAGGCCGCGACGGGTCGTCGCCGCCGCGGCCGCCGTCGTCGTGCTCGCCGGTGCCGGCACGTGGAGTGCCGTCGCCTCCGACGCCGCGCCCGCGGTCCGCCGCGCCGACCGGGTCATGAGCGTGGGCGACGGGGTGCGGATCGACACCTCGTACTTCACCGCCGGACCCGACGGCCGCCGCCCCGCCGTCCTGCTCGGGCACGGCTTCGGCGGCAGCAAGGACGACGTGCGGGAGCAGGCCGAGGACCTCGCGCGCGACGGATACGCGGTGCTGACGTGGTCCGCGCGCGGCTTCGGCAAGTCGACCGGGGCGATCGGGCTGAACGACCCGGAGGGCGAGGTCGCCGACGTCTCCCGGCTGATCGACTGGCTGGCGGACCGGCCCGAGGTGCGGCTCGACAAGGACGGCGACCCGCGGGTCGGGATGGCGGGCGGCTCGTACGGCGGTGCCATCGCCCTGCTCGGCGCCGGGTACGACGACCGGGTCGACGCCATCGCCCCGGCGATCACCTACTTCGACCTCGCCGACGCGCTCTTCCCGAACGGTGTCTTCAAGAAGCTGTGGGCGGGCGTCTTCGTCAACTCCGGCGGCGGCTGCGAGAAGTTCGAGCCCGCGCTGTGCGAGATGTACCAGCGGGTCGCCGAGTCCGGCGTCCCGGACGCCGAGGCGCGCGAGCTGCTCGAGGCGCGCTCGCCGTCCGCCGTCGCCGAACGCATCGACGTGCCCACGCTGCTGATGCAGGGCCAGACCGATTCCCTCTTCCCGCTCGGCCAGGCCGACGCCGCCGCCAAGGCGATCCGCGCCAACGGCGCCCCGGTCGACGTCGACTGGATCGCGGGCGGTCACGACGGCGGCAATCCGGAGACGGACCGCGTGCAGCAGCGCGTACGGACCTGGTTCGACCGGTACCTGAAGGACGACAAGGCCGCCGACACCGGCCCCGCCTTCCGCGTCACCCGCACCGGAGGCGTGGACTCCACCGACGGTCAGGCCGTGCTGAACGGCGCGAGCGCCGGCACCTACCCGGGGCTGACGAACGAGGGCAGGCCCTTCCCCCTCACCGGACGTGAGCAGAGCTTCGTCAACCCGGCAGGCGCCGGCCCGCCCGCCATCTCCTCCCTGCCCGGCCTCGGCGGCTCCGGCGGACTCGCCCAGCTCTCCTCGCTCGGCGTCGGCGTCTCCCTGGACTTCCCCGGCCAGTACGCCCGCTTCGATTCCGCCCCGGTCGCCGACGACCTGCGGATCACCGGATCACCGACCGTCACCGTGCACGTCGAGTCGACCGGCGAGGACGCCGTCCTGTTCGGCAAGGTGTACGACGCCGGCCCGGACGGACGGCAGCAGGTGCTCCCCTCGCAGCTGGTCGCGCCCGTCCGCGTCGAGGACGCCAAGGCCGGCAAGGACGTGACGCTCACCCTCCCCGCCGTCGACCACGAGGTCCAGAAGGGCCACCGGCTGCGCCTCGTCCTCGCCTCCACCGACCTCGGCTACGCCTCCCCGGCCGCCCCGGCGACGTACACCGTCTCCCTGAAGAGCGACCTCACGGTGCCCACCGCCCCCGGCGTGACCACCGCCGCGGCCCCGCTGCCCGCGTGGGTGGTGTGGCTGCCGGTCGCCGGCGCCCTGATCGCCCTCGCCCTGCTGTTCACCGGCCGCCGCCGCACCACCGCACCGGCGCCCGACCCGGAACTGGCCGACGCCCCGCTCCGGATCACCGGCCTGAGCAAGCGCTACTCCCGCTCCTCGGACCGGTACGCCGTACGGGACCTGTCCTTCCGGGTGGAGAAGGGGCAGGTGCTCGGCCTCCTCGGCCCGAACGGCGCGGGCAAGACGACCACCCTGCGCATGCTGATGGGCCTCATCAGGCCCGACGGCGGCGAGATCCGCGTCTTCGGCCACGCCATCCGCCCCGGCGCCCCGGTGCTCTCCCGGGTCGGCGCCTTCGTCGAGGGCGCGGGCTTCCTGCCGCATCTGTCCGGCCGGGAGAACCTGGAGCTGTACTGGCGGGCCACGGGGCGCCCCCGGGAGGACGCCCGCATGGAGGAGGCCCTGGAGATCGCGGGCCTCGGTGACGCGCTCGCCCGCGCGGTGCGCACCTACTCCCAGGGCATGCGCCAGCGCCTGGCCATCGCCCAGGCCATGCTGGGCCTGCCGGACCTGCTCATCCTCGACGAACCGACCAACGGACTCGACCCGCCGCAGATCCGCGAGATGCGCGAGGTGATGATCCGGTACGCGGCTGCCGGGCGCACGGTGATCGTCTCCAGCCATCTGCTGTCGGAGGTGGAGCAGTCCTGCACCCACCTCGTGGTGATGGACCGCGGGCGGCTCGTCCAGGCCGGTCCGGTGCAGGAGATCGTCGGCTCCGGCGACACCCTGCTCGTGGGGACGCAGGAGCCCGTGGACGAGCCGGTCGCCGAGAAGATCGCCGCACTGCCGGGCGTCGCCTCCGCCGTCCGCACCGACGAGGGGCTGCTGGTCCGGCTCGACGCCGACGGCACCGCCCCGCGCCTGGTCGCCGAACTGGTCCGGCTGGAGGTGCCCGTGGCGTCGGTGGGCCCGCACCGCCGCCTCGAAGACGCCTTCCTCACCCTGATCGGAGGTTCCGCATGAGCACGCTCACCGAGCGGGACGAGCGAGCCGAGCCGGCTGCGCAGCCCGGACCCGCAGAGGTCGCCACCGGCTACCGCGCGGGCCGCACCCTGCCGCTGCGGGTGGAGCTGGTCCGCCAGCTCAAGCGTCGCCGCACCCTGGTGATGGGCGCGATCCTCGCCGTCCTGCCGTTCGTACTGGTGGTCGCCTTCGCGATCGGCGGCGAACCGGACGGCCGGGGCAACCGCGTCAACCTGATGGACACGGCCACGGCGTCCGGCGCCAACTTCGCCGCCGTGAACCTGTTCGTGTCCGCGGGCTTCCTGCTGGTCATCCCGGTCGCCCTGTTCTGCGGGGACACGGTCGCCTCGGAGGCCGGCTGGTCCTCCCTGCGCTATCTGCTCGCCGCGCCGGTGCCCCGGATGCGGCTGCTGTGGTCCAAACTGATCGTCGGACTGGGGCTGAGCCTGGCCGCGATGGTGCTGCTGCCGGTGGTGGCGCTCGCCGTCGGCACGGCAGCCTACGGCTGGGGGTCGCTGCAGATCCCCACCGGCGGTGCGCTCGACCCGGGCACGGCGGCGCAGCGGCTCGTGGTGGTCGTGGCGTACCTGTTCGTGTCGCAGCTGGTCACCGCCGGGCTCGCGTTCTGGCTGTCCACCCGCACCGACGCCCCGCTGGGCGCGGTCGGCGGCGCGGTCGGCCTGACCATCGTCGGCAACGTCCTGGACGCCGTCACCGCCCTCGGCGACTGGCGGCACTTCCTGCCCGCGCACTGGCAGTTCGCCTGGGCGGACGCCGTCCAGCCGAACCCGGAGTGGTCCGGCATGATCCAGGGCGCGTCGGTGTCCGTGACGTACGCGTTGGTGCTGTTCGCGCTGGCGTTCCGGGGGTTCGTCCGCAAGGACGTGGTGTCCTGACGCCCCGGACCGCGCACCCGTCCGCGCGGGCCAACCGGGTGAACCTGCGCAACCGATTCCGCCGAGTCGGGTTGATGAAGGAGTAGGCCATGCGGCAGCGGAGGGCCAGAACGCGTGGCCGCTCCCATTTCTTCAAGCAGGAAGACAACCACATTGCGACAGACCCTGAGCAGGGGAGTGTTCGTGGCGGCCGCCGCCGCCACCGGCATTCTGTCCCTGTACGGAACCCCCGCCCTCGCCGACTCGTACGCGGTGGGCAGTGCCGAGGACTCTCCCGGTGTGCTGTCCGGGAACAACGTGCAGGCACCGGTCCACGCGCCGGTGAACGCGTGCGGCAATGGCGTGCACGTGATCGGAGCGTTCAACGAGGCGGCCGACAACACGTGCGTCAACGGCTCCCACACGTCCGAGGACGGCAAGCACGGTGACTCCGACGGCGGCGCGCACGCGGTGGGCGGCACCAAGGGCTCGCCCGGGCTGGCGTCCGGGAACAACGTGCAGGCACCGGTCCACGCGCCGGTGAACGCGTGCGGCAACGGCGTGCACGTGGCCGGGGCGTTCAACGAGGCGGCCGACAACACGTGCGTCAACGGCTCCCACGGCCGGACGGAGAAGTCCGCGGACGGCTCGCACGAGGAGACCTCGCACGGTGACTCCTCCTACGGCGACTCCTCGCACAAGGACTCCTCCTACGGCGACTCCTCCTACGGCGACTCCGGTGGCGCGCACGCGGTGGGCACCGCCAAGAACTCGCCCGGTCTGCTGTCCGGGAACAACGTGCAGGTGCCCGTCCACCTGCCGGTGAACGCGTGCGGCAACGACGTCCGCGTCATCTCGCTGTTCGACGACGCCTACGGCAACACCTGCGTCAACCACGGCGGGTACGGCGGTTACGGCGAGGAGGACGAGCCCGAGAAGGAGACGCCGGCTCCGCCCACCAAGGTCAAGACGCCTCCCACGTACGAGGTCGAGAAGCCCCCGGCCGAGGAGGAGGAAGTGCCCGGCAACCCGCCCCACCTGGCCGAGACCGGCAGTGACGGCGTGATCGCCGCCTCGGCGGCCGGCGCCGTCCTGATCACCGGAGGCGCGATGCTCTACCGCCGAGGCCGCCTCGCCTCCCGCCGCTGAGGCGCTGAGGCGCTGAGGCGTCGGCTGCCGGGCCCGCCCCACCCGGCAGCCGTACCCGTACAGCGACGCGTCCCCCGGACCGACCCGGTCCGGGGGACGCGTCATCGTCGGTGCCCGTCAGCCGCTCACCGGCGACGGCGCCCCGCTGCGGCTGCCGCCGCCCGGGACGGGAACCGTCCCGCGCACCGGCGTCGACCTCAGCCGTCGGCGCACCCCCTGGACCAGCGTCGACGCCGTGAACGTCGCGCCGTGCACGAAGCGCATCGCCGGGCCGAAGCCGGACGCGGTCACCAGGCCCGCCAGGAACAGTCCCCGGTGCGACGACTCGAAGCTGTGGCCGAGCGCCGGGGAACCGTCCGGCAGCGCCGCCAGCGTCCCACGCAGCTCGGCGGAGAGCAGGCCGAGCCGGTCACGGTGCGCCTTGAACCCCGTGGCGGCGATGACGTGCTCGGTCTCCAGGGAGCGCCGGGAGCCGTCACGGCCGGCCAGGTCCAGGCGCAGCCCGCCCGGCACCGCGGCGGCCGCGGTGACCTCCTGGCCCGGCAGCAGGTCCACCGCCCGCTCCACCCGGTCCCGCACCCACCACGCGCCCGCGGGCCCCAGGGCCGTGGCCGCGATCCGCGACCGGGACGTCTGCGGCAGCCGCCGGAACAGACCGGGGCGCTCGGAGTAGAACCAGTTCCGCCAGCCGGGCCCGAGACCGCTGTGCGGCGAGCGGACCGACTGCCACCACGGCCGCTCCCAGGGCGGCGGCACGTCGTTCCACCGCAGCCGCTCCGCCCGCGCCAGCACCCGTACCCGCGTGCCCTGCTCCGCGAGGAGCGCCGCGGTCTCCAGGGCCGCCTGGCCGCCACCGATCACCGTGACGTCCTTGCCCTGGAAGTGGCCCAGGTCGCTGTGGTGACTGCTGTGCGTCACCAGCGTGGGGTGCAGCCCGCGCAGGGTCGGCGGCACCTCGATGAACGGCATCACCCCGACCGCCAGCGCCACCGTCCGCGCGTGCAGCGCCTGCCCGTCCTCGGTGACCGCCGTGAAACCGTCGGGGCCGGACGACACCCGGGTGATCGTGCGCTCGTCCACCTCCGGCACGGCGTTGCGGGCGAACCACAGGCCGTACGACGCGAACGCCTCCACCGGGATCGGGTGCGCGTGACGTGCCGTCAGGCCCTGTTCGGCGCAGTACGCGTCCAGCTTCCAGCGCCCGCCCGGGTCGGACAGGTTGGACGCCCACGGCTCCGACTTCAGGAACATGCCGCCGGGCATGTGGTCCCGCCAGGACGCCATGGGCCGGCCGAACACACGCACGTTCAGCCCGGCGGCCGCGGCGTGGGACGCGATCGACAGACCGTACGGACCGGCGCCCACCACCAGGAGGTCGTACATCATCAGCTGCTCGCTTTCTCGTTGTCGGTCGGGGAGGTCGGGCAGGGCGCGGCCGCCCGGGGGACCGGGCGGGGCGCCGGCACGGAAGCCGCCGCGCCCAGCCGCTGCCGCAGCCGACCGGACACGTGGCGGGCCCACAGGGCCCACATCGCCCATCCGGGGGCGCGGTCGTCCCTGGCGTACCAGGCCAGTTCGCGTCCGCCGGACGCCGTGCGCAGCGCGGCGAACGGCGCGTAGTTCTCCACCACGAACGACCGCCCGGCCACCGGATCCCCGTCCGGCAGCGGCCGTCCGGTCAGATCCAGGTGCAGGGCGCGTACGACGTCCAGTCCCGCGCTGTCCGCGAAGAGCCGGAACTGGGCGCCGGGGCGCGGGTTGAAGTCGAGGAGGTGGTAGCGGCCGGTCGTGCCGCAACGACGGAAGTCGAGGTCGAAGACGCCGCGGTAGCCGAGTTCGCCGGTGAGCCGTTCGGCGAGCGCCCGGACCTCGGGGTTGGGCGTCCAGTGGCCCACCGCGGTCAGCCCCGCGCCGCGCGGCCAGGACAGCCGCTTGCGGCCCGGGCCGCCGGCGCGCACGGCGCCCGCGCGGTCGGCGTAGCCGTGGAAGAACCAGTCCCGGTCCTCGCCCGGCGGCAGGTACTCCTGGAGCAGCAGCGGGCTGCCCGCCTCCGCGGTGCGCGCGTGCAGCTCCCGGGCCTGCTGCGCGGTGTGCAGCAGCCGGGTGCTGCGCAGTCCGCCGCTGGCCGGCAGCAGCCAGGGCCGGCTCCACTTCGCGACCAGCGGCAGCCCGAGCCGGTGGGCGTCCTCGGCGGCCCGCCGCGGACTGTCCGGGACGAGCGTGAGCGGGTGCGGAACGTCCGCGGAGGCGCACACGGCGGCCAGTTCCGCCTTGTCGGCGACGCGTTCGGGCAGCGTGGCCGGCATCTCGGGCAGCAGGTAGGAGGGCGCGAGGTCGCCTCGCAGCCGGCCCGCGGCGATCGCGGTCGCGTCGTCCAGCGGGACCAGCACGGCCGGGCGCCCCACCCGGCCGGCCACCCGGCGCAGCACGGCGAGGATCTGCTCCGCGGATGCTCCCGGTGGCGGCGGGGAATGCATGCTGTGGACATAACGCGAGCGACGGACGGGACTTCCCGTGGAATCGGCGACGACATGCACCTCCACTCCCGCCCTGCCGAGCGACCGCACGGCCCCCAGCGTTCCGTGGTGAAAGGGGTTCCGGTCGGTCCGCAGCAGTACGGCGGGGACTCGGGTGTCGAGCAGCGACACGAATACTCACTTTCCTCTGGTACCGGCTCACCCGCACGGGTCAGCCCGGCACTCGAAAGCCGCAGTGACATTGGCGTCGTCGTATGTCTTGTGCCTGAATTCATATGACTGTTCGTCAAGGTCGGTTGATTCAGGCAGAAGGCGGACGCGAGTGAGAAGAGGAGCAGCCAATGGCCCCACAGCACAGGCGGGTCCGGTCCCGCGCGATGGCCGTGGGCGCGGCGGCGGTCGTCGTGGCCGCCGCCCTGGCGGCCGGACCCACGACGGAGCCGGCGCCGACCGACGATTCCCGTCCGGCGGCGCCGGCCCCGGACGAGCCCGTGGCTGTTCCCACGACCCCCGAGGTCCCGAAGGCCCCCGCAGCCCCGGCAGCCGGCCTCCCGTCGGTCCCCGCGCCGGTCCTGCCGGTGCCGCTCCGCAAGGTCCCGGCCTTCGGCGCCTTCCTCGCCTCCGACGCGCGCGGAGTGGCCCGCATGGAGCAGCTCAGCCGCTGGCTGGGCGGTGCCGAGCTGCGCGTCGGCCACACCTACCTGCCCGGCAACCGCTGGAGCGACATCGAGGGGGACATCGGCTTCCTCGAGTCGTGGGCGCGCTGGCGCAACGCCGAGGACGACCGGATGCTCGTCCTCAACGTCCCCCTGCAGGAGCGCAACGAGGAGGGCGTCTCCGATCACGAGGTCCGGCAGCTGCTGCGGCGGGGCGCGGCCGGGGAGTTCGACCATCACTTCCGTGCCCTCGCCGAGCGGCTGGTCGAGCTGAAGGTGCCGGACACGGTCCTGGTGCTCGGCTGGGAGATGAACGGCGTCACCTACACCCACCGCTGCGGTCCCGACCCGGAATCCTGGAAGAAGTACTGGAACCGGATCGTGAAGACCATGCGCGCGGTGCCGGGCCAGGAATTCCGGTTCGACTTCACACCGAGCCGCGGCCGGGACGCCGTTCCCTGGACCCAGTGCTACCCCGGGGACGACACGGTCGACATCGTCGGAATGGATTCCTACGACCAGCCGGCCGGGCGCTCCTTCGACGAACAGGTGAAGGAGCCGTACGGACTCCAGGCGCACGTCGATTTCGCGAAGGCCCACGGAAAGCCGATCTCGTACCCCGAATGGGGGCTTTTCCGCAACGGCGACAATCCCGAGTACATGCGGCGCATGCTCGCGTGGATCGACCGGCACGAACCGCTCTACAACACGCTGACCGACTACTGCCCGCACGGGGTGTGGCAGTGCGACGACAACCCGGACTCCTCCCGCGTCTACAAGAGCGTTCTCTACGGCCGCACGCACGAGGGGGAGCCGGACACCACCCCGCAGACCCCGCAGACCCCGGCACCCACTCCCGCGCCGACCACACCCGACGCGCCGCTGCCGCCGGAGAACTGCTCGCCGCTGGACCTGGGCCGGTGGGTGGAGTACTGGCTCGGCGGAAAACTCTGCCTCCGCTTCGACTGGTGGTCGCGCACCCCCTAGGGCCGCCCCGGCCGCGTCACCGCTGCACATCGGCGGCGGTGGCCGGGCCGGGTACCGAGGCGGCGGGGGCGGGGTCGTCGCCCCGGCCGGTCCGTCTCGGCCGGGCGAGCAGCACCAGGCCGCCCAGCAGGCCGCCCGCGCTCGCCCCCACCAGCGCGGTCACCTCCGACGACGCGGACGACGGCTTGCCCGGCCGCACCGCGCGCGAGAACTGCACGAGCCGGACCTGGGTGCTGCCCTTGGTGTCCTCGGCGTGCCGGGTCAGCGCGCGCGAGACCGCGTTGGCCATGTCGACGGCCAGCCCGGGCTGCGCGGAGGTGGCCGTGACGGCGACCATCGGCGCGTCCGGCGAGGTCGCCGTGCGGACGCTGTCCCGCAGGGTGCGCACCGGCACCCCGGCCCACACCTGCGCGTCGCCGAGCACCGCGAGCTGGGTGGCGACCCGGCCGTACGCCTGCGCGAAACCGCGGGCCGCGTCCGGGGTCGCCTTGTCGGTCGGTACGGCGACGACGTAACTGGTGGCCGTGTACGCCGGGGGCGTGAGCAGGCCGTACGCGCCGCCGAGCAGACTGCCGAGGAGCGTGCCTGCCACCAGCGCGGACCAGGCCGGCAGCTTTCTGACACGGTCCAGGGGCGGACGGCGCCGACGGGTCGGGGTGTCGGTCATGACGGGCTTGCTCCCTCGAAGGTGCGGCGGAGGCTTACGGTGCGGCGGAGGCTTACGGTGCGGCGGGCGGCGACGAACCGGCGACGGCCGTCGTGTACACGTCCATGAGGCGGGCTGTGCTGCGGGTGATGCTGTAGTGGTGCGCGGCCCGGCCGGCCGTGCGCGGTCCGGGGCCCGCCGTACGGACCTCGGTGATCGCGCGGGCGTACGCACCGGGGCCGCCACGCACCCGCCGGGCGCCGGCGCCGGTCCCGGGCGGCAGGTCCTCGATCGCCGGACAGGAGGCGTAGAGCACGGGCAGGCCCGACGCCAGCGCCTCCACGGCCGCGAGACCGAAGGCCTCCTCCGCGGACGGGGAGGCGAACAGGTCCATCGCCGAGACCAGCGAGGGCAGGTCGGGGCCGGGGGTGCCGTCGGGGACGCCGGGACGCTCGCCGGTGAACAGGACCCGCCCCGCCACCCCGGCCTCGCGGGCGGTGCGGCGCAGCACGTGCTCCTCGGGGCCGCCGCCCACCAGCAGCAGCCAGTGGTCCTCCGGCAGCAGGGCGAGCGCGCGGACGAGGACGTCGAACCGCTTGCCCCGGGTGAGCCGGCCGACGCCGCCGACGACGAACGCGCCCCGAGGCAGGCCGAGGCGCCGACGGGTGTGCTCCCGTCGCTGCGGGTCGAAGCGGAAACGGTCCAGGTCGACGCCGTTGGGGACGACCTCGATGCGGGGGGCGGGCACGCCCCAGCGCTTCAGCCGGTCGGCCACCGTCGGGGAGACGGCGACCGTCGCCGACCCGAGCCGCTCGCTCGCCAGATACAGCGCGCGCACCCCCGCCGTCAGTCTGCGGCCCTCCATCTGGGTGTCGCCCAGGGAGTGTTCGGTCGCCACGACCGCGCGGACCCCGGCGACCCGGGCGGCGAGCCGGCCGTAGACACAGGCCCGGTACAGATGTGTGTGCACGAGGTCGTAGCCGCCGGCGCGGATCACCCGGACCAGGCGAGGGAGCGCGGCCAGGTCGCGGTTGCCGCCCATGCCCAGGTGCACGACCCGCACGCCGTCGGCGCCGAGCCCTTCGGCGACCGCGCCGGGGTTGGTGAGCGTCACCACGTCGCAGTCGACCGGCAGATGACGCAGCAGCAGCCGCAACTGCTGCTCGGCACCGCCGACACCGAGCCCGGTGATGATGTGCAGCGCCCTCATCACACGCCCTCCACCGGGCGCCGGCGCAGCCGGTGCAGCCGGAGCTTGAGATGCAGGCGCCACGCCGTGTCGTTCTGCCCGACGTGCGCCCGCGGCAGGGCGTGCGGGCCGGTCAGCGGGCCGGGGTCGATGGCGCAGGCGTAGGCGTAGCCCGCTTTCCGTACGGCCTCGACGGCGCGCGCGTCGACCGTGCCGTACGGGTAGCAGAACCCGGCGGCCGGGGTGCCGGTCAGCTCCTCCAGCCGGGCGCGGCTCCCGGCGACCTCCGCGGTGAGCGTGGCCTCGTCCACGCGGGTCAGGTCGACGTGGGTGAGGCCGTGGGAGCCGATCTCCACGCCCCCGTCGGCGGCGCGCCGGATGCCGTCCGCGGTCAGCAGCGGCTTGCGCGGGCCGAGCGGGTCCCAGGCGTTGTCGCCGCCGAGCCGGCCCGGCAGGACGAAGAGGGTGGCGCCGCAGCGGAAGCGGTGCAGCAGCGGCAGGGCGCCGGTGAGGAAGTCGGTGTAGCCGTCGTCGAAGGTGAGGCCGACCAGGCCCCGGCCCTCGCCACGGGCGCGCGCGGCGAGGAGTTCGGCGACGGACACACCGCGCAGCCCTCGTCGGCACAGCCAGGCCAGCTGCCGCCCGAGCCGCTCGGGGGTGACGGTGATGCGGTACGGGTCGTCCGAGCAGTCGCCCACCGAGTGGTACATCGCCACCCAGGGGACGGGGCCCGGACGGGGCGCGGAGGGTCTGCCGGTGGCGACGGAATCAACGGGTGCGGCCATGTGTGAGCCTTCGTGTGACGGTGCGTACGGAGCGCAGTGCGGATGCGGATACGGAGCGCCGGGTGACCGGGACGGACAGGGCGAGCGGCGCGAAGACGGCGGCCACGGCCGGACAGCCGGCCGCGAGAGCGGCCACCGGGGACTCGAAGCGGCTCGCGGCGAACGCCCCGGCGGCGACGGCGAGGACCGAGGCGAGCACGGGCCGGCTCAGCCGGCCCAGGACCTCGCGGACGCCGATCGAGACGCCGGCCGTGTCGCCGTGGCGGGCCGTGCGCAGGCCGGTCAGCAGCAGTACGGCCGTGACGGTGATGCCGAAGGCGTTGGCGGCGGCGATCCCCGCCACCCCCCAGCGGCTCACGGTCGCGGCGCCGATCAGCGACGTGGCGGCGATGCCGGCCGCCATCACGCCGAGGGGGTACCAGCTGGGGCGGCCCGTCGAGAAGTAGCAGCGGACGAGGGCGCCCACGAGTGTCTGGCCGAGCAGACCGAGGGCGTACACGCGCATGACGTTCGCCGTCGCGGCGGTGTCGGCCGCGGTGAACGCCCCGCGCTGGAAGAGCAGTTCGATCATCTGCGGGGCGCAGGCGATCACCGCGCACATGCCCGCAAGCACCACACAGGACGCCAGCACCAGATCCCGTTCCACCCGGGCGCGGGCCCGGCGGGTGTCGCCGTCGGCGAGCGCCCGCGCCACCACGGGGAAGGTGACGGTGCACACCATCAGCGACAGCGTCATCGGGATCTGGGCGACCTTCTGCGCGTAGTTGAGGTGCGAGATGGACCCGGCGGGCAGGGAGGACGCCAGGAAGCGTTCGACGAGGACCTGCGACTGGCGGCACAGCGCGAACAGCAGCACGGCGGCGATCAGGGCGAGGCGCACCGTCCCCTCCTCGGCCGCCGGCCCGGTCGCGGCCGGCTCGGGAGCGGGAGCGGGAGTACGCGACGTCAGCTGCCGCCACAGGGACGGCAGTTGCACCGCCACCATCAGACAGCCGCCCACCGCGACCCCGACGGCCGCCGAGCGCACCCCCCACTCCCCGCCGAGCAGGAACATCGTCGCCACGATGCCGGTGTTGTACGCGACGTAGATCGCCGCCGGCGCGAAGAAACGGCGGTGCGCCCGCAGTGCGGCGCTGCAGTACCCGGCGAGCCCGAAGGCCAGCAGGCTGAGCGCGGTGAGCCGGGTGCAGTCGACGGCGAGGCGGGGATCGGGCAGACCGGGCGCCAGGGCGCGGACCAGGTACGGGGCCCCGGCGGCGACCAGCGCGGTCACCGCGGCGAAGGCCAGGCACAGCCGCGGCAGGGTGGCCCTGACCAGATCGCGCACCGGGTCGCCGGGCGCGCCCCGGGCCCGTCGCGCCAGCGCCATGCTGAACGCCGGGATCAGCGCGATCGCCAGTCCGTCCTCGATCAGCAGCGTCGCGGCGATCTCCGGCACGGCCCATGCGACCAGGAAGGCGTCCGTGTCGCTCCCGGCCCCGAACAGCCGCGCCAGCGACTGGTCCCGCACCAGCCCGAGCAACGACCCGGCGATGGACAGCACCGCCGTCCCCAGCGCGGCCCGGGCGAGGAACCTCCGGGACACCGCGCCCGACTCACCACCGTCCCCGCCCGGCCGGCCGGCACCCGCCACGGGCGGCACGCCCACCCCGTCACCGACCGTGCCGGACGCGGAGCCGCCGGTCGTCGTGCGTGTGCCGGTCGTGGGTCCGGCGGGCCCGGCGGGTCCGGTGGGTCCGGGGTCCGTGGGCCGGGGCCCGCCCGTCGTGGGGGTCTCCGTCGCGGGCCGGTCGGAGGCGGGGCCGCCGGTCCGGGATCCGCCCGCTTCGGGACCGCCGGTCTTGAGCCCGCCGGACTCGGGCCCGGCGGCGCCGGAACCGGGAGTCTGTGAAGGCAGCATCGTCATCGGGCCGCGGCCTCCTCGAGGCGGGCGGGCGCTCCGTCCCGCGGGGCGGCGTCCGCCCGGTCGTCACAGGACAGGGCCCACCACGCCGTCAGGCCCAGGGCCATGCCCGTCAGGACCGTCGAGGGGCCGCCGATGTCGCCGTAGAAGAAGTCGGTGAGCTGCCAGAGCAGGAGGCCGACGGCGACGAGCGCGCAGTCGAAGCCGGGGCCGCGGCGGCGGGCCCGCAGCAGGCGCCGCAGCGCGCACACCAGCAGCGCCAGCCAGCCCCCGGCGAGCGCCAGCAGCCCGATCAGGCCCTGCTCGCTCAGCACCAGCAGGTACATGCTGTGCGGCGACAGCAGCGCCTGCTTGTGGTACTCCTCGCCCGCGCCCTCGATGTCGCTGCCCGAGGACAGCGCCAGGGTGGCGTGCCCGTCGCGGTACTCGGGGAAGCTCTTCAGCCCCACGCCGGTCCACGGGTGTTCGCGCCACATGCCGGTCGCCGCCGCCCACAGGGTGTACCGGTCGACGACGGACTGGTCGGGCGTGTCGGTGACCTCCGTGATGCTGTCGATCCGCTCCTGCAGCATCGCCGTACCGACCCCGAACCCGCCCATCAGGACGACACCCGCCGCGACCACGGCCGCCACCACCTTCAACGCGCGCCGCAGCCCCGCCAGCGCCAGCTGCACCGCGCACGTCAGCGCGGTCGCGATCCAGGCGCCCCGGCTGAAGGACAGCGCCAGCGGCAGCACCAGGGCCAGGGCGCACCCGGCGGCGGCCGTCCGCTGCCACACCGGGGCCCGCCCCAGCGCGATCCCCGCCGCGCACACCACGCCCAGCGACACCGCCGTCGCCATGCCCATCACGTCCTGTGCCCCGAAGGTGCCGACCGCGCGGACGGTCTCGCCCTGGTACGAGGCGCCGGTCCCGGTGACGTACTGGTGCACCCCGACGGCCCCCTGCCACAGGGCGAGCCCCACGAACGACCAGGCCAGCGCCCGGAAGCCGGCCCGGTCACGGAGCAGCACCAGGACGGCGGCCGGGACGAGCACGAAGATCTGCAGATAGCGGCACAGGCCGTCGAACGCAGCCTGGGGCGAGGCCGCCCCCATCGCGGCGAGCGCCAGCCCCACGACCGGCAGCCCCAGCACCACGGCCGCGCGGGGCGACAGCGGACGCCGCCGTTCCCGCAGCAGCCGGATCACGCAGTACCCGACCACCAGCGCGGACACCACGTCGGCGGGCCCCGCGCCGTCCCCCGTCGGCGGCAGGCCCGCCAGGGCGACCACCGCCACCAGCGGCAGGGCCGGCACCAGGGCGGCGGCCCGGCGGGTCAGCGGGACGAGGGCGTGACTCACGTGGCGTCAGCTCCCCGTCGGGCGGACCAGCGTGGCCGCGGTGCGCAGCAGGATGCAGACGTCCCGCCACAACGACCAGTCGTCGATGTAGGCGTTGTCGAACCGGCAGCGGTCCTCGATCGAGGTGTCGCCGCGCAGCCCGTGGATCTGCGCCAGACCGGTGATGCCGGTACGCATCCGGTGCCGGGCCGCGTAACCGGGATACGTCTGGCTGAACTGCGCGACGAAGTAAGGCCGTTCGGGCCGGGGGCCGACCAGGCTCATGTCGCCGCGGAGCACGTTCCACAGCTGGAGCAGCTCATCGAGCGAGGTGCGCCGCAGCATGCGGCAGAACCAGCGCATCTCGTGCTCGCCCGCCACGCTCCACCGGGTCGCCGACTCGTGCTCGTCGACCGGGCGGTGGGTGCGGAACTTCAGCAGCGTGAACGGCTCCCCGTTCCGGCCGATGCGCTCCTGCCGGAACACCACCCCCGGCCCGTCACAGAGCCGCAGCGTCACGGCGCACACCAGCAGCAGCGGGCCGGCCAGCAGCAACAGCGTCCCCGAGACCAGGATGTCGAGCATTCGCTTGCCGGGGCCGCCGCCGTGCGCCGGGGCGAGGTCCAGCCGCCGGCAGGGGAATCCGGCCAGCCGCTCCCGCGTCGGGCACGGCGCCGGGTCGGCGTCGACCTCCCAGACCGCGCAGCCCGACTCGGCCAGCGCCCGCAGCAGCGGCCCCTGTTCGGCCCGTGCCGAGGGATGGACGGCGAGCACCGCCCGCACCCCGTTCTGGATGACCGCCCGCTCGACCTCCTCGTCCGTGCGCAGCACCGGCACGCCCTCGACGCCGTCCGGCTGCCCGGAGACGATCCCCACCGGCCGCACCCCGCAGCGGGGGTGGCGCAGCACGGCGGCGGCCACGCGCTGCGCGGTCGCGACCGGCCCGACGACGAGCGCGGCGTGCGGGTGGCGCAGCAGCACGGCCCGCCGCCGCCCGTGCACGGCCGCGCGCAGCGCACAGGCCGCCGCCGCCTGTACGGCCAGTGCGGTCAGCACGGTGCCGGCGGACAGCGCGTGCTCCGGCCGGTACGCGGCCCACAGCGCCGCGCCGGCCGGCCAGGCCACCGCGACACGGCCGCACACGGCGGGCAGTTCCTCCAGCAGCCCCGGCACCGGTGGCCGGGTGTCACGCGGGCGCAGCAGCAGCGACACCGCGATCAGCAGGGCGACGAGCAGCGGATGGCGCTGGGCCCCGGGCAGCACCAGCGCGGCGGGCAGGACGGCGGCGCCGTCCGCGACGAGCAGCGGCAGCACCGAGGCCGCCCGGGGCGGCGCGCCCGGCAGCCGGGGGCCGGTGTCGGTGCCGCGCGGCGGCATGACGGAGACGGGCGAGAAGGATCCGTGCTCCCGCGGCGGTACGCCGGGGGAGGGCACGGTGCGTTCGGCGGTCACGAGTGGATGGACTCCCTGTGCTCGGAGGGCTCGACGGGCGATGCCGTCCGGTCGGCCTCGGCGTCCCCGGCCGCCCGGCACGGGCGTGTCCCTGTCGCGGCGGGCCGGGTGCCGAGCAGGTCGTGGTAGACGTCGGTGACCGCCCGCGCGGTGTGCCGCACGTCGTGGAGGGACAGCACGTGCCGGCGGCCCCGGTCGCCGAGGGACGCGCGCAGCGCCGGGTCGAGCAGCAGTCCGCCGACCGCCCCCGCCAGGGCCCGGGGGTCCTCCGCCGGCACCACGCACGGGGCGGCGAAGGACGGCGGCAGGCTCTCGCGGGCGCCGTCGACGTCCGTGACGACCACGGGCCGCCCGCAGGCCATCGCCTCCAGCGGGGCCAGCGCCATGCCCTCCCAGCGGGACGGCAGGACGACGAGGTCGGCGGCCTGGTACCAGGGGGAGGCGTCCGCGACGGCCCCCGCGAACAGCACGGACCCGGGTGCGACCGCGCGCAGCCGGTCATGGTCCGGCCCGTCGCCGACCAGTACGAGACGGGCGTCGGGCACCCGGCGCAGTACGGCGTTCCAGGCCCGCAGCAGGACGTCCTGCCCCTTCTGCCGGCACAGCCGGCCCACACACACGGCGAGCGGCGCCTCGGCGCGCAGCCCGGCCAGCGGCGCGAGCCCGGCCCGTACGGGTCCTGCGGGCACCGGGCGGAAACGGTCGGGGTCGATGCCGTTGGGTACGACGGTCCAGCGGCCGGTGATCCCGGCGTGCACGCCGGTGGCGCGTTCCGCCTCGCTCACGCACACCACCCGCGCGGCCCAGCGTGCCGCCCACCGCTCCCAGCGCAGCGCGAGGGCCGCCGTGCTCCCGCCCACCGCCTCGAACGACCAGGCGTGCGGCTGGAACACCGTGGGGATGCGCCCGCGCACCGCGAGCCGCCCGGCGAGCCCGGCCTTCGCGCTGTGCGCGTGCACCAGATCGGGGCGCACCTCGTCGATCAGCCGGGCCAGCTGCCGTACCTCCCGCGCCAGCGAGGCGCCCGGCGAACGCGTCGCCCTCCAGTGCCGTACGTGCGCGCCGAGCGACCGCAGCTGGCCGGTGAGCGCGCTGTCGGGGCAGACCGCGGTGACGTCCAGGCCGTCCGCGAGCTGGGCCCGCACCAGGTCCGTCACGACACGCGCCACTCCGCCGTCCACCGGCTGGGTGAGGTGCAGGACCCGCGGCCGCCGGCCGACGGCCGACGGGTCCACGGGCATGTTCTCCTCGCTCCCGAAGACGTTCGGCGTGGAGGCGTTCATCGCCGGGCGTCGACGGCGGCGAAGAGCACGCCCGCCCATGCCGCGTCCCGCTGGGACGTGAGCCGGAAGGCCGCCCGGTCACCGGCGTGCGGCAGGCCCCCTTCGAGGTCGAACACGTCGGAGTCGTAGCCGAGGGTGTTGGCGTACGCCGGCACCCGCGCGGGGGACGCGCCGCCGGGGTCGGCGATGGTGGAGTTCAGGACGTCGTCGAAGGGATTGGCCCGGTCGGTGAACGCGGTGGGGGTCGGCCCGTCGGTGCTGAGGACGAGCGAGTCGCCGGTGGTGCCGCGGTCGCCGTTGTACGCCACCAGCCCCGCCCGGCCCCCGGCGCCCGCCGCGAACGGCAGGCCGCGCAGCGGCATCTCGACCCCCGAGCGGCCGCCCAGTGGGGCGAAGCCGTCCCAGAGCGCGAGGTGCCGCAGCGGTTCCGCCGGGTTCTCGTACGCCACCACCAGCGTCCAGCCGCCCCAGGTCCCGGCCGCCGATCCGCCCATGGCCACGTTGACCTGCGCCACCGTGTACAGACCCGGCGCGCTGTCCCGCACCAGCCCCGTCACGTCCGCCGAGGCCTGGAAGGCGTCCGCGCCGTCCGCCACCCGGTGCCCCACCACCGTGTCGGCGAGCAGCTCCTTGTACTCCCCGCCGGGCTCGGCGATCAGCACCCGCCCGTTGTCCTGCCACGGCTTCTGCTCGCCGGCGAGCAGGTTGCCGCCCCAGTACAGACGGGCGTACGTCACCCGGGAGCCGGCGGGCAGACGGACCTCCGCGCGGGAGGAGTTGTACGTGTTCGGGTCCCGGTCGACGTCGATGTAGCCCATGTCGAAGTCGCCGTTCGCCCCCTGCGCGCCGGCCTGCACGTCCCGGCACGAGGACACCTGGGGACGGCAGGTGGCGGAGGTGTTGGAGGCCCGCACGATGCCGCCGTGCTGGACCGCGCGGTACCGCTCGGAGAAGGCGAGGCCGTCGGCCTCCGGGGCGGGAGCGACCGGCGCGGCGGCCGCGGAGCCGCAGGGTGCCCACATCGCTGCGAGGGAGAAGACGCCCACTGCCGCGTGGCGGAGCAGCTGACCCAGGGATTGACGCATGACCGTCGGAGCCTTTCGGAACAGGGTGGCGGTGGCAGGCAGCGGGGACGAGTGCGATGCGGCCGCCCATGAGGGTGTTTCGGAGGTTCGCAACTCTAGTCATGAAGCGGACAAATTCACCGAAATTCGTTGAAAGGTGGCGAGTGTGTTGGAATCGTGAAACCTGTCCCCGGGGGACGGGCGGCCCGGCGCGCCGCCTCCTCGGGGACTCGTCAGGCGGAACGCGCAGCGGGTGAGGGCGGGGAACCGAATGGCGCACGTCCGGTTGCGGGGGTCCCGGGGCGCTCTCACGGTGGGCTTCACGATCCGAAGCCCGCGAAAGGAACCTCCATGCGTGCTCTGCCCGTCCGGCGCATCGCACTCGGCGCGCTGTGCGCCGCCCTTCTTGCCGGCCTCACCGGCCCGGCCGCCATGGCGGCCGACACGGCTCCCGAGCGCGACCGCGCGACGTCCCCCGCCGCACTGCTCGCGCAGGTCAGGGCCGTCGACACGGATGAGCCCGGACTCGCCCCGGTGGTCGACCTGCTGAAGGCCGTGCTCGAGACGGACGACGGCAGTCTGCCCTCCGGCAGGGCCGGGAAGCTGGGCGACGCGGCGAAGGACGCCCTGGCGCAGGCGGCCGACGAGGACCCGGTGGTCATGACCGAGGCCACCACCACTGAGACCACCACGACCGAGCCGTCATCGTCGCCGTCGGTCACGACGACGGACGACACACAACCGACCGTCTCCGGGGACGACCTCACGAGCGAGGAGATGGCCGCCCTGCGGGAGGCCCTCGACAGCCTCCTCGACCTGCTCCGGCCCGACACCGCCACCGACGCCACCGCGGACGCGGACGGGAGCACCGCTCAGGAACCCACGCTGGGCAGCGAGTTGGCGGCCCGGGTGCACGACCTCGTCGACGCCCTGCTCGACACCGGGCCCCAGGCGTCGACCCTGCCCGCGCCGGCCGCCCCCGCGCAGACGCCGTTGCTCCCGGGCGTCACGCTCCCCGCGCTCACCTCGCTGCTGCTGCCGTCCGCGGCATCCTCGTAAAAACCCCGCCGTCCTCGAAAAACTCTCATATGAGGACTTGCCAATCTTTCGCTTTACGGTTTCCGCTCCGGCCGGGGATCGTTGGGCACGGCGACAGAATTCCCCTCCGGCGACCGGTCCCCGCGTTGCCGAAGAAAGGAACATGATGAAGTCCCTGAAGGCTGCCGCCGTCCTCGCCGGAACCCTGATCGCCGCCGGTGCCGCCGCGCCCGCGTACGCGGAGTCCCTCGACCTGGCGCAGACCGGTGTCGACACCGGCCTGCGCACCGCGGTCCCCTTCGAGCTGATGCCGGTGCACGAGTCGGAGACGCTCGTCGACACCGACGACGAATCGCTGCTCGGCACGACGAAGGAAGCGGCGGCCACGGTGAACGACGCCAAGCCGGTCCACGGCGACCTGGGGCTGCACGCCTGAAAGCACCCCCGCGAAATCCGGCCCCCAGTTTCCACTGGGGGCCGGATTTCGTTTGCCCCTGTGGACAACCGTACGGACAAGGGAGCTGGACCGATGGTCATCGGCATCGACGAAACCCCGGAAGGCGCGCAGCCGCCGCCCGCGCCGGGGGGCAGAACACGGCGGGACGTGGCGCGCGGACTGCGTACCGGCGCGCTCGCCGCGGCCCTGGCGCCGCTGCTCGCCGCCTTCCGCGCACCGCGCACCGCACCCGGGAAGGCCCCGGACCGCGCCTCCTTCGACCGGATGCACCGAGGCCGCCGTGTCCAGGGGGTGCGGGCCGCGGACGGCCACTGGCACGTCACCCTCGACGGCCGCCCCCTGCACCTGATGCGCCGGGCCGACGGCACCTGGCTGAGCATGGTCGACCACTACTGCTCCTACCCGACACCGCTCGACGCCGCCCGCGCCGCCGTGGACGCCCTCGCCCCCGGCGAGCGACTGCGCGAGGCGGGTACGGAACCGCGGCACGAGCACCGGGGAGGCCGGCATGGCGTACGTGCGTAAGGACGCCGCCACCCTCACGGCGACCGAGAAGCGCCGGTTCGTGAACGCGCTGCTCGAGGTCAAGCGGCGCGGGGAGTACGACGAGTTCGTGCGCACGCATCTCGCGTACTACTCCTCCGACGGCGAACGGGGTCTGCGCACCGCGCACATGGCGCCCTCCTTCCTGCCCTGGCACCGCCGGTTCCTGCTCGACCTGGAGGAGGCCCTGCGCCGGGTGGACTCCTCGGTGACCCTGCCGTACTGGGACTGGACCCGCGACCGCACGGCCCGCTCGGCACCGTGGACGGCGGACCTCCTCGGCGGCAACGGGCGCCGTTCCGACCGCCAGGTGACGACGGGCCCGTTCGCGTACCGGGAGGGCGGCTGGACGATCCGGGTGGGCGTGACCGAGGGGGAGTTCCTCACCCGGGACCTCGGCCGCCGGGACAACCCGATCGACCTGCCGGGCAAGAGCGATCTGGAGTGGGCGCTGAAGGAGCCCGCCTACGACGTGGCGCCCTGGGACTCGACGGTCACGCGGGGCTTCCGCAACAGGATGGAGGGCTGGGGCACCGGCCGGGGCAGCGTCTCGTGGCGCAACCACAACCGGGTGCACCGCTGGGTCGGCGGGGTCATGCTCTCCGCCGCCTCCGTCAACGACCCCGTCTTCTGGCTGCACCACGCCTTCGTCGACCTGCAGTGGTACCGCTGGCAGCGCCGGCACGACGGGGCCCGCTATCTGCCCGCGACCGCGCCGGGCTCCGGCGACGAGCAGCACGGCCGGATCGTGTCCCGCCGCGAGAAGCTGCCGCCGTGGGACGCGACCCCCGGCGAACTGGAGGACGTCAGCGGGACGTACCGCTACGCGTGACACGACTCGTCCGCGCCTCCCGTTCGGCCATCTGATACCCCCTCGCACCGCGCTGACCTGCATCTTCACAGGAAAATTACGCAATTGGGCGTTTTGATTGTGAAGCCCCGCAAAACATCCCCTATAGTCATGACTGTCGGTGAACGGGCCATAACGGAACGTGCCGACACAACGAGAACGGAGAGGTAATGCGTAAGTTCCAGAAGGCCGCGGTCGTCGTGGCCATGCTCGGCAGCGTTGGCTTCCTTGGTGCTGGCGTCAGCCACGCCGGAGACGAGCCGAGCTTCAAGCTCGACAGCGAGCAGAGCCACTCCTGCACGGGTGAGGCCAACTTCCAGCAGGCGCTGATCGGCCTGCAGGACACCAACGTTGCTGCCAACGTGATCGGTGTTGGCAACCCGTCGGCGGGCGCCACCTCTGTGGAGTGCAACTCCATCCTCGGTGTTGGCTGACGATCACTGATCAAGTGATCTAGGCAAGTCTCGGGGCTCGAACCCAGTTGTTCGAGCCCCGGGACTCCTCGGCTTGTTGGCCGCACCCAATTGATCGGAACGACTCTCCCGCCAGTGGGGAGGGTCGACCGCATAAGGAAAACAGGTAGATGCTCAACTCGAAGAAGATCGCAGCGACAGCGGCAGCCGGAATCCTGGGGAGCTTTGCCCTGGTCGGTTTCGGTGCCACCCAGGCCCTCGCCGACGACGGTGCCGGCACGTGCGTCGGCGACGGTGAAACCATCAGCTGCGTCCAGTCGCAGACCTGCTCCGGTGGGGGAGACGTCGACTGCAACAGCATCGTCATCATCCGTCCCGGGGGACTGGAATCCTGACACGTCTGTCGCCCAGGTCTTACCGCGTGGCGGAGAATGGCCGGGACCCTGCGGGGTCCCGGCCATTCGGTGTGTTCCGGCCCGCTCAACGGGGCCGCGGCGCGGTGAGCGGGCCGGCGTACGACGACTCGACCGGGGTGCAGTACGCCAGGTCGTCGATGGGGCGGTCGGTGCAGAAGCGGCCGATCAGGTCCGCGGACTCCTGGCTGCGTTCGACCGTGACCAGATGGTCCGCCTCCTTGACGGTGGTGAACCGCGCCGAGGGCATCGTCGCGGCGAGTTCGCGGCCCATGTCCGGGGTGCACAGGGTGTCGTACTCGCCGGTGAAGACCAGCGAAGGCACGTCGGGCACGGGCAGGGGCTCGTAGCAACCGTGTGTCACGAGCCTCGTGTTGTGCTCGACCGCCTTCTTGAGCTCGTCCGGCGTCTGGTTCATGAACTGCCGGTGGAGCAGGCGCGCCACCGCCGCGTGCTTACGGACCCTGCCGGCGCCCGGGTTCGACATGAACAGCTGGACCAGCCCTTCGGCGGCCTCCTCGACGGCACCCCGTTCGAGCGCGCGTGACACGCGCGGTACGGCGTCGGTGTAGATGTCGGGAAGACGGATCGCCGCGCCGGCGAAGACGATGCGCCGGACGGACTCCGGATGGCGCTGCGCGAAGCGGAGGCCGACGACCTCGCCGAAGCAGCCGCCGAACAGGTTCACCTCGGGCACGTCGATCTCCGTCAGCATGTGCTGGACGGCGTCGGCGAGGAAGCCGATGTCGTAGTGGGCCGGCAGGAAGTCCGAACTGCCGTATCCGGGCAGGTCCACGGTGATCAGCGTGCACAGCGGCGCCAGCCATCTCTCGTGGCTCTGCCAGGAGTACCGGTCCTGCGACGAGCCCCCGAGCAGCAGCAACGGAGCCGTCCGCGGCGCACCCTGACGGACGATCCGGCACGTGTACGCGAAACCCTCGAAGGTGAGGCCCCGCTCCTCCACGGAATCCTCGACGGCGGTGACGGCAGTGCGCATGAACGGCTCCGGGAAGGGCGAAAGACAGCGAACCGTTCCATGATTACCAGGAGTCCGGTAAATCCGGCGCAATCACTCCAATGTGGGCGATCCGGGCCCCGTGGTGCGCCAAACGCGAAAGGACCAGCGTTTCCGCTGGTCCATGGGTGCTGGAGCCCCCGGCAGGACTCGAACCTGCGGCCAAGCGCTTAGAAGGCGCCTGGTGGGATCACCGGCGTACGCCCTCTGACCTCCTGCTCTTCGATTGACGCCTGCGGATCTGCGGCGCCTTCGGCACGCATTCGACAGAAGGGCGGGCGATGCATGTCGGCTGGAGCCGCCCGCCCCGGGTATCCGCCTGAGCATGCTTGCTCTGGTGGCTTACCGCTCGTACCACGGCGCAACGACCGTATGGGCCTTCGTGGTCGCCATTCTCATCGTGCTGGCGGCGGGTTGGTACATCCGGCGTCGAAGGTGAGTGCGGTACCGGCAGACCTGCTTCTCGGGGACCGGCAGATCACTACGGACGGTTGATCGGGATCTCGTAGACGATCTCGCAGTGAGCGGCGGGCACCACGATGTCCGCCGTCTCCACGGGCCGCCCCTGGTCGCTGTAGTACGTCCGGCGGATGTGCGTGACGAGCGCGGACTTCTGGACGCCCAGGAGTGACGCCTCCTCGGCGGCTGCCTCACCGGCACCGGCCTGAGCAAACCATCATGACGGCATCACGCATTCAAGGTCAGTGGCTGATGTTCCCCAGTGCTCCTCGTCCTGCTGGATCGGGCACGCTGGGGGCACGGGCGACTCTCTCCCGGCTTCCCGGGGAGGGGAAGCCGGGAGAGAGTCCCGTCGGGTCCAGCCGACGGTCACGCGGTCGTCTGCGGCCGTCGGGCTGATACTGCGCTCACCGCAGAGCCGCAGACCAGGACTGCTGACAGCGCGATCAAGTCGGTCAGCACGTCTTGGATCTGTGCGACGGGGCCGTAGACGACCACGATGACGACGAGGACGGCAGCCCAGCGTCGCAGTCGGGGGATTGAAAGAGGGTTCGCCGAGGTCACACTCATAGCAGTACCTCCTGGGTGCCCGCCCGTCGATCGCTGCCTTGTCAGGAAGCCTGCGCGGAGATCGATGGGCTTTTGCGTGGGGCCACTGTGATGTAGGTCTCCCCTCGGCGCGTGGCGAAGTAACGGTGCGTAAGAGTGATCTGACCCATGGTCACAAGGTGTAGGGGTGCGTGAAGTGCATGACGTCCGCAAGGTCGGCGGAGTCTCAATGGCCGAGCCGGGCTCCCTTGGGCGTGGCTGTGTCGCAGGCGGTGAAGTCCTGCTCCACACCACCCTGTGTCGTCCACTGGTCGAGTGCGCGTGCCGCCTTGACGTAGGCGTTGATGGTGCCTTGCTGGAACGAACGGCCGTGCTTGTCGGTGATCGTGCCGAGGTGAAGCCCCAGCTCTGGGCGCATCGCGCTACGCACGTCCCGGGCGTCCGTGAGGACGCGTACGGGTGGCTGTCCAAATGGCTGTGCGTTCTCGTGTGTTGTCGGCGCGGAGGAGCATCTGACGCTGCGTAGCGGGTTTCGTTTGGCCGGCGAGGAAGTGCCGTTACGGGGCGATGCCGCCATGTGTTGGACCCTCCGAAGGGAGGGGGCCAGGCAAGATCAAACTCCTGAGTCCTCCTGCTTGGCTCCGCTGGACGTGACCGTCACAGCGGTTGGGCGAGCCGTCTTTGCAGCTCGGACAGCGTTTGCGCCCCCGGCAGGACTCGAACCTGCGGCCAAGCGCTTAGAAGGCGCCTGCTCTATCCACTGAGCTACGGGGGCCGGTGTGGTGGCCTGTCGTCGTGGTGCCCGGGTCCGGGCCCGTACCTGACGTTGCCGGAGACAAGGATAGGGCTCCCGCATCCTTGCCCCTGTTGCCTCGCCTCCGTGGCTCGGTGTGGAGGTTCGGTGAAGCGGTCCTGATAATCGCAGGCAGGTACGAATCGTGCACCGCTTTCGGTCTCTCGCGCACCGGGTGTTGTGTACTCGTTATGCCTGGAGCGCGCATGCGTCGCGGTCGTCCCTTCCGTCCCTTGTGTCCCGTCGGCGCGCAGGCATGCTCATATGCTTCAGAATTCCCCCAAAATTGGGCATTCTTCGCATGTGGTGACCTTGGACGTACGGCCCCAGCTGCTCGACGCACTCTCCGCCCTGCGCGATCGTGTCGCCGCCGCACGCTTCCCGCTGCCCCTGGCGGGAGCCGCACGCGCGCGTGCCGACCGCGACGAACTGCTCGCGCAGCTCGACGACTATCTGGTGCCCCGGCTGAGAGACCCCGAAGCGCCCCTGCTGGCCGTCGTCGGAGGATCCACCGGGGCCGGGAAGTCCACCCTGGTGAACTCCCTGGTGGGCCGCCGGGTCAGCGAGGCGGGCGTGCTGCGGCCCACGACCCGGACACCGGTGCTCGTCTGCCACCCGGAGGACCACCACTGGTTCAGCGGGATGAGGGTGCTGCCCGACCTCACGCGCGTGTGGGTGCCCCACCACCGGGACCCCGCGGACGACCTGCTCCTCCCCGGCGAGAACCCCGCGCGGGTGCTGCGTGTCGAGACCGCCGACACCCTGCCACCCGGCCTCGCGCTCCTGGACGCGCCCGACATCGACAGCCTCGTCTCCGACAACCGGGTCCTCGCCGCCGAACTCATCAGCGCCGCGGACATCTGGGTCATGGTCACCACCGCAGCCCGCTACGCCGACGCCGTGCCCTGGCACATGCTGCGCGCCGCCAAGGAGTACGACGTCACCCTGGTGACCGTCCTGGACCGCGTACCCCACCAGGTCGTCTCCGAGGTGTCACGGCAGTACGGCGCCCTGCTCACCAAGGCCGGACTCGGCCACGTACCGCGCTTCACCGTGCCCGAGCTGCCCGAGTCGGCCTGGGGCGGCGGACTGCTGCCCGCCACCGCCGTGGCCCCGCTGCGGACCTGGCTGGTCCACCAGACGCTGGATCCCGCGGCCCGGCAGCACGTGATGGCCCGCACCGCGTACGGCGTCCTCGGCTCCCTCGACGCCCGTATGCCCGGACTGGCCGGTGCCGCCGCCGCGCAGTACGCGGCCGCGCTGCGGCTCACCGCCGCCGTCGACGGGGCGTACGACAGCGAGCACGCGCGCGTGCGGGGCCGGCTGCAGGCCGGAGCCGTACTCGCCGGCGACGCGCTCAGACGGTGGCGCGCCTACCCCCTGGACTGCACCCCGGGCGAGCTCCTCGACACCCTGGTGGAGAGCCTGAGCGCGCTGCTGCTGTGCGCCGTCGCCGCCGCCGACGAGCGCGTCGACGACGCCTGGCGGCGCGAACCCGCGGCGGACGCCCCCGAGCTCGCCGGCCGCGACACCGCGCCCGAGAGCGCCGAGCACCGCATCGGACTGGCCGTACGACGCTGGCGGCGCGAGCTCGAGGAGTACGCCGAGGACGAGGTGCGGGAGCTGGACCGCACCGCCGCGCCCGACCCCGAGACGGTCGCCGCACTGGTCGCCACGGCACTGCTGGGCGGACGCCGGGCCCGGGCCGCCGGGGAGGGGCTCGCCGAGCGGATCGGCGCGCACGGCGCGCTGCGGCTGCGCGACCGGGGCGGACGGCTGCTCGTCGAGCACGTGGACCGTGTCATGCACGCCGAACGCGAACGCCGGCTCGCCCCGCTCGACGCGCTCGAGGTGCACGCGGAGCCCCAGGCCGAACTCATCGCCGCGTTGTCCGTACTGCAGAAGGAGAGATGACCGGTGACCGCCGTCACTGACCAGGACCACACCGAGCACCCCGAGCAGCCCGAACATCCCGACCGCGACACCGGAGGACCACCCCGTGCGGACGCCGCGGGCCCCTGGGACGACGGGCTGATCGCGCGCCGGGTGAACGAGGGCACCGACGAGGAGCAGTGCGGGATGGCGGCAGCCCGCACACCCGCCCCGCAGGCCGTGGCTCCGCTCGCGTACGACCCGTGGCTGCGGTCGCGGCTCGACGCGCTGCGCGAGCTGGTGGGGCTCTCCCGCGCCCGGCTCGACAACCGGACCCTCGCGCAGGCGGGCCGGGTCCTGGAGGAGGCCACCGCGCGGCGCCGGCTCTCCGGACAGCACACCGTCGTCGCCATCGCGGGCGCCACCGGCAGCGGCAAGTCGCAGCTGTTCAACGCGCTGGCCGGAGTGCCCGTCTCGGAGACCGGCGTACGGCGGCCGACCACCGCCGCGCCCATCGCGTGCAGCTGGAGCGACGGCGCGGCGAACCTCATCGAACGTCTCGGCATCCCGCCCAGGCTCAGGCGGCGCCCCCTCCAGGCGACCGCGGACGCCGACGAGCGGTTGCGCGGGCTGGTTCTGGTCGACCTGCCCGACCACGACTCGGCGGCCGTCCAGCACCGGGAGCAGGTGGACCGCGTCCTGGGACTGGTCGACGCGGTCATCTGGGTCGTCGACCCCGAGAAGTACGCCGACGCCATGCTGCACGAGCGCTATCTGCGGCCCATGGCGGCCCACGCGGAGGTCATGTTCGTCGTCCTCAACCAGATCGACCGGCTGCCCGGGGAGGCCGCCGAGCAGGTCCTGGACGATCTGCGGCGGCTGCTCGACGAGGACGGCATCGTCCTGGGGGAGTACGGCGAACCCGGCACGACCGTGCAGGCGCTGTCCGCGCTCACCGGGGACGGGGTCGGCGAACTGCGGGAATCGCTCGCCCGGTTCGTGGCCGAACGCGGGGCCCCGGCCCGGCGGATCTCCGCGGACGTGGACATCGCGGCGGCCCGGCTGTGGCCCGTGTACGCCACCCGGCGGCGCACCGGGCTGAGCGAGGAGGCGCGCGAGGAGTTCGCCGACCGGCTCGCGGACGCCGTGGGGGCCACCGCCACGGGCGAGGCGGCCGAACGCGCGTGGCTGCGCAACGCCAACCGCGCGTGCGGCACGCCCTGGCTGCGGCTGTGGCGCTGGTGCCAGGAGCGGAGCGAGCCGTCCACCGGCCGGGTCGCCCTGCGCGGTCAGCCCGACGAGGAGACGACGGCCCGGCAGCGCGTGGAACAGGCGGTGCGCACGGTGGCCGACCGCGCCTGTGCCGGACTGCCGGCGCCGTGGGCGCTGGCTGTGCGGGAAGCGGCCGTACGCGGCTCCCAGGGCCTGCCGGAGGCGCTGGACGAGCTGGCCGTACGCGCGGGACTGCCGCCGGGGAGGCCGCCGCGGCCCGGGTGGTGGCCCCTGGCCGTGTTCGCCCAGGTGTCGATGACGGTCCTTCAGTTCACCGGCGGGCTGTGGCTGCTGGCGCAGATCATCGGGGTCATGGCGCCGAACCTGGGGGTGCCGGTGCTGCTGATGGCGATCGGCATCGTCGGCGGCCCGCTCGTCGAGTGGAGCTGCCGCATGGCGGCCCGGGGACCCGCCCGGCGGTACGGGCAGGAGGCGGAGAGACGGCTGCGGGAGGCGGCCTCGGGGTGCGGCCGGGCCCGCGTCCTGGACCCGGTGGCGGCGGAGCTGCTGCGGTACCGGGAGGTACGGGAGCAGTACGGGCGGGTGGTGGGGGTGGGGACCGGCCCGGCTTGACGGCCCCGCTCGGCGGCGGTGCTCGGCGGCGGCGGGGGAGGGCGGGCTCGGTGTGGAGCGCCTCGTTCGGGTGGCGGAGATGTCCACAGGCCGGAGGTGGTCCACAGCGCTCGGCGGGCCCGGCCCGACGGAGGCAGTCTGGCTTCGCGGCGATCGCGGGACGGTTCGCGGTCGTCCTGCCGGACGGCAGCCGTACGGGACGGGCCCGTACGCGTATCGGCCCGGCGCCGGTGTCGTAGCCGGCGGGCGGGCGAGGAGGGAAGCACGATGAACGAGACGATGGTGTGCGTGGTGGGCAACGTGGCGACACGGCCGGTGTACCGGGAGACGGCGTCCGGCCCCGCGGCCAGGTTCCGGATCGCGGTCACGTCCCGGTACTGGGACCGGGAGAAGAGCGCCTGGGCGGACGGACACACCAACTTCTTCACGGTGTGGGCGAACCGGCAGCTCGCCACCAACGCGGCGGCGTCGCTGTCGGTGGGCGAACCGGTGATCGTGCAGGGCCGGCTGAAGGTGCGTACGGAGACGCGCGAGGGGCAGCAGGGGTGGATGTCTGCGGACATCGACGCGGTGTCGATCGGCCACGACCTCGCCCGGGGCACGGCCGCCTTCCGGCGCGCGCAGCGACCGGAGCAGACCTCCGTGCCGGAGCGCCCCGAACCCAACTGGGAAAGCGGGCCGGAGAATTCGGCGGCCGCGGACGGAAACGTGCCCCAACAGCAACCGGAACCGGTGGCGGTGACATGAGGTCAGCGATGCGGACCCGACGCCGGCACTGACCGAACCGGGGCTTATCTGCGAATGTGTACCGAACCGTCCCGGGTGGATTTGTCGATAAGCCCCGCCCGCTACGGCTTCCGCGATAACGATTCCGAGTCGGATCACTCCTCCGACGCGATCACCGGCAAGCGCGCATCGCCGCCTCCTTAGGATGCCGGGCATGGCTCCCGGGACTCTCGGGGCCGGTGATTCTGCTGGTGGGACCGTCAGCCCCCCATGTCAACGGGTCCCGCCCGGGAAGGATTTCGGTGTTTGCTTCGTTCTCCGCGGGGCCCGCGCGCGGACGCGGGTCGGCCCGCCTCGTCGCAGGGGCGCTGGTGTCCGGACTCGTCGCCACAGCCGTACTGGCCGGTGCCGGGACGGCAGCGGCCGCCGAGGAGGGGACGGCACCGGGTCACAGCGGGGCGGCCGCGACCATAGGCGGACTCAAGACCTACGGCGGTGCCGTGATGCACGGCGCCGCCGGGGACCAGCAGGTGTCGGCGGGACTGTTCGAGATGTCCGTCGAGGGCGGCGGCATGCTGCAGACGTACTGCGTCGACATCCAGACGCCCACGCAGAAGGACGCCAAGTACCACGAGGTCGCCTGGAGCGGGACCTCGCTGGGCGCCAACAAGGACGCCGGCCGGATCCGGTGGATCCTCGGGAACTCCTACCCGCAGGTGAACGACCTCGCGGCACTCGCGAAGAAGGCCGGCGTACGCGGCCGGCTCACCGAGCAGGACGCGGCGGCCGGCACGCAGGTGGCCATCTGGCGGTACTCCGACGACATCTCCGTGGACGCCGTCGACCCCCAGGCCGAGCAACTCGCCGACTACCTGCAGAAGAACGCCCGCGACCAGAGGGAGCCGAAGGCGTCGCTGGCCCTGGACCCGCCGGCGGTCTCCGGCCGCCCGGGTGAGCGGCTCGGTCCGGTGACGGTGCGCACCGACGCGCGCAGCGTGACGGTCTCCCCGCCGGCGGACGCCGCCACGACCGGCGTGCGGATCGTGGACAAGGACGGCGAGCCCGTCACCACCGCGGCCGACGGCGGCCAGGTCTTCTTCGAGGTGCCCGAGGACGCGGCGGCGGACACCGCCGAGCTGACCGCGCAGGCCTCGACGACGGTGCCGGTCGGCCGTGCCTTCGTCTCCGAGAGCCGGAGCCAGACGCAGATCCTGGCCGGGTCCAGCGAGTCGACCGTCTCGGCGACGGCGAGCGCCACCTGGGCGCTCGAAGGCGCGATACCCGCGCTGTCCGCCCGCGAGAACTGCGCCGAGGGCGGTGTGGACGTCACCGTCGCCAACCAGGACGACGAGCCGTTCACCTTCGAACTGGCGGGTGCGGAGCACACCGTCGCGGGCGGCGCGTCCCGGACGGTGACGGTTCCGCTGAGTGAGGACCGGCCGTACGACTTCACGGTCAAGGGCCCGGACGGCTTCGAGCGGCGCTTCACCGGCATGCTCGACTGCCTCACCCGAGCCGCCGAGACCGGCACCACCACCCACACCCTCACCGGCCCGGCCCCCACCCCCCTCACCGGCACCCCCACCGGCACCAACCTCGCCGAAACCGGCGCCTCCGGCGCCACCCCGTGGATCGCCGGCGCCGCGATCACCCTGGTCGTACTCGGCGGAGCGGGCCTGGTCATCACCCGCCGCAGGCGGACCCCACCGGGAGCCTGATCCCCGCGCCGCTCTTCCCCGAGGGCCGTGCCGACGCACTTCCCCGACCGCCGTCAGGGAACCCCCAGGTCAGGGGCGCCCGGCCGTACTGGTTTCCCCCGAGGGGTGGCGGTCGGGCAAGATGGGGTGTATCTGCCCACTGCCAGATTTCAAGCTGCCGGACGGTTTCTCTTGGCTGAGTTCATTTACACCATGCGCAAGGCGCGCAAAGCGCACGGCGACAAGGTGATCCTCGACGACGTCACCCTGAGCTTCCTGCCGGGGGCGAAGATCGGTGTCGTCGGTCCGAACGGCGCTGGTAAGTCCACCGTTCTGAAGATCATGGCGGGGCTGGAACAGCCGTCGAACGGTGACGCCTTCCTCACTCCCGGTTACACCGTGGGCATCCTGCTCCAGGAGCCCCCGCTGAACGAGGACAAGACCGTCCTGGAGAACGTCCAGGAGGGTGTCGCCGAGGTCAAGGGCAAGCTCGACCGGTTCAACGAGATCGCCGAGCAGATGGCGACCGAGTACACCGACGCGCTCATGGACGAGATGGGCAAGCTGCAGGAGCAGCTCGACCACGCCAACGCCTGGGACCTCGACGCCCAGCTGGAGCAGGCCATGGACGCCCTGGGCTGCCCGCCCGGCGACTGGCCGGTCGCCAACCTCTCCGGTGGCGAGAAGCGCCGTGTGGCGCTGTGCAAGCTGCTCCTCGAGGCGCCCGACCTGCTGCTGCTCGACGAGCCCACCAACCACCTCGACGCCGAGTCGGTGAACTGGCTGGAGCAGCACCTCGCCAAGTACGAGGGCACCGTCGTGGCCGTCACCCACGACCGGTACTTCCTGGACAACGTCGCCGGGTGGATCTGCGAGGTCGACCGCGGCCGGCTGCACGGCTACGAGGGCAACTACTCCAAGTACCTGGAGACCAAGGCCACCCGCCTCAAGGTCGAGGGTGCCAAGGACGCCAAGCGGCAGAAGCGGCTCAAGGACGAGCTCGAGTGGGTGCGGTCCAACGCCAAGGGGCGGCAGGCCAAGTCCAAGGCGCGTCTCGCCCGGTACGAGGAGATGGCCGCCGAGGCCGACAAGATGCGGAAGCTGGACTTCGAGGAGATCCAGATCCCGCCGGGTCCGCGGCTGGGCAGCGTGGTCGTCGAGGTCAACAACCTCAGCAAGGGCTTCGGTGAGAAGCTCCTCATCGACGACCTCAGCTTCACGCTGCCGCGCAACGGGATCGTCGGGATCATCGGACCGAACGGTGCCGGCAAGACCACGCTGTTCAAGATGATCCAGGGGCTCGAGGAGCCCGACTCCGGGAACATCAAGGTCGGCGAGACCGTCAAGATCTCGTACGTCGACCAGAGCCGCGAGAACATCGACCCGAAGAAGACCCTGTGGGCGGTCGTCTCCGACGAGCTCGACTACATCAACGTCGGCCAGGTCGAGATGCCCTCGCGGGCCTACGTCTCCGCCTTCGGGTTCAAGGGGCCGGACCAGCAGAAGCCGGCCGGGGTGCTCTCCGGTGGTGAGCGCAACCGGCTGAACCTCGCGCTCACCCTCAAGCAGGGCGGCAACCTGCTGCTCCTCGACGAGCCGACCAACGACCTCGACGTCGAGACGCTCTCCAGCCTGGAGAACGCCCTTCTCGAGTTCCCCGGGTGCGCCGTGGTCGTCTCCCACGACCGGTGGTTCCTGGACCGGGTCGCCACGCACATCCTCGCCTACGAGGGCGAGTCCAAGTGGTTCTGGTTCGAGGGCAACTTCGAGTCCTACGAGAAGAACAAGATCGAGCGGCTCGGTGCGGACGCCGCACGTCCGCACCGCGCCACCTACAAGAAGCTGACCCGGGGCTGATCTCTTGCGGCACATCTACCGCTGCCCGCTGCGCTGGGCGGACATGGACGCGTACGGCCACGTCAACAACGTGGTGTTCCTCCGCTACCTGGAGGAAGCCCGTATCGACTTCCTGTTCCGCCCGGAGAAGGACTTCCAGCAGGGGTCCGTGGTGGCGCGCCACGAGATCGACTACAAGCGGCAGCTCGTCCACCGGCACCACCCGGTCGACATCGAGCTGTGGGTCACCGAGATGAGGGCCGCGTCCTTCACCCTCACCTACGAGGTGAAGGACGACGACCTCGTCTACGTCCGCGCGTCGACGGTGATAGTGCCGTTCGACTTCGAGGCGCAGCGGCCGCGCCGTCTCACCGCGGAGGAGCGCGAGTTCCTCCGGGAGTACACGGACGACACCGCCGACGAAGAGGGGGAGGCCGTCGCCGCATGACGGTGCTCCACCTCGCCGACGAGGGGGAGGCCGCGGACCTCGCGGCCTTCCTCTCCCGGCTGCTGCACTACGACCGTTCCGCCGCGGTGCGGTTGCAGGCGGCCGGTACGGCGCTCGCCGTCTTCGGCAGGCCTCCCTCCTTCGAGGTGCTCGCCGTCCGCGCCGTGCGGCTGGCGAAGCCGTACGAGGACGGGCTGGACGTCACGCTGGACGTGACCGTGTCCGCCGGTGAGCTGCTGGAGTCGGTGGACGAGCCCGCCGCCACGGCCGCCGTGCCGGGTGCGGTGACCGGGCCGCCGTGGGCCGGGGTGCTGCCGCCGCGCGGCGGCTGGCGGGCCGAGCCCGGACTGCCGGCGCCCGAGGAACTGCGCGGGCTCGTCGCCGCGTCGGTCGCGGAGTTCCGTTCCCGTACGGAGGAGCTGGCGCCCGAGAGGCGCACCCGGGCCGAGCTCGACCGGATCGGGCGGGAGATCTGGTCCCGCACGGTCGCGGGGACCGGGCTTCCGGTGCGGGCGGTGCACGCCGCCCAGTCGCTGGGGTTCCTGCGGGGCGGCGAACAGGGCCTGTTCTCCTCGGGGTCCTGGCTCCGGCTGCGCACGCCGTACGGGTCGGTCGCCGTGCGCCGGGCGGGCCTCGGGACGCTGGGCCTCAGCGTGCGCTGAGACCGTCCCGCTCACCGCCCTTCGCTGTCGTCCGGGCGGACGGCGATGTGGTCGGGTTCCAGTTCCAGTGCGACGCGCTCACGCATGTTCAGCGCCTTCGTGTACTCGGCGGGCAGCTGGAGGCGTCCGGCGCGGTCGAGCATGGCGTACTCGCGGGCGACGACGGTCTCGTGGCCGGTGGTGGCGTCCACCTCGCTGCGGCGCAGCACCTCGGTGGAGGTGCGGCCGTCGCGGATGGCGACCGTGCGGCGGACCTCGCCCGCCACCGCCTGGTCGTGGGTGACGATCACGATGGTCGTGCCGAGCCGTTCGTTGGCGGTGCGGAACGCGGCGAAGATCTGTTCCGCGGTGTGGGAGTCGAGTTCGCCGGTGGGCTCGTCGGCGAGCAGCACCGACGGATCGCCCGCGAGGGCCACGGCGATGGCGACGCGCTGTTGCTGGCCGCCGGACATCTGGTGCGGGCGGCGGTCACGGCAGTCGGCCACCTCCAGCAGCTCCAGCAGCTCCAGCGCGCGTCCGGCGCGGGCGCGGCGCGCGGACCGGGACCGGCGGCCGGCCAGCTGCATCGGCAGGGCGACGTTCTGTGCCGAGGTCAGATAGGGCAGCAGATTGCGGGAGGTCTGCTGCCAGACGAAGCCGACGACCTCACGCCGGTAGGCGAGGCGGTCCTTGGCGGTCATCGTGAGCAGGTCGCGGCCGGCCACGCGGGCCGCGCCGGCCGTGGGGGTGTCCAGGCCGGCCAGGATGTTCATCAGGGTCGACTTGCCGCTGCCGGACGCGCCCACGAGCGCCATCAACTCGCCCTCCCGCACCAGCAGATCGAGCCCCTGGAGGGCCTGCACCTCCACCCCCTCCGCGGTGAAGACGCGGACCAGGCGGTCGCAGGTGATGAGCGCGTCATGGCCGTAGGCCGGGCGGTCGCGGTCGGCGGTGACGCGGTCGGCCAGCTCGGCGAGCGTGGGGTTCGAGGTCATCGGGGGGCCTCCTGGGCGGGGTCGGTCGCTGCGGCACCGTGCGGGCGGGCACAGCCGCCGGGCGGCCACCCGGGCCCCGAGCCCGGAACGGGGGCGGCCGTGCCACGGCCGTGGCGGCCGGGGCGAGACGGGAGAGGGCGCGGGCGAGGAGCGGAACGTCGCGGGCGAAGGGCGGGACATCGAGGGAAGCGCTGCCGGGGAGGGCGCCGGGCGGATCATCGGGCATCACCCGCCCTCAGCTCCCGCACCGAACCCCTGCGGCCCGTCCACCACGCCTGTGCCGCCGCGATGCCGACGGTCAGGGCCACCACCGCCAGGGCCGGTACCAGCAGGGACACCGGGTCGGTGCGCAGTGCCGCCCGCCCCGCCGGGGACGAGGAGGCGGAGACGGCGACGGTCGTCAGGTCGATGCCGGGCGACAGCAGCCGGACGGCGGCCCACGCCGTGACGGTGCCGCCGACCGCCGCGAGCAGCGCCTGCGGCAGGGACTCCAGCACCAGCAGGCGGCGGCCCTGGGCCCGGGTGAGACCCATGGTGCGCAGCCGGGCCAGCAGCGCGGCGCGTTCGGGCGCGGCGCGCAGCAGCGTCAGCAGCAGGGCGAGCACGGCGTACCCGGCGCCCGCCGCCACCGCCGCCGTATAGACCCGCTCGGCGCCGGACTGCAGGGGCGAGTCGACGTACTTCGCGAACTGTTCGACGCGCAACCGGACCTGCGCGGCACTGCCCGCCGCCTCGCGCAGCGCGCCCGCGTCCGGCCGGTCGCCGGTCACCAGCAGCGCGGTCGCACGGGCGGGACCCCCGGGCAGCCCGGAGCGGTCCACGACCAGGAACTCCAGCCCCGCCAGCGCCGGTGTCCGCTCGCGCACTTCCACGATCCGTACGGTGATGTCACTGCCGTCGTCCAGGCGCACCCGGAACGGACGGGTGCCGTAGCGGTCGGCGACCTCGGGGGAGGCCAGGGCGGGCAGGGTCCCGCCGCCGGACGCCTCCAGCTCGTCCGGGTCGAAGGCGCCGGTGTCCGTGTGACGGCTGAGGGCCGCGTAACCGGCCGGTTCGACCCCGGCCACCGGCACGGTCAGCCTGCCGCCCGAGGGCAGGCCCTCGTAGGAGACGCTCACGGCGGTGACGTCCCGGACACCGGGTGCGCGCCGGACCCGGTCGGCGAGACCGGACGGCAACGGCCGGAGCCCCTCGATGCGGGCGTCGGCGCCGACGGCGAGGACGGCCGCGCGGTCCCGGGCGTCGGCCACACCGGTGAGGACGGAACCGCCGAAGGCGGCCGTGGTCAGCGCCGTCAGCAGGGCGAGCAGGGGCAGCACCGCGGACCCGGACGTACGGCCCGCGCGGGCCAGCGACAGCGGGCCCACCACACCCCGCAGCCGCCCGGCCGGACGGGCCAGCCCGCGCAACGGCAGCGGGTACAGCCGCACCAGCACCAGCGCGGCGATCACCCCCACCAGCACCGGGGCCAACGACACCAGCTCGTCCCCGGACGCCCCCTCGCCGTCCGGCGTACCGCGCGTGCGCAGCGCCACGACCGCGCCCGCCGCCAGCGTGAGCAGCGTCAGTTCGGCGACCGTGCGACGCCGTGACGGGCGGGCCGAGACGAGGTCGTCGCGGGCGGCGTGCACCCGCACCGCGCGGTGTGCGGCGACGGCCCGCAGTGGCAGCGCCACGGAGGCGAGCAGGGCGACGGCACCGACGGCGGCCACGGCGTACGACAGCCGTCCCCCGCCGACCGCGAGCCGGGCGGCGGCCAGGCCGAGGGCGGCCGCCGGCACGGCGACCACCGCCGTCTCCGCCAGCAGCCGGCCGGTCAGACCGCGCAGGGAGGCGCCGCGGGCACGCAGCAGGGTGAGTTCGGCACGGCGCCGGTCGGCGGCGAGACCGCCCGCCATGAGCAGGACGACGGCCGCGACCGTGCCGGTGCCGAAGGCGGCGACGGCGACCAGGGGGCCGATGACGGACCGCAGCCCGGTGTACCCGGCGAACACCTCGTCGAGCGAGGTCTCCGCGTGCACGGCCGGCGAGGCGGCCGTACGGGCCCGCTGGAGCAGCGGGCCCGCCTCCAGGGAGGCGACGGCCGACGTCAGCCGCGGCAGGTCGTGACCGTGCAGGGCGGACACCTCGGGGGCCAGCGTCCAGTACCGCTCGGGGATCCCGCCCGTGCCCAGCAGCGCCGGGGCCGCGTCCGGGGGCAGCAGCAGCGCGCCGACCCAGAACACGCTGCGCTGCGGGTCGCCGGGGACGGTCAGCAGGCTCGGGCCGCGCAGCACGGGCGTGGTCGACCAGTACGCCTCCCGCGGCGCGCGCGGTTCGACGACGCCGGTGACCCGCACCGTGAGCGGGGCGCGCTCCACACCGGGCACGTGGACGACCGAGCCCACCCCGATGTTCAGTTTCCGGGCCGTCTCGGCGGTGACGGCGGCCTCGACCGCCGTCGTCGCCGCGGTGACGTCGTCCGGGGCCTTCGGCAGCCGGCCCTCCCGCAGCCGCGAGTGGCCGGCGAGCCCGCTCGGGGCGACGAGGTGGAACTCAGGGGCGAGCCCGTCCGGCCGGGACAGATACGGGTCCGGGGCCGCCAGCCGCCGGGTGGTGCGCACACCGTGGGACGACTGCCCGGGGTCGAGCGGGAGGGCGCGTCCGGGCAGCGCGAAGAGCTTGGCGTAGGGGCCGCGCACCGCGTCCGGGCGAAGCTGCGCCTCCCACTCCTCCTGCGGCATGAAGGCTTCGTCCTGGGAGGCGTACAGCTGGACGCTGGTGCGTCCGGGCCCGGCCACCTCCATCGACCGGCGCAGCCCCGCGTCGCCGTACCGGTCGACCGCGAGCGGCAGCGCGGCGGCCAGGAACGCGGTCACCGCCACCAGCAGCGCGAGCGCCGCCGCCGCACCGGGAGCCGACCGCAGCCGGGTACGCACCCAGGGCGCGGCCGGCCGCGCCCGTCCCGGAGTCCGCCCGGTCACATCACTCGCCTCCCGTCCCCGCAGCGGTACGGCCGTGACGGGCAGCGGCGGCCGTGGACGGGGCGGCGAGGAGCGCCGGGCTGCCGCGGCGCCGGGCGCGGGCCCATGAGGGCGCGCACGGTCAGGACGCTCATCCTCACTCGCCTCCCCGTTCCCGCAACGACGTCACCGGGTCCGCCCTGCGCAGGGCCAGTACGGCCGTGATCAGCAGGGGCGCCGCGGCCACGGCGGCCAGGAGGACGGCCACCCGGGCGGGCGGCAGCTCCACCAGGACCCCGGGGACCGGGCGGGTGGCCTCCGCGGTCAGCATGACCAGGGGAATCACCGCCCGGGCCAGCACCGCGCCGAGCAGGACGCCCACGGCCAGCGCCAGACCGACCAGCACCCCCTGCTCGACGAGCACCACCCGGGCCAGCCGCCGCCGGGAGGCGCCCAGCGCGCGCAGCACCGCGAACTCGGCGGACCGCTCCCGCAGCGACCCCGCCGCGCTCACCGCGAACCCGACGGCCGTCAGCGCCGCCGCCGCGAGGACCGCCGCACCGAACGCGGTGCCCGGCCCGGCGCCGAACGGGTCGTCGCGCAGCTCCCCGGCGATCTCGTCCCGCACCACCACCCGGGACGGATCGATGTCGGGCCGCTCGCGCAGCGTCCCCGCCACCCGCGCCGACGCGCCCGGCGCGGTCGCGAGCCACCACTCGTTCGGCAGCACGCTCTCACCCCGGCCCGCCTGGACGATCCGGTTGACGGACCGCAGGTCGACGAGCAGCGCCCCGCCGTCGTCCTTCCCGCCGGCCGGCGTGGACGGCAGCTCCCGCACCGCCCGCACCAGCCGCAGCGGCACGGTGGACCCGCCGATCCGCACGTCCACCCGCTGCCCCGGACGCGCGCCCGTGGAGGCGAGGTAGCGGTCCGTCGCCACGGCGGTGACCTCGGACACCGGCCGCTGCGGCACCTGGAGGCCGATGGTGAGCGGCGAGGGCCGCCAGGCCAGTTCCGGCGGGAGGTGGCCGGTGCCGTAGACGACGGTCGTCGGGTCGCCGGAGACCACGCGGGGCCGGGTCGGGCCGGTGCCCCCGCCGCCGGAGGACATGGCGCCACCGGCGCGGACGGACGGCTTCCACTCGGTCGGCAGCGACAGCTCCCGGTCCCGGCCGCCGGTGTCCGTGGCGGTCAGCGCCGCCAGGGTGAGGCGGTGCCGCTCGGCCTTCCCGACCGGCTGGGTCAGCTCCAGCCGGAGCCCGGTCAGCGTCAGCGCGCCCACCGGCGCCTCGGCGACCGCCGCGAGGTCGAGGGCGAGGCCGTGGGGACGTCCGTCGGCGCGCAGCCCGCCGAGGCCGAGCGTGTACGGGGTGCCGTAGGAGTCCTCCACCGTGGCACTGACGTCGACCGGGGTTCCCGCGTCCGCGCCCCGCAGCGCCGCCGTCAACGTCAGCCGCGCGGTGCCCGCCGGCACGCGGACGCCCGCCGCGGCGCCCTTCGGCGACAGCCCGGACACCATCGCGCGCACCGGCACCGGAGCCAGGTCGGAGCGCATCAGCATCATGTCCGCCGCGTGCGCGGCGTCCAGCGCCAGCACGGTCGCCGTCCGCCCGCCGGACAGCGGCACGGTCGTACGGAAGACGGGAGCGGCCGCACGTACGCCGGACACGGCCGCGTACGCCTGACCGCGGCCGAGCGCGTCCTCCCCGGCGGCCAGGACCCGCACCGGCGCGCCGGCCCGGAAGTCCGCCTGGTCGTCCTGCGAGCGGTCCCACGAGGAGCCCTGGCCGATCGCGAGCACGCCCAGCGCCACGGCGAGCACCAGCAGCAGCACCGGGCCGGCCCCGCGCATCGGGCGGCGGCTCAACTGCCAGCCCGCCAGGGCCCCCGGCAGCCCGCGACCGCGGGCCGCCCACCGCTCGGCCAGCCGTGCCACCGGCGGCAGCAGCCGCAGTGTCAGCACCGTACCGGCGAGCAGCGCCAGCGCCGGGGTGACCACGAGCAGCGGATCGACGCCGAGGTCCTCGCCGACGGCACCGGAGGGCCGGCGGCCCAGCTGCCAGTAGGCCACACCGGCCACCACCAGCAGCCCCACGTCCGCGCCCGCGCGCACCACGCCCGGCAGCGGCCTGGCACGGCCGGCCGTGAAGGAGGAGACGAGCGCCGGAACCGTGACGGCCAGCGCGCAGCCCAGCGCCACGCCCGCCGCCATCAGCCACACAGCGCCACGTCCGGCGACCGCGCCCACGGAGGCGTCCAGACGCAGCCCGATCCGGGCCAGCGCGCCCTGCCCGGCCAACAGCCGGGTGAGCGGTCCCGCGAGCAGCGGGGCGCAGGCCGCCGCGGGCACGGCCAGCAGCAGCGCCTCCAGGGCGGCGAGCCGGGCCACCTGGGCGCGGGAACCGCCGCGGGCCCGCAACAGCCGGGTCTCGCCCGCGCGTTCGGCGCTCAGCAGCCGGGCCACCAGCAGCAGGGCGCACGCGGCGAGGAGGGCGAGCTGGAGCGCGATGACCAGCAGCGTGGAACGGGAGACGAGCAGGGAGCGCTCGATGCGGTCCAGCGCGGCGGGCAGCTCGCTCGTGGCGGTCGCCGTGCCGTCCAGCGCCTCGGCCTCGGGCAGGGCGGCGATTCCCCCGCCCACCGCCTCGCGCAGCGCGTCGATCCGCTCGGTCGTCATCGCCGAGAAGTCGGCCGACGCCAGCCACCCCGAGGGGCCCGTGCTGACGTCGCGTCCGGTGAGCACGGTGGGGTCGGCGAGCAGGGGGCCGTACGTCGTGAAGTGTCCCTTGACGATCCCGCGGCCGTTCAGGTCGTCCAGCCGCCAGTAGGGCGCGGCGGTGTCCACGGGCCGGTACAGGCCGGTGATCCGGACCTTCGCCGGCGGTCCGTCGAGCCGGTTGTCCAGGGTGAGGCGGGCGCCCGGCCTCAGGGCGAGGACACGGGCGGCGGTCTCCGGGAGGGCGGCCTCGATCTCCGTGCCGGTGCCTTCCGCGGGCATCCGGCCTTCGGTGACGCGCACCTGGGTGCGGTCCAGTGCGGCGAAGTGCGTGAGGTCGGGTTCGTCCGTCTCCGCGCGTTCGTCCGGGGTGCGGAGGGAGCCGGGCAGGGCGTACGGGCCGGAGCGGGTGAGGGTGCGCAGCGTCACCGGCAGTCCGTCGAAGGCCTTCCGGGCGCCTTCGCGTACGGCGGTGTCGGTGGCGGCGCGGCGGTCCGGCGGGACGGTCTCGGCCTTGACGGCGAGTGTGGTGTCGGCGGCGTCGTGGGGGGCCGCCAGGGCGTGACGCAGGGACGCGTCGCCGATGGTGGTGGAGTAGGCGGTGAGGGTGGCGAGGACGGCTGTGGTGAGGAGGACGGTGAGGAGGGCGGCCGCGAGGAGGGGTTTGTGCGCGTGCGCGCGGGCGAGTACGAATCTCGCCGATCCCCCTGCGGCTGTCACCGCAACCCCCCGTGGTTGTCCGGACCTCCGGGTGATGTTGTCAGAGGGGGTGTGATGGGAGTAACCGTCCGGGAGGCGGGCTTGACCGGATTGTGATCGGAATTCGGGGACGAATGACCGGAATGCGATCGGAGTGAGGAGGATTTCCTTCGCCCCGCCGGCTCTTCCCGTTCCGTCCGTTCCCAGGGGGCGCTGCCCCCGGACCGCCGCTCCTCGAACGCCGGAGGGGCTGGAGCGTGCCGGAGGGCGCTGTCTCAGTCCGGAGAGTTGATCATCGACGCCGCCGCGTACGTCATGTACTTCCACAGGGTCTGTTCGTGTTCCTCGGACAGGCCCAGTTCGTCGACGGCGTCGCGCATGTGCTTCAGCCAGGCATCGTGCGCCGCCCGGTCGACCTTGAACGGGGCGTGGCGCATCCGCAGTCGCGGGTGACCGCGGTTCTCGCTGTAGGTGGTCGGACCGCCCCAGTACTGCATGAGGAACAGCACGAGCCGCTCCTCGGCCGGGCCCAGGTCCTCCTCGGGGTACATGGGCTTCAGCAACGGGTCCTCGGCCACTCCCCGGTAGAAACGGTGGACGAGCCGGCGGAAGGTCTCCTCCCCGCCGACCTGCTCGTAGAAGGTCTGCTCCTGAAGCGTGCCGCGCCGAATCTCTGTCACGCCGTCCATGGTCTCAGACGCGACGACGTAGGACTCGAGGCCCAGGACCGCCCCACGGTGGAGCCACGAGGGGGCAGGACCGCGAGGTGCGGGCCGCGCTCGTGCGGGAGATCGGTGCGAGCGGGGCGTTCGACGCCGACCCGGTGCGGCGGGAGGCGTTCACCGCCGTGCCGCCCCACTGCGCGGGCGTCGTCGGCGGCTGCGAACGCCGGTGGCGCGAGAACGGTGGCTGCGCGGCGCGAGCCGGTCGTCGCGGGAGCAGCCCGGTCCGGCGGGGCTGCCGGCCGCGGCCCGGGGAAGCGATCCGTTCCGGTTCCTGCCGGTGCCGACCGCCGGCGCCCTCACCCCGTGAAAGGCGTACGGCCTCCGGGAGCGCGAGGGCAGGCCGCAGCGCGAACGCCACGGCCTCACGGCCGACGCCGAGGGCGACCGCGCCCGGCTGGACGACCCCGAGGGGCCGTACGTCCGGCCGGTGCCCGCCGCCCCGGGCCGTCGCTCAGCCCCGGCGGATGGTGATCGTCGTCCAGGCGCCCACGTGGACCCGGTCGCCGTCCTGGAGCGGGACCGGGACGAACGGCTGGATCGGGTCGTCCGAGCCGTTGACCGTCGTGCCGTTCGTCGAGTTCTGGTCGACGACCGCCCAGGTGCCGTCCGGCTGCTGCACCAGCACCGCGTGCTGGTGGGAGACGCCCGGGTCCTCCGGCGGGGTCGACAGATCGATGTCGGGGGTGTCGCCGGTGGAGTGGCGACGGCGCCCGATGGTGATCTGGTTGCCGGTGAGCGTGCGCTGCTGCTCGGGCGAGTACGCGGGCAGGTTCAGGCCCGCGGCCTCGGGGCCGGAGCGATGCATCATCGCCATGAAGTACTCGCGGTCCGGGCCGATGGTCGCGCTCCAGGTCGCCGGGCCCTGCCCCGGGCGGGGCTGCTGCGGGAAGCCGCCGGGTCCGGGCGGGGCCTGGGTCGCACCGGGCTGCGGGTAGCCGTAACCGCCGTGCTGACCGGGGCCGTTCGGACCGCCGGGGCCGGAACCGCCGGGGCCACCGGGGCCGCCGGTCGGCGGGGAGATCACCCAGTCGTCGTCACCGCCGCCGAAGGGCGGCCCGCCCGGCCGGGGGCGGCCGGTCTCCTGCGGGAAGCCGGGCGGGGCCGACGGCCCGGGCTGGAACGCCTGCGGTCCGCCGGGGCTGTTCGGTCCGCCGGGACCGCCGAAGCCGCCAGGTCCACCGGGGCCGTTCGGACCGCCAGGCCCGTTCGGCCCGCCAGGCCCACCCGGGCCGTTCGGCCCGCCAGGCCCACCCGGGCCGTTCGGGCCACTAGGGCCACCGAAGCCGCCAGGTCCACCGGGACCGTTCGGCCCGCCAGGCCCACCAGGCCCGTTCGAGCCGCCGGGACCGCCGAAGCCGCCAGGACCGTTCGGCCCGCCAGGCCCACCAGGCCCGTTCGAGCCGCCGGGACCGCCGAAGCCGCCGGGCCCGCCCGGGCCGGGCGGGGGCGGTACGGGGCGTGAGGGGTCGCTGCCGAAGCCGGGCGGGCCCGGCGGGATCGGCTCGGCGGGGCGGTTCATCTGCGAGGGACGCGAGCCCTGGTAGTCGTACGAGTCACCGCCGCCGTACGACGGTCCGCCGGGCGGCTGCTGGAAGGGCCCGCCCGGGCCGGGGGCCGGCGGACGCGGAGCGGCCGGGGTGTACGAGGTCGCCGTGTTCGTCAGGAAGTTCCACCGGCACTCCTCGCAGAACGGCGCCGCGCCCTCACGCGGCGTACGGCACTGCGGGCACAGCTCCGGCCGGCCGCCACCGGGGCCACCGAAACCACCGGGGCCGCCAGGACCGCCTGCGGGGCCGCCGGGCGGAGGGAATCCGTAGCCGCCGGGTGCGGGCGGCGGGGGAGGGGGTGGGGGCACGGCACCCGCCATGCGGTGACCGCACACCTCGCACCAGTCGTCGGAACCCGACTGGTGTCCGTTCGGGCAGGTCGGCATGTCGGCGCTTCCCCCTCTCCTCGTCCGGCCGGTTCCGGCCGGTTTCTCCAACCCCGAGGGGCCAGGCTCGACTACTTACGGATCACTTCTTTACACGAACAGTCTTTGTGGACCGAGTTTCGAGCGTCATCTCGTCGGCCTCCTCGACCTTCGCCTTCAGTCGCACAGTACCCGTCGTGGCATCGACCACGTCCACCACCTTCGCAAGCAGTTTCGCAGTATCCGCGTTGCCGGACGCGCTCGCGAGCTGAACGGCCCTGCCCAGTTTGGCCGTCGCTCCGTCGATATCCCCCTCTTTGCGGAGATCCAGACCCTGTTGGATGACTTCCGCCAGTTCCGCCTGCCCGGTGTAGTGGGCGACCTGGGGGTTGATCGACGTCGAGGCGGCCATGTCGTCCGTCCACACGGCCCGCACCAGACCCTGTGCGCCGAGGTTGCGCACACTGCCGTCGGACGACTGCGGAATCACCAGCGACAACCGGGCCGCCAGCATCTCCTGCCCGATGTTCGCGGCCGGGACCTCGACGCAGACGTGGTAGTCGCGGGACTCGTCACCCCAGGAACCCAGCGGGTAGTCACCCGCGCGCGGACCCGCCTCCGTGCGACGGCCGGTGAGCTCCTCGACCGTCGGCGCGACCTGCTTGACGAACCTCACCGTCGTCCCGACCGGGGTCCACAGCCGCATCGCGACGTCCGCGACCTCCTTGCCCATCGCCGTCTCCATCATCCGCGTGAAGTCGGCGGCGAGGCCGGCCGGGTCGGCGACGATGTCGGCGGTGCCGAGGAGGGCGGAGGCGATGGCTGTGACTTCTTTCACTTCCCAGTCGGTGCCCACACCTCGGGCGTCACAGGTGAACCGTCCGGCACAGGCGTCCAGGGCCGCCTTCAGGTCCTCCGACGACTCGTGCTCGTTGCGCCCGTCGGTGAGCAGGATGCCGTGCCGGATCGCCACGTCCGCCGACGCCAGCAGCCGGTCGGCCAGCCGCAGCCAGGTGCCGATCGCCGTACCGCCGCCCGCGCTCAGCTTCCGCAGCGCCTGTTTGGCCTGCTCACGCGTGCCGGCGTCGGCGACCGCCAGGCCGCCACCGCCCGGATACACCTCCTTGGCCACGTGCGTGCCGCCGACCACCGCGAAGTTCACGCCGTCGCGCAGGGCGTCGATCGCGGCGGCCGTCGCGTCGCGGGCGTTGCGCATCTTGGTCGGCGGGTAGTCCATCGAGCCCGAGCAGTCGACCATGAGGACCACGGCCGCCGACGGTCCCTCACCGGGCGAGTAGAGGTGGGGCGCCGCCGCCGCGCTGCCGATGGTGCCGCCGCCGGTCGCGGTCACCGTGACGATGGCGTTGACCTCGCGGCCGCCCTCCGGCAGGTACTCGTTCTGGTACACGTCCACCGAGAACTGCGGCACGTTCGATTTCGAGAAATTGGCCATGCCTTTTTCGCTCCCCCTTGGATGCCCCGACGGCGCGGGGCGACGACGGATGACGGACCGGTCCCCTCCGGTCCGTTGAGCCTTCCCCGTAAGAGGCTTCCCGTAAGCGGCCTCTCAGGCCGATCCTGCCCCCTGCGGGACGGCCGGGAACGGCACGAGGGCCACTGTTACGTTGTCGTGGCCCCCGCCGTCGAGGGCGTGACCGACCAGTACTCGGGCACTGTGCAACGGCCGTACGGCCGCGTCCGCGGGCACGACCTCGGCCATCTCGTCGGCCGACTCCGCGTAGTTCCACAGGCCGTCCGAGCAGACCACGACCACACCGGGCCGGTCCGGCTTGAACGACGCGGTGTGCGGCTCCAGTTCGTACGCGTCGGCGCCGAGCCAGCCGGTGATCGCGTGCGCGCGCTGGTCGGCGTACGCCTCGGCCTCGCCCATCAGACCCGCGGCGACCATCTGCGCGGCCCACGAGTCGTCCTCGGTGAGCCGGGCCACCGGGGCGGAGCGGTCCACCGGGACCCAGTAGGCGCGGCTGTCGCCGACCCAGCCGACGACCAGCAGACCGGCCGTCACCACGGCGCCGACGATGGTGCACGCCGGGGCGTTCTGGTGCGGGGCGTGCTCACGGGCCTCCGCGGGCTCGTCGGCCAGTGCGTTGACCGCGTCGGCGGCGGCGACGATCGCGTCGTGCATCGCCTGCTGCGGGTGCGTGCCGTGCGGCAGGGCCGCGAGCAGGGACTCGCTCGCCGCGCGGGAGGCGGCGAGCGAGGCCTCGTCGGGGCGGGTCGCGGAGGAGACGCCGTCGCAGACGATCGCCACCGAGGCGGGGGAACCGTCGGGCAGCGCCGTGGTGCTCACGGCGAAGGCGTCCTCGTTGCGGTGGTGGCGCAGGCCGCGGTCGCTGACCGCGGCCACGGGGCCGCATTCCTGTTCCATGTGGTCCCGTTCACGTGGCTGGGCGTGGCCGCAGTTCTCGCAGTAGCCGTCGTCGTCGACCCGGCCCGCACGGCAGGCCACGCACACCGCGGCACCACCGGCGGCCGTCCCCTGCTCGGCCGCCACCCGCGGGTCCGGCGCCTGGAGCGGGTACTCGTCGGGCTGCGCGGCCGGCCGGTCGGCGCCGGCCTGCGCCTCCGGCTGCGCACGCCGGTCGAAGCGCACCCCGGACGACGGCGCGGGGGGTGTCGCCGACGGGGGCGGCGGTACGGCACCCGTCAAAGCCGGTGACGCGGGCGTGCCTTCGGCCCCGGACGGGGGTACGGGCGTCACCTGCGCCGGGGGCGGTGGTACGGGAGTGCCCGGGGCCGGGGGCGGTGGCACAGGGGTGCCCTGGGCGGCGGACGGCGGAACCTGGGCGCCGGGTGCGGGCGGTGGCACGGGGGTGCCCTGGGCCGGTGTTCCGTGGCCGGGCGGCGTGCCGGGCGGGTCGGCCGGACGCTGGGCCGGTGGGGCGGCGGGCCAGGCCGGTGCGGCGGGCGGGGCCGACGGCGGCCGGGGCCGGCCGCGCTCCGCCGGGGCCTGCGACGGCACCGAGCCGTTCATGGCGATCGTCGGCTCGTCCCGCGGCCGTGCGGGGACCACGGACAGGTCGTATCCGCACGCACCGCAGAAACGGTCACCCGACTCGAGGGGTTCCTCGCAGCTCGGGCATTTCGACAGAGCGGCCTGCTGGGGCATCTGCGACATCAACTACACCCACGTCCGGGGGCGGTAACGATTGGCACGTTCCACCAGGTCGATCCTCTCCTCGCCGCTGCGCGCCAGCCGGGCCAGCGTGCGGTACGAACGCTCCAGGCCGAAACGGAGGCCCCGCTCGTCCAGGCCGCTGCCGAGCAGCGTCCGCCCCCCGGCGGCGGGAGGAGCGGAACCCCGGCCCCCGGAGAGTACCCAGTCCAACCCGCAGCCGAGGACTTCGGCCGACAACAACTCGCGCCGTGCCGGATCCAGACCGTACGCCTCCAGGGCCTCGACCTGCCCGGCAGCGGCGGTCAGGTCGTCCAGGAACGGTACGTCACCGGCGACGGCCGCACGCCCGCGCAACCGTGCCCGGACGGACGCCACCCGCGCGGCCGTGTAGTGGATGGAGGACTCCGGCACCGACACCAGCGTCCGCACGGCGCCGCTGCGGTCCCCGGCCGCCAACTGCACCCGGGCCAGCCCGAACGCGGCGCTCACATGGCTCGGGTCGGTCGACCACACCAGGCGGTAGTACTCGGCGGCGTTGTCCAACTGGCCCAGCACCTCCGCGCACACGCCGAGCGCCAGCTTCGGCGCGGTCTCGCCGGGAAACGCGTCGTAGATCGCGTCGAAGGCGAGCGCGGCGCCCTCGTGGTCGCCGGTGACGAGCGCGGCCACCCCCCGGTACCAGACCACCCGCCAGTCGTCGGGATCCTGCTCCTCCAGCGTGCCCAGCGCCGCCAGCGCGGCGGCCCGCTCGCCGGTCTCCAGCCGGGCGCGGATCTCGCGCAGCCGGGTCTCCGCCGACGGGGCGGGCGCGGCGGCGAGCGCGTTGATCAGCTCACCGGGCGCGGACGTCAGCAGACCCGCGAGAAAACCGGCGTTGGGGTCGGAGGGGTGGACGTGCGGCACGGGCAGGGCGAGCGCGGCGGCGGAGCAGTCGACGGGCTTGACGAGGGCGGAGGTGCCGGCGGCGGGCGGGAGCGCGTGAGGCGTTCCCTTGCGGGGGCGGCCCGGACGGGTGCCCAGACGGGAGACGTCCCCGTTCGACGCGGGGAACAACTCCGTGTCCGTCAGCCGCAGTTCCGGGCCGAAGAGCGTGGACAGCGCGGGGCGGGCGCGGCCCGACTGCAGGGAGACCACCTCGCGCAGCACGCCCGTCAGCTGTTCGGTCATCTCCTGCGCGGAGGCGAACCGGCGGGCCGGGTCCGGGTCGGTGGCGCGGACCAGGAGGCGGTAGAAGGACTCGTACTGCCGGAAGACCTCGATGTTGTCCGGGTCGGGCAGCGAGTCCACGTAGACGTTCGTGTAGCCCTGGAAGTCGAACGTGAGGACGGCGAGCGTACGGGCCACCGTGTACAGGTCCGACGCCACCGAAGGACCGACGTCGGCGACCTCGGGCGCCTGGTAGCCGACCGTGCCGTAGATGGCCGACTCCTCGTCGTCCATCCTGCGCACCGCGCCCATGTCGATCAGCTTCAGCTGGTCCTCGGTCTGGATCGCGTTGTCGACCTTGAAGTCGCAGTACAGCAGGTTCCGGCTGTGCAGATGGCCGAGCGCCTCGAGCGCCTCGATGCCGTACGCGCACGCCTGCTCCACCGGCAGCGGATCGCGTCTGCCCTCCGGCGTGCGGCGGCCGTTGGCGATCTCCTTCAGCGACTTGCCGCCCAGGTACTCCATGACGATGTAGCCGTCGAGGGAGCCGGTGCGCTGGTCGAGGTGCTCCACGAAGTTGTAGATCCGCACGATGTTGGCGTGCTCGATCTCCGCGAGGAAGCGCCGCTCGGAGATCGCCGCCGCCATCGCGTCCTGGTCACCCGTGTCCAGCAGGCCCTTCAGCACCACCCAGCGGTCCGAGACCGCCCGGTCCACGGCGAGGTAGATCCAGCCCAGACCGCCGTGCGCCAGACAGCCGACCACCTCGTACTGGCCGTGCACGATGTCGCCGCCCCGCAGCTTCGGGACGAACGAGTACGGGTGGCCGCACTTGGTGCAGAAGCCCTCCGTGCGCCCCGGCCGGCCGCTGCGGGCCCGGCCCACCGGCGCCCCGCAGTCCGAGCGCGAACAGAACCGCTTCCGCTCGGGCACCTCGGGGTTCTCCAGCACCATCGCGCGCGGATCGGGGCGCGGGATCGGCGGCACCTCGACAAGACCGGCACCGAGGCGGCCCCGGCCGGACGAGCCGGAGCCCGCGCCGGAACTGCGCACCGACACCGAGCGGCCCGTGGTCCGGCCCGACAGCGAGCGGGAGAGCCGTCCGGAGACCGAACGGCGGGACTTCGACGACTGGGACGAGGTGCGGGAACTGCGGCTGCCGGAGCGCCCGCTGCCCGCCGAACCACGCGAGTCGCGGCCACCCGCCGTGATGCCGGTCGGGGCCGAGCCGACCAGGCCGGTCGGCGACACCACCGGGGCGAGGCCACAGGTGTCGCAGTACAGCTCACCGCCGCCGACGTCCTCGTACGTGCCGCCGCACTCGGGGCGCTGGCAGGCGCGCCGCGCCTGCCCGGTACCGGGTGCCCGGTTCTCCGGTCCGCTCATGACGCGGCCTCCCCCTTGTCGCTCATGCGCCCGGCCCCCTCCGGTCGTCGGGCACGCCCTGGCCCGGCGTCCGAGGCGCCGTGCCGAGGACCTCCACGGCCGCCTGCTGGTAGCGCAGCACCGCCCGGTCGGCGGCGCGCAGATCACAGGGCGCGCTCCACAGCATGCGGCGCGCCTTCTCGTACCGCTCCACCAGGACGGGATCCTCCGCCAGGCCGTGCCGGGCCACCTTCGCCTTGTACGCGTCCAGCCGCCCGCGCAGCTCGGCACGGACCGCCAGCGGCGCCGTCACCGCGGTCAACGACTCGCGGGCGCGCAGCAGTTCGTCGTCCGCCTTCTGCTCAAGGGCCTCGAGGAGCGGGGACAGGCGGTGCCACTGGGCGCGTCTGCGGTACTCGGCGGCCGTCGACAACTGCTCCTGCAGCACGGTCGGCGGTCCGCTGACCACCGGCACCTCCGTCGCGGCGATCTTCGCCAGCACCTCGCCGCGCGCGGTGCGGGCCTCGGCGAGGGTGCGGTCGGCGCGGGACAGCACGTCCCGCAGCCTGACGATGCGCTTCTCCGCGTCCTGGCGGACCGTCAGTACCGCGTCGATCTCCCGGCGCACGTCCTCCAGCGCGCGCGCCTCACGGTCGTAGACCGTGGTGTCGGGCCGTCCGCCGCCCGGTGCCGAACTGCCCTCCGCCCGCTTCCAGTACGCCAGCGGGTCGGACACCACCTGTTCGCGCAGCCTGGTCAGCGTGCGGGTGATCCGCTCCAGGTCGTCGCCCGCCGGATGCTCGCCAGGGCGCACGCCGACCGAGTGCGCGAGCCGGCTGGTGCGCTGGAGCTCGGCGGCGAGTAAATCGATCCGGGCGGGCAGCGCCGACCAGACCGCGTCGGCGGCGACGACCATGTCCAGCGAGGTCGCGTACAGCTCGTTCATACGGTCGACGAGGGTGGCCAGCGAGTAGCGTTCACTGAGTCTGCCGGGGGCGGCGTGGAGCGTCGGCGCGTTGGCCGTCGCCACGACGCCGCCGGCCACGGTCACCGAATCGCCGCGCAGCAGCTCCGTCAGCTCCACCAGGTCCTCGCGGCTGGACCAGCGGCGGCGGGACCGGATGTCCCGGGCCGTGCGCAACGCGTCCGTGTACGCGTCGAAGTACGTCCACAGCAGCGTGATCGACGCCTCGGTGGCCGTCCAGCGCTCCTCGGTGATGCCGGTGAGCCGCGCGCCCTCCAGGAGTCTTCGGCCCGCGTGGTCCTGCAGGGCGAGGAGCGAGGTCTCGACCGCCTCGTGCTCCGCGCCGAGCCGCGCCAGCGCACGGTCCACCTCGTCCCGGTCCATCACCGGCCCGGTGGGATCCGTGTCGGCCATCGGTCACCTCTCGCTGGGGGGTTGTTGACGGTTGGGGCGTGTCCTGCCGGGGTCGGGGTCAGCTCTCGCGCAGGTACTCCGGGGTCGGGGGCCTCGACCCGGAGGCGTCCTCGCCCAGCGTGGCCGAGAGCCACTCGGTGTACGCGTCCTGCCAGCCGTCCGTGGTGTCCTCGCGGAAGTCCACCAGGATCCGGTTGACCCGGCGGACCAGATCGTCCGCGTCCTTCTTCATCGCCACGCCGTAGTACTCGGTCGTGAAGGCCTCGCCCTTGAGCTGGACCGTCGGGTCCTGCGCGGCCTGGCTGGCCGCGAGCGCGCCGTCGGTGACCACCGCGTCGACCTCGCCGAGCTGCAGCCGCACCAGGCAGTCCAGCTGGTTGGGGACGGTGGTGCGGATGTCGGTGGACGCCGGCAGCCTGCCCGCCTTCTTGTCCGCCTCCAGCTTCGTGTACGCGGTCGAGCCCGTCGCCGTGCAGATCTCCTGGTCCGCGAGCGTCTCGTCGTACCCCTCGACCGGTGAGGACTTCGGGGCCAGGACCTGCTGGCCCGTCCTGAAGTAGGGCGCGGAGAACGCCACGTCCTTCAGCCGGTCGCAGTTGATCGTCATCGTACGGACGACCATGTCGACCCGGCCCGCCTTGATCGCCGGTATGCGCTGGTCGGTCGGGATCGCCTTGAACTGGACCGCGTCCCGGTCGCCGAGTATGTCCTCGGCGATGCGGTGCACCAGGTCGATGTCGAAGCCCTCGAGGGCGCCGCTCTCGCCGCTGTTGGGGTCGCGGTAGCCCCAGCGGTAGCTGTTCTGGTCGACTCCCACGATCAGCTTGCGCTTCTCGCCCTGACGGTTCTTGATCGCCTCGATGGTGGGGCCGGCGGCGGTGTCGGGGGAGAGGGTCTGCTTCTCCGGGGCCGTGCAGTCCTCGTCCGCCTGGGTCCGCGCGGCGTGGGACACGGTCTGGCCGGTGGTCCTGGAGGGGGCGCCGGCCGGGGTGCCGACGCAGGTCAGCGCCAGCGCGAAGACCAGTGCCAGGGCGCAGGCGGTCGCCATCGCGCCCACTCCGCCCCAGCCCTTCAGGCGGGCCCGCAGGTGTCGTGCGGCCATCGTCATGGCCCCCTTCGGCTCTTTCACCCGTCCGCTCATCGGTACTCCGACAGCCTGCGGCCGATGCCCAGCACCGCGCCGACAGCGCCCAGGACGGCGAGAACGGCCGCGCCGGCCGGCAGGCCCGTCAGCGCGTCCCGGCCGTCGCCGGCCGCCTGCTTGAACTCGTTCTCCTCGTGCGCGAGCGCCGCGGCCAGGTTCTTGTCGACGCTGTCGAAGCACTCGCCGGTCGCGCCCTTCGCACCGATCACCATGTCCAGCGCCTGCTGGTAGTTGCCGTTCTCGTCCTGCTCACGGGCCGCCGCGTGGCGCTTCTTCCACTCCGTCATGTTGCCCACCGCCGAGGTGACCGGCTTCGTGCCGCTGTCGTCGTCCGCGAGGCGCTCCGCCCGGGCCAGGCCCTCGGCGAGGGTGTCCATGTCGCGGCCGAAGTCGTAGTCGTAGGCGTCGAACGTCTCGTCGGCGACCTTCGTCGTCTCGGCGCCCCGGGCCACCAGGGTCAGGTTCTCGTTGCCCCTCGCCTTCAGGGAGGCGATACGGGCGTCGTGCAGCACGTTGAGCGAGCGGACGCCGTGGTCGTAGGAGTCGTCGAGGCCGGAGCGGGCGAGGCTGTGGCCGACCGTCAGCCAGAGGAGGACGACTGTCGCTGCCGTTGTCGCCGCCACCAGGCCGTGGTTGAGGACCCGGTTGGTGCGCAGGTAGTTGCGGCGCATGGCCCAGGCGAGGGCGGCGAGGGCGAGGACGCCCAGGGCGATGGCGGGCCAGGGGTAGGGGGTCGCGTCCGCGTAGTCGTCGCGGAGGCGCTGGTTCTCCTTGGTGTAGAGGTCCTCCGCCGCCGGGAGCATCTCCTTCTGCATCTTCTCGTTCGCGTACCGCAGGTAGGCGCCGCCGACGGGGAAGCCCTGGCGGTTGTAGGTGCGGGCGCGTTCGACCAGGCCCTTGTACTCGGGGAGCAGGCGGTTGAGCTTGGTGATCGTCTCCGCGGAGGGGGAGTCGGGGTCCGAGTTGGCCGCCGCGTTGACGAGCTTCGCGGCGGCGGTGCGGATGTCGTTCTCGTAGCGGTCCCTGGAGGCGGCGGTCTCCTGACCGCCGGCCAGGAAGCCGCTGGACGCGGCGGTGTTGGCGTCGGCGAGGGAGCGGTAGATGTCGGCGGCGTCCGAGCTGAGGGGCTGGCTGCTGGTGAGGACGTCGTCGGCGGCCGCTGCCCGGTCGGTCATCTGCCAGGCGGTCACCGCGCCGAAGGCGACGACGAGGGCGGCGAGGACCGCGCCGATGATGCGGAGGCGGCCCGGTTCGGTGGTGGCGGCCCTGCGGAGGCGGTCGACGCCCTCGGCGAAGGCGGTGCGGCGGGCCTCCGGCGGTGGCGCGGCGGGGGTGTGGGTGGGGGTGGCGGGGGTGGGCTGGGGCGGCACCGCCGGCAGCGTGGGCGTGGCGGTGCCGGGTGGCGCCGCGCTGTTCGGTGTGTGTGTCATGTGACCTCCCCCGTGGTCATCCCTGGCGGCAAGTATCGCCGCCAGGACTGACATATGCACCGGCCTTGGCGCGATCTTGATCCGATTGCAGCGCGATCGCCGGAAATTCCGCCCCCACCCTGCCCACGAACACGCCCGGGAAATCAGTTCGGTTCCCACCCGACACCCGGTCCGGCGGGACCACGGGCAGCCCCCTGCCGCCACCCCCGCGATCCTCGGGCGGTCGTGCCGTCCGCCACCGTTCCCGCGGGCGGTCGTGCCGCAGGGCGGTGCGGGTGGGCTGGGGGGGTGCCCCCTCCGGGGGAGGCACCCCGCGAGCGCCGGCCCGATCCCCCGGTCGGCGCAGCGCGTCAGCGCTCGAAATGCTCCCGCACCCGCCCGTACGCCCCCTCCGCCGCCCCCAGACGATCCAACCCCAGCAGCGCGGCCCCCAACACCGGACGGCCGGCAACCACCCGCGGCACCGCCTTGGGCGCCCGCTCGGCAAGCAACGCGTGGATACGGTCATCGAGCCGAGGATGCCGCGCAGCCAACACCCCGCCCCCCAGCAGCACAGGTGTCTCCTCGTCCAACAGCTCCAGCCGGGTCAACGCGACCACGGCCATCGTCACGATCTCCTCGGCCTGCCGGTCGACGATCGCCCGCGCCACCCCGTCCCCCTCCGCCGCCACGGCGAAGAGCACCGGAGGCAGCTCATGCCGCCGAGCCGGAGCCACGTGCTCCAGATGCAGCGCCTCGATCAGCGCGGGCATGTCGGGAAGCCCGAAGTGGGCCGGAAGCGCGCGGGCCAGGGCCGTCGGCGCGCCCCGCCCGTCCGAGGCCCGCGCCGCGTGCCACAGCGCCTCCTCGGCGAGCGCCCAACCCCCGCCCCAGTCCCCGGAGACCCGCCCCACCGCCGGGAACCGTGCCGTACGGCCGTCGGGACGCATCCCCACACAGTTGATGCCCGCCCCGCAGACGACGGCCACCCCCCGGGGCTCGGTCACCCCCGCCCGCAGGATCGCGAACGTGTCGTTGCGCACCTCGACGTCCGCGCCCCAGCCCCGCCCCGCCAGCGCCGCCGTCAACTGCTCCTCCTCGACGGGCAGGTCGGCGTTGGCCAGGCAGGCCGAGACGTGGGAGACGGCGGGGGTGCCGGCGGCGCCGAGCGCCCGGTCGACGGCCCCGGTGAGAGCGGACATCGCCGCGTCCAGGCCCACGGCCGGCGGCCGGAACCCCTCCCCCCGCGCCGTCGCCAGCACCGTCCCGTCGTGGGCGACCACCGCCACGTCCGTCTTGCTGTTGCCGGCGTCGATGGCGAGGACGCCTGCGGTCAGGCCCACGTGAGGTGCTCCCGGTTGTGTGCGACGAGGTCGTCGGTGAGTCGGTCGGCGTACTCGTACTGGGCGATCAGGGGATGGGCCAGGAGGGCGCGGAACACGCGGTCGCGGGTGCCGTGCAGGGCCGCTTCCAGGGCCAGGTCCTCGTAGGCGGTGACATGGGCCATCAGGCCCGCGAGGAGGGGGTCCACCGAGGGGATCGGGAGGGGGGTCGCGCCCTTCGGGCCCACCGTCGCCTGCACCTCGATCACCGCGTCGTCGGGGAGGAAGGGCAGCGTGCCGTTGTTGAGGGTGTTGACCACCTGGTGGGGGGAGCCCGCGCCGCGGAGGAGCGCCGCCGCCAGGTCCACGGCCGCCTCCGAGTAGTAGGCGCCGCCCCGTCGGGACAGCAGGGCCGGCTTCTCGGCGAGGGCCGGGTCGGCGTAGAGGGCCAGAAGGCGGCGTTCCATGTCGGCCACCTCGGCCGCCCGGGAGGGCTTCGTGCGCTGTTCCCGTACGACCTCGTCGTGCGCGTAGAAGTAGCGCAGGTAGTAGGAGGGGATCACGCCCAGGCGGTCCAGGAGGGCGCGGGGGAGGCGGAGGTCGGCGGCGATCGTGTCGCCGTGGGCGGAGAGGAGGTGGGGGAGGACGTCCTCGCCGCCGGGGCCGCCCCTGCGTACGGCCGTTTCCCAGGTGAGGTGGTTCAGGCCCACGTGGTCCAGGTGGATGTCGGCGGGGTCGGTGCCGAGCAGTCCCGCGAACTTGCGCTGGAGGCCGATGGCCACATTGCACAGGCCCAGGGCCTTGTGGCCCGCCCGGAGCAGGGCCCGGGTGACGATGCCGACGGGATTGGTGAAGTCGATGATCCAGGCGTCCGGGTTGGCCCGGCGGACGCGTTCGGCGATGTCCAGGACGACCGGGACCGTGCGCAGCGCCTTGGCCAGGCCGCCGGCGCCGGTCGTCTCCTGGCCCACGCAGCCGCAGTCCAGGGGCCAGGTCTCGTCCTGCTGCCTGGCGGCCTGGCCGCCCACCCGGAGCTGGAGGAGGACCGCGTCGGCGCCGTCCACCGCCGCGTCCAGGTCGGCGGTGGTGGTGATGGTGCCGGGGTGGCCCTGGCGGGTGAAGATGCGGCGGGACAGGGCGCCGATCAGGTCCAGGCGGTCCGTCGCGGGGTCGGTGAGGACCAGTTCGGTGAGGGGGAAGGTGTCCCTCAGCCGGGCGAAGCCGTCGACGAGTTCGGGGGTGTAGGTCGAACCTCCGCCGACCACGGTGAGTTTCATGTCTTGTCTCCTATCCCTTCACTCCGGTCAGGGCGACGCCCTCGACGAACGCCTTCTGGGCGAAGGAGAACACGAGGATCACGGGGGCCATGACCAGTACGGTCGCCACCATGCCCAGGCGCCACTCGCCGTTGAGCTGCATGGTCACCCGGCCGGTGCGGGAGGGGTGTCCGGCGCCCCATTCGTCGCCGAAGGTGTTGCGGTACCTCTCCAGCCTCGCGAAGCCGCCGAGGTCGTCGACCAGCTTCTTCTGGTACGTGAACATCTCGGCGAACGCCGGGTCCTCGGCGATGTCCGACTTGCCGTCGGCGTCGAAGTAGGCATGGTCCCACTGGGACATGTAGTGGTCCACGACCGTCTCGTAGCCATGGTAGTTCGGCATGAAGCCGGGTCGCTCGTAGGTGTCGCCCTCGATCGTGGTGAGTTTCCTGGCCGTCTCGGCGAACTCGCTCCAGGTCCTGGGGGGTTGCTCGATGCCGGCGGCCTCGAAGGCGTCCTTCGGCCTCGACCTTGATGTTCGGGTGGGCCTTCTCGAAGCGGTCGACGTTCGCCCGGACCGCCTTCACCTCGGCGGGGGCGCTCCAGCCGTGCCAGAAGGTGATGGTCGTCCCGGCGTTCGGGTCGTCCGCGGCGCCGGTCTCCGCCTGGCCGGTGCAGGCCGTGACGAGGAGGACGAGGGAGGCGGTGGTGGCCAGTGCGAGCGTCGCTTTTCCGGGTATTCCGGGCATGCCAGTGCTCCCTGGGGCAGGAGGTGGGAGGGGAAGGGGGGAGGCGCGGGGCTAGCGGGAGGTGTCGAAGACCTCGTCGCGGGTGGTCGCCAGCGCGCTCTCCAGGGCGCCGCGCAGCACGGGGTGTTCACGGACCTCGCCCACGACCAGACGGGGGCGGGGGGCGGCCAGTTCCTCCAGCTCGTCCTGGATCAGGGCGCGCAGCACCTCGCCGCCGGAGGTGAGGCCGGTGCCGCTCAGGACGACGAGTTCGGGGTCGAGGACGGAGACCAGGGAGGCGAGACCGGTGGCCAGGCGGGTGGCGTAGGCCTGCAGGAGGTGCCGGTGGGGCTCGTCGCCGTCCGGGGCCGCCGCGGCGCGTTCGAGGAGGATGGCCGCCGCCTCGGTGTACGAGGCCTGCGGGATGTCCTCGATGCCCAGTTCACGGGCGAGTCGCGGGACGGCCTGGGAGCCCGCCAGCTCCTGGAAGCCGCCGCTGTTGGCCTTGGTGACCCGGCGGACCAGGGGCGTGCCCGGCACCGGCAGGAAGCCGACCTCGCCGGCGCCGCCGGTCCAGCCCCGGTGCAGCCGGCCGCCGAGCACCAGGGCGGCGCCCAGGCCCTCCTGGTTCCACAGCAGGACGAAGTCGGTGTGGCTGTGGGCCGTGCCGAGACGCTGCTCGGCCAGGGCGACCAGGTTGACGTCGTTCTCGTACTCGAACGGCATCGGCAGCGCGGCGGCCAGTTCGTCGAGCAGCGTGGGGGAGTGCCAGCCGGGCAGGTGGGAGGCGTAGCGCAGGCGGCCGGTGTTCGGGTCGAAGGCGCCCGGCGTCCCGATGACCAGGCGGTGGATGTCGGCGCGGGACAGTCCCGCCGCCTTCACCGCACCGTCCAGGGCGTCGGTGACCTGCTGGACGACGGGGACGCCGGAGCGGCGCCCGGGGGTGGGCAGTTCGTGCCGGCCGACCGTGCGGCCGGTGATGTCGGCCACGGCCGCGCGTATGCGCTGCGGGGTGACGTCGAGTCCGGCGGCGTACGCGGAGGCCGGGTCGATCTCGTACAGCTGGGCGCCCGGGCCCGGACGGCCCTCGGTGGTGCCGGTGGCGAGGACCAGTCCGGCCGCTTCCAGGCGGGCCAGGAGCTGGGAGGCGGTCGGCTTGGACAGGCCGGTGAGCTTGCCGATCCGGGTCCGGGACAGCGGCCCGTGCTCCAGCAGGAGGTCCAGGGCGGCGCGGTCGTTCATGGCGCGCAGCACACGCGGGGTGCCCGGCGTGCCGGCGGTTCCTGCCATGGGGTGCGACACCTGCCCTTCCTCGGCCGCCCAGCTTCTCAGCGCCCGGTGCGGGACGTCCATCCCGGGCGGGCGCTCAGGTCACTGTTAGGAAAGTTTCCTGTTGGATGTGGAACGTATGCCCGGGCCGGAAGGGGCGTCAAGAGGGAGTACGGGAAAGGCGGCACCCGGGGAGTCCCGGGTGCCGCCCGCGGCATTACTTCGTGGTGCTCGGCGGGGGCAGCGGGGACGCCGCCACCGACTGCGGCGAGATCGTGCTCGAGTAGACCGACGGAGGCGCCATGCCCGCCGTCGGGTCGGCGGTCTCCACGTCCTCCATGGCCGTGGCGCCGCCGACGATACGGATGCCCGTCGCGTCGAAGGCCCGCTTGATGCGCCAGCGCAGCTCCCGCTCCACGGTCAGGGACTTGCCGGGCATGGTCTTCGCGGAGAGGCGGACCACCATCGAGTCCAGCAGCACCGAGTCCAGGCCGAGCACCTCGATCGGGCTCCACAGGAGCTCGTTCCAGGGCTCCTCCTTGCCCATCTTCTCGGCGACCTCGCTCAGCGTGGCCTTCACCCGGTCCAGGTCCTCGTCGGCGCGGACCGTGACGTCGACGCCCGCGGTCGCCCAGCCCTGGGAGAGGTTGCCTATGCGCTTGACCTCGCCGTTGCGGACGTACCAGATCTCCCCGCTGTCACCGCGCAGCTTGGTCACCCGCAGCCCGACCTCGATCACCTCGCCCGACGCCACGCCCGCGTCGACGGTGTCGCCGACGCCGTACTGGTCCTCCAGGATCATGAAGACACCGGAGAGGAAGTCCGTGACCAGGTTCCGCGCGCCGAAACCGATCGCGACACCCGCGACACCGGCCGAGGCCAGCAGCGGGGCCAGGTTGATCTGGAAGGTGCCGAGGATCATCAGCGCGGCCGTGCCCAGGATCAGGAACGACGCCACCGAGCGCAGCACCGAGCCGATCGCCTGCGAGCGCTGGCGGCGCCGTTCGGCGTTGACCAGCAGGCCGCCGAGCGTGGTGCCGTCCACCGCCTGGCCGGTCCGGGACATCCGGTCGACCATCTTGGTGATCGCCCGCCGCACCATGACTCTCAGCACCGTCGCGATCACCAGGATCAGCAGGACCCTGAGCCCGATCGCGAGCCACGTCGACCAGTTCTCCTCGACCCAGCCGGCGGCGTTGCCGGCGGTCTCCTGGGCGTCCTGGAGCGAGGGCACCCGCGGTGTCCCGGACTCCGAGGGTGTCGGCGACGGATCGACGGCCGGCAGGACGGCGGACAAGGACACGGCAGGTACCTCCAGGTGCATGTCTGCCCCCGGTGCGGCGGTCAATATCTTCAAGGTCACGAAAGGGTCACCGGCACGGGCAGAACCACCACACTAACGGGGCATTGTGAGCGGATCGGCGGTATGTGGGAAGAAGAGACCGTCCTCACCTGCGCTCGAACGGGCCGCGATCCCGGGGACGAATCGGGGTGTGGTCGAAAACACTCCCAGCCCGTTACCGGGACATGGTGGCGCTTCCACCAGGCATGAGGGGAAACTGACTACGGATCGTCCCGGCGCGAGCCACGCGCCGCCGGCGTACAAGGAGGCCGTCCGTGCCGCATGTCCTGGTCCTCAACGCGTCGTACGAGCCGCTCGGCGTCGTACCGCTCCGCCGCGCGCTCGTGCTCGTCCTCGAGAACAAGGCAGTCTGCCTCGAGGAGACCGGCGCCCACCTGCACAGCGCGACCATCACAGTCCCCGCACCCAGCGTGGTCCGGCTCAAGCGTTTCGTGCGGGTTCCCTACCGGGGGCCCGTTCCCCTCACCCGCCGGGCGCTGTTCGCCCGTGACGGGGGCCGGTGCATGTACTGCGGTGGCGTCGCAACCAGCGTCGACCACGTCATCCCGCGCAGCCGCGGGGGCAAGCACGTCTGGGACAACGTGGTGGCGTCCTGCCGCCGCTGCAACCACGTGAAGGCCGACCGTCACCTGTTCGAGCTGGGCTGGCGCCTGCGCCACAAACCCGCCCCGCCCACCGGCCTGGCCTGGCGCATCATCGGCACCGGCCACCGTGACCCGCGCTGGCTGCCGTACCTGCAGCCGTACGGCGCGGACGACGCGCTGGCCCGGATCGACGGCATCTCCGCCTGACGGCGTGTCCGGGCCTGCGCATCGGACACGGCGACCGGCCCCGTCGGCGACCCGGTGTTCCGCGGCCGTGCGGCGCGGTCGCTTCCCCGGTCGGCGCGGGCTTCGGTTGTTCGGGGCCGACGGTGTCCGGTGTTCCGCAGCCGGTACGGCGGGGACGCGGCTGTGGTCGGGGTTGGGCGGGCTCCGGTTGCCCGGGGCGGGCCGTGTCCGGTACGGCAGGGGCGCCGCCGCGGCCCGGTTCCGGGATGCCCCGGTCGCCCGGGGCCGTGCGTACCGTGCTTCGACCGGCCCCGGGAGCCCCCCGTTCCCCCGGGGCCGGTCGGCTCAGGCGTACCGCAGTTCCGCCGGGCGGACCGTGCGGCGCAGGAGGGGAAGGGCGGTGGCCGCGGCCGACAGGCAGGTCGCGTAGACCGCGAGCGGGACCAGCAGGGCCGCCCAGGGCCAGGAGCCCGACGCGGTGAGCGCGGAGTATCCGGCGCCGACCGCCATGCCGCCGGCGCCCGCCAGCAGCAGGGCCGGCGCGAGCGGCAGCGCGGTCTCCAGCAGCAGTGCCCGGTTCAGCACCGCACGCGGCACCCCGGCGGCGACCTGCGCGGCCAGCCCTCTGCGGCGGGTGGAGAGCGACTCGGCGGTGCCGACGGCGAGAGCGGACAGGGTGATCACCAGGCCCACCGCGATCGCGGCGGCGGTCAGGTCCAGCCCGGTCGTGTAGTACGTCATGCTCTCCCCGAGTTGCCGGCTCTCGTGCAGCTGCTCGAGGAATGCCTGCCGTACGCCCACGAACCCGGTGCCCACCACCGTCACCAGCAGGACCGCCGCATGCGTACGGGCCGCCGCCCACGGGTCGTCGCGCAGCCGTTCCGCCGCGATCAGCGTCGCCGCCGAGCGGGCCCGGCCGGCCAGGGTCCGCCCCACGAGACGGCACGTGGCCCCGGACAGCCACACCGAGCCCGCGCCGACCCCGAGCAGCGCCGCGAACACCGTCATCGGGGTCCGCAACTGCATCGGGCCGCGCGGGCCGGCCGAGGTGGTGTTCGCCGCGAGCAGCGCCAGCCCGGCCACCACCAGCAGCGATGCGAGGAACAGCGATCCCGGCCCGCGCCCCGAACGCGCCGGACCGACCCGGCGCACCCAGCCGAGCGGCGAGGCCACCACCCGGCGCAGCGCCAGCGCGCCCGCCGCCGCGCCCAGCACCGGCACGGTGACGGCGACCAGCGCGAGCGCCACCCAGGTGAGCGCCGCCGGACGCTCCCACAGCCGCACCAGGACCAGCACCGAGACGACGGTCGCGACCGCCGACCCGAGCAGACAGGCCAGCCCGGTCTCCAGCGCGGCGATCCGCCGCACCTGGCCCGGGGCCGCCCCGGCCAGCCGCAGCCCGGCCAGCCGCCGGTCGCGGTGCAGTGCCCCGATCCGGGCGCACTGGCCGAGGAACCCGAGCACCGGGACCAGGAGCAGCAGCAGGGCGAGGATCACCCCGGAGCGGGTGCCGGGCTGGCTGAGCAGGCCCGCAGCGAGGGTCACGGAGGAGGTGCCCCGCAATGAGGCCAGGGCGGCGGCCGGCAGGGCCAGTCCGGTCGCGAACGCCGCGCCGGTCGCGGTGAGCGCGATCCGCCACCACTCCCGCCGGTCGGAACCGCGGGTGAGCTGCCAGGCGAGCCGCAGATCGGAGCTGAGGGATGTCACGCCGTCACCTCCAGCGGTGCCACGGCGCCGTCCCGCAACTGCACTTCCCGGTCCGCGTACGCCGCCACCTGCGCGTCGTGCGTGATCAGCAGCACCGCCGTACCGGCCTCGCGGGCCGTGTGCACCAGGGCCGTCATCACCTGCTCGCCCGCCAGTGAGTCCAGCGCGCCGGTCGGCTCGTCCGCGAAGACCACCCTGGGCCCGGTGACCAGGGCACGGGCCAGCGCGGTCCGCTGCGCCTGCCCGCCGCTCATCTCGCCGGGCCGCGACTCCGCCTGCCCGCGCACCCCGAACCGCTCCAGCCACTCCCCGGCCGCCGACCGCGCCCGGACCCGGTCGGTGCCGGCCAGCATCAGCGGCAGCGCCACGTTGTCGAGTGCGGTCAGCTCCGGGATCAGCTGCCCGAACTGGAACACCACCCCGAACTCGGTGCGGCGCAGCTCGCTCAGCCGCTTCTCCGGTAGTTCGTCCAGCCGCTCACCGGCGTACGTCACCGACCCCTCGTCGGGGCGGACGATGCCGGACAGGCAGTGCACCAGCGTCGACTTGCCGCTGCCGCTCGCGCCGGTCACCGCGAGGATCTCGCCCGCGCGCAGCTCGACGGAGGCGCCGCGCAGGGCCTCGGTCCTGCCGTGCGTCTTGACCAGAGCGCGGCCCGCGAGCAGCGGCCCCGCCGTGTTGTGCCCCATGCTCATGCTGTGTCGACCTCCGCGGTCAGGGTGGTGAGCCGGGCCGCCGTGGTCGTCATCCATCGGAGGTCGGCGTCCAGGTGGTTGAGGGCGAAGTCCGCCGAGAGCACGGTCGCCAGATCCGCGCCCTTCGCCGACTTCACCGCGGTCAGCTCCCGCATCCGCTCCATGTGGGCGGCGCGCTGGGCGCGCAGATACGCGGCCGGGTCACCGCCGGACAGGATCGACACCACGACCTTGGCGAAGATCTCGTTCGTCACGAACGGCGCGGGCGGGGCGATCTCCCCGGCCCAGCGCGTCAGTTCGCGCGTTCCGTCGTCCGTGGCGCGGTACACGGTCCGCTCCGGTCCGCCGTCCGAGTCGGTGCCCTCGACCTCGGCGAGGCCGTCCCGGACCAGGCGTTGCAGCGTCGTGTAGGCCTGCCCGTAGGCCAGCGGGCGGGCCTGCGGGAAGCGTTCGTCGTGGCGTCGCTTGAGGTCGTAGCCATGGCTCGGCCCCGAGGCGAGCAGGCCCAGCAGGATGTGGCGGGTGCTCATGACGTCATTATGTACTCAGTACATGTACTGAGTGAATAGTGATCGTCGAAACGAGCCGGAAAGACCGGAAAGACCGGAAAGATCCGCGCCGGGTGCCGGGCGGGACGCTCAGTCGGCGACCGCGTACGCCTCCACCGACCACAGCGAGTAGCCGTACCGCGTGGCGCGCTTCTCGCCCCGGACGCGGATGTGGCGCACGCCGGGCTCGTCCATGCGGACGGTCTCCCGGCCCTCGCGGCCGTCCCGCACCGTCGCCGCCGTACGCCAGGCGCGGCCGTCCGCCGACACCTCCACGCGGTACGCCGACGGGTGTGCCTCCTGCCAGTGCAGCGCCACCTTCCCCAGCCGCACCGGGCGCTCCAGCTCGACCCCCCACCAGGCGTCGTCGTCGACCGGGGACGACCAGCGCGTCCGAGGGTCGCCGTCGTTCGCCGCCGGGGCCGGGAAGTCGGGCGTCTCGTCGGCCGAGGAGCTCGCCCGCCCGGTGCGGGCCAGGTCGGGGCCGGCGGTGCGCGGAACGGCGTGGACGGTCAGGGTGCGGGTCGCCCCGCCGAAGCCGAGCCGTACGCCGTACGACCCGACCGGCGTGCCCGGTTCCACGGTCACCTCGACCGGTACCTCCACCGGCGTACCGCGCGGGACGGTCAGCGTGTCCTTCGGCACCCGGACCCCGACCCCCTTCGGCGCCGTCACGGTCAGCCTGCCGCGCACCTCGTCGGGGCGCAGCGAGCCGACCGAGGCCGTCAGCCGCCGGGTGCCGCCGATGTCGGTGTCCGCGCGGTCGTCGGGCAGCTCCAGGGAGGCGGCGGGCGCGTCCGCGTACCAGGGGACCAGGTGCCGCACCCGGGAGGCGTCGGCGCCGGTGACCCGGACGGAGTCCACCGGATCGCCGTCGGCCGGCAGTTCGGTGGCGCCCGTCGCGGACAGCGCGCCCAGGCGGCGCCACCCCTCACCCGGCACGTGGACCTCCACGGCCCCTTCCGTGCCGGGCTCGGTGAGCACCGTCACGGCGTCCATCGCGCGGGCGCGCGGAAGGCGGAGCGTGCGGTCGCCGCCGGACCGGGCCGGCGGCTCGTGGTCGATGCCCGACCAGCTCTCGTACGCCTGCTGCGCCCGGCTCAGGAACGGGTCAAGCACACCCTCGCCGACCGTCACCCGCGAGGACGCCAGTCGCGCCCGCTGCTCGCCCAGCCGCCGGTACGCCGTCCAGGCGGCGCCCGCGTCCCCGCCCCGCTGCGCGCGGAGCAGGTCCAGGGCCGTGGTGCCCGCCTCGCCGTAACGGGCCAGCCGCTGGGACCACGGGTCCACCTCGGCGGCGAGCCCGGTCCCGGACAGCCGCTCCGGCAGCTCGCGCAGGACGGTGAAGGCCGCACGCAGCCGTCCGGCCTCCTTCGTCCCGTCCGTGCCGCGGGCGGTCGTACGGGTCCGCCGGAAAGCCTCCATCAGCGGCCGCAGGTACGCCGACTCCTCGCCGCCCAGCACCGAGGACGCGGTGTTCCCGGCGAGCGCGCTCAGGGCCTCCCCGCGCCGGGCGTCACCGCCGGCGAGGTCGGTGATCGCGGCCCGCCAGGACTCCAGGGGACGGTAGTCGCGCGGGTTCCAGGCGAAGTCGGCGGCGGTGAACAGCGGGATGCGGGACACCTCGGGCTGCTCCATCGCGTTGGCGAGCAGCGCGGCCGAGCCCGCGGCGACGGCCGGTTCGCGGCCCCGGTAGGGGCCGAGGAAGATCCGGCCGGGGGCGTAGTCGTTCACCGGGTAGTTGTCCATGGTCACCAGCGGATGCCCGAACACCTCCCGTGCCTCGGCCAGTTGACCGCCCGTGATGGTGCGCGGCACCACCCCGACCCCGGTCCACGCCACCTCGGTGCCCGCGTCCAGTTCCTTCGCGAGGGCCCGCCGGTACGCCGTCGAGCCCTCCTCGTAGAACTCGGTCGGCATCAAGGACAGCGCGACGGAGCCCGGGTGACGCTCCGCCAGGTGCCGGGCCACCGCGTTCGCCACGCGCGCCTGCGCGCGGGCGGCGGCCCCGGGACCCGACCCGAACCGGTCGGCGTCCGCCCCGCAGTGCCACTCGCTGTAGCTGACGTCCTGGAACTGCAGCTGGAAGGCGCGGAAGCCCAGCGCCCACATCGCGTCCAGCTTGCGGGTCAGCGCCCGCAGGTCGTCGTCCGAGGCGAAGCACATCGCCTGGCCCGGCGCCACCGCCCAGCCGAGCGTGACGTGGTTGCGCCGCGCCCGCTCGGCCAGCTCCCGGAACTCCGCCCGCCGCCCGGCCGGGTACGGCTCGCGCCAGCGGGCCTGCCGGTAGAGGTCCTCGCCGGGCGCGTAGAGGTACCGGTTCTGCTTGGTGCGGCCCATGAAGTCCAGCTGCGCCAGCCGCTGCGGGTGCGTCCACGGGGTGCCGTAGAAGCCCTCGGTGATGCCGCGTACGGCGGTGCCGGGCCAGTCGCGTACGACGGCCGCGGTGAGCGTGGCGCCGTCCGGGCGCAGCAGCCGGCGCAGTGTCTGCACGGCGTGGAACAGGCCGTCGCCGTCCGCGCCGGTCAGGGTGACGGCACCCTTGCCGACGGTCAGCGCGTAGCCGCCGGCGGGGAGGGCGTGCAGGGGGGCGGCCGGGGCGCGTTCGGCACCCACGCGCACCACGAGCGCCCCCTCGGGCACCTGTGCGCCGGGGGCGGTGAACCGGCGCGCGCCCGCCTCCCGCAACAGCGCGCGGAGCGCGTCGAGGGTGTACGCGTCGGCCGTCGCGTCCGTGGTCAGGGCGACCTCCTCGGTCACCGCGACCGGGGCGCCGTTCGCGCGCAGGGAGTGGGGGCGCGGCCACACGGACGGCTCCGCCGCGCGGACCGTGTCGGCGGCCGGGGACGCGGTGGTGCCCGGGGACGCGGTGGTGCCCGGCGCGGGCGGCGCGGCCACGGCGACGGGCGCGGTGCCCAGGGTTCCGGCGCCCAGGGTCCCGGCGAGGACGGCGAGGGCGAGGGCAGCCCCCCTGGCGTTCGCCGTCCTCCCACGCCGCAGCTGCACAGGGCCCTCCTGGTTGCTCGACGGGCCGTCCGGCCCGGTGGCCGGTACAGCCGTGTCCATTCCGTTACCGAGAAGCCCGAGCCCACCATTTCTGCGGTGAACGTGTCAATGAGAGTGGACGTTGTGGCGCGTTTGTCCCACTGTGGAGGGAGGGGGCGCGGGGAGAATGTGATCAGGGGCACGTGGGAAGACTTTGTGCGTCTGGCATCGCGCCCACTGGGTAGGGCTGCGAGATAACCCGCACGAGCCGCACGCCCCGCGTGATCCGCGCGCCGTGCCCGACGAGGAGGCCATCTGTGGCTGCACCCGCCTACGTTCCTTCCCCCGCCCTGTCCAAACCCGCGGCGGAGTTCTCCGCCGACTTCGAGGAGCCGCACTTCTGCGTCTTCAGCGCGGAAGGATCCTGCGTCGAGGTCCCGCTGACCAGCGAACCTCCGCTGCCCGACGCCGAACCCCTCACCAGCGAACCGCCGCTCGCCGACGCCACCCCCCTGACCAGCGAGTCCGACGCCTTCCCGGACTCCTCGGACTCCTCCGGACTCGACTCCTTCCCGGCCCAGTACCGCCCGGAGCCCTAAGGTGACCGCGCCACGGCCGGCCGAGCCCCCTTCCGAGGACCTGTCCCGGCTCGCCGCCCTGCACGGCGTCGCCACCTCCTACCACCCCTCCCCGGACCGCACGGTCGCGGCCTCGGCCACCGCCGTCACCCTCGCGCTGGCCGCCCTCGGCGTGGACACGGCCGCCCCGGGGGCCGTCCGCGCCGCGCTCACCGCCCGCGAACGGGAACTCGGCGCGCGGCTGCTGCCCCCCACCGTGGTCGGCTGGGGCGCCCGCACCCCCGCCGCCCTGGCCGCCCTCCCCGAGGGCACCCGGCTGCATGTGCGCACCGAACAGGGCGAGACCCGCGCGTCCGCCGAGCACCTCCCGCCCGGCGTGCACGAGGTGGCCGCCGCCGCCCCCGACGGCCGCACCGCCCGCGCCCACCTGATCGTCGCCCCGACCGGGCTGCCCGCGCCGCCCGGACGCTCGTACGGGCTCCTGGTCCAGCTCTACTCCCTGCTCTCCCGCCGCTCCTGGGGCATGGGCGACCTCGCCGACCTCGCCGAACTCGCCGGCTGGGCCGGACGCGTCCTCGGCGCCGGATTCGTCCAGGTCAACCCCCTGCACGCGGCCGTCCCCGGCCTTCCGACCGACCCCTCCCCCTACCGCCCCTCCTCCCGCCGCTTCCCCGACCCCGTCCACCTGCGGATCGAGGACGTCCCCGAGTTCGCGTACGCCGACGACCGCGTGCGCGCCCTGCTGGAGCGGGCCGGACGGCTGCGCGAGGAGGTCCTGGACAAGGGCGCCCTGATCGACCGGGACGCGGTCTGGGAGACCAAGCGGGAGGCCCTGGAACTCGTGCACGAGGTACCGCTCGGGCCCGGCCGCCGCGCCGCCTACGACGACTTCCGCGCCGGACAGGGCCGGGCCCTTCAGGACCACGCCACCTGGTGCGCGCTCGCCGAGGCCCACGGCGCCGACTGGCACCGCTGGCCCGCCCCGCTGCGCGACCCGCGCTCACCCGACACCGCCCGCGCCCGGCGCGAGTTGGCGGACCGCGTCGACTTCCACTCCCGGCTCGTCTGGCTCACCGACGCCCAGCTCACCGCCGCCCAGCGGGCCGCCCGCGAGGCCGGGATGCCGGTCGGCATCGTCCACGACCTCGCCGTCGGCGTCCACCCCGGCGGCGCCGACGCCTGGGCGCAGCAGGAGTACTTCGCGGCCGGCATGTCCGTCGGCGCGCCCCCGGACGCCTTCAACGCGCGCGGCCAGGACTGGGGCCTGCCGCCCTGGCGCCCCGACCGGCTCGCCGACTCCGGGTACGCCCCGTTCCGCGCCCTGCTCCGCGGCCTGTTCCGGTACGCGGGCGCCCTGCGCGTCGACCACGTCATGGGCCTGTTCCGGCTCTGGTGGGTCCCCGAGGGCCACCCGCCCACGGAGGGCACGTACGTCCGCTACGACGCCGAGGCGATGCTCGCCGTCCTCGTCCTGGAGGCGTCCCGGGCCGGGGCGATGGTGATCGGCGAGGACCTGGGCACCGTCGAGCCCGGCGTGCGCGAGGCACTGCGCGAACGGGGTGTGTACGGCACGTCGGTGCTGTGGTTCGAACGGGACTGGGACGGTGACCGGCGCCCGCTGCCGCCGGACGGCTGGCGCGCGGACTGCCTGGCGACCGCGACCACCCATGACCTGCCGCCGACGGCCGCCCGGCTCAGCGGTGAGCACGTGGAGCTCCGGGACAGTCTGGGGCTGCTCACGCGGTCCCTGGAGGAGGAGCGGGCGGAGGCGGCGGCCGACACGGCGGAGTGGCGGGAGCTGCTCGGCCGGCTGGGGCTGGTGCGGGGGGCCGCCTCCGAGGAGGCGGAGATCCAGGCCGTCCACCGGTACCTGCTGCGGACGCCGGCCCGGATGATCGGGGTCTGGCTGCCCGACGGCATCGGCGACCGGCGCCCGCAGAACCTGCCCGGGACGTGGGACCAGTACCCGAACTGGCGCCTGCCGATCGCGGACGCGCGGGGGAGGCCGGTGACGCTGGAGGAGCTGGCGGGGTCGGCTCGGCTGCGGGCACTGATCGACGTGCTGAGGGGGTGACACCGCTCCCGCGGGCAGTCGTGCCGCAGGGCGGCACGGGTGGGCGCGACGGCACCCCGCAAACACCGGGCCGCGCGAACACCCCCGGCCCGCACCAGCACCGGGCCCCCGCGAACGCAGGCCCCCGCCCGCCCCGTACGGCACCCCGCCCGCGCGAAGCCCGACCGGGTTGGATAGTTTGGCACCGTGGACAAGAAGAACGCCCTGCGCGCCGGCGCCCTGGCAGCCGGTACGACGCTGATGATGCTGCTCATGTCGTCCCCCGCGCTCGCGCTCACCCGCGACGACGGTGACGACCCCGGCACGGGCCTGAGCGTCATCGAGACGCTGGGACTCTATGTCGTGGCCCCGATCGCGCTGTTCGTGATCATCGCCGCCCTGGTGATGGTCGGCGACAAGTCGCACAAGAAGAAGGACACGACCAGCTCCAACATCGCCACCAGGGCCGAAGCCAAGGCCTGACCCGGGGCTCACCGCCTTCCGAGGGCGCCGTCACCGCCGTACGCGGGGGCCGGTGCCCTCGATGCCGCCGGAACGCGCCCTTGCGCGTTCCGGCGCGGCGCGGTCTCCTCACAGGTGACATCGAGGAGGTCCTGATGGACGGCGCCACCCGTACCGTGATCGTGGTCGGTTCCGGCCCCACCGGTCTGCTGCTGGCCGGTGACCTGGCGACCGCCGGTGTCCCCGTCACCGTCGTCGAGAAGCGCGCCCGCGGAATCAGCAATCTCTCCCGCGCCTTCGTCCTGCACGCCCGCACCCTCGAACAGCTCGACGTGCGGGATCTGGCCGACGAGCTGGAGGCGGTCGGCCGCCCGCTCGACCGGCTGCGCCTGTACGACCGGCTCGAACTCGACCTCGGCGCGCTCCCCTCCCGCTTCCCCCACCTCCTGGTCGTCCCGCAGTACGAGGTGGAGAAGGCCCTGCTGCGGCGGGCCGTCGAGGCCGGCGCGGACTTCCGGTACGGGACCGAGGCGAGAGGGCTGACCCAGGACGCGGACGGTGTGACCCTCGCCATCGCCGGCCCCGGCGGGGAGCGCGGGGAGCTGCGGGCCGCGTACGTCGTCGGCGCCGACGGGATGCGCAGCACCGTACGGGAGGCGGTCGGGCTGCCGTTCCCCGGACGTTCCGTCATCCGCTCCGTCGTCCTGGCGGACGTGCGGCTCGCCGAGCAGCCGGAGACGCTGCTCACCGTGAACGCCGTCGGGGACGCCTTCGCCTTCCTCGCGCCGTTCGGCGACGGCTACCACCGGGTCATCGGCTGGAACCGGGCCCGGAACGTCCCCGACGACACACCCCTCGACCTCGACGAGATCAAGGAGATCACCCGCCTCGCCCTCGGCCGGGACCACGGCATGCACGACGCCCGCTGGATGTCCCGCTTCCACAGCGACGAACGCCAGGCGCCCGCCTACCGCGTGGGCCGCGTCCTCCTCGCCGGGGACGCCGCGCACGTGCACACCCCGGCCGGCGGGCAGGGCATGAACACCGGCATGCAGGACGCGGCCAACCTGAGCTGGAAGCTCGTGCAGGTGCTGGACGGCCACGCCCCCGAGTCCCTGCTCGACACGTACCACGCCGAGCGGCACCCGGTCGGCCGGGCGGTGCTGCGCAGCAGCGGCGGCATCGTCCGGCTCGCCATGGCGCGGCGCCCCTGGACGCTGGGGCTGCGCGCGGCCCTGGCCACGGTGGTCACCCATGTCGGCCCCATCCGCCGCAGGGCGCTCGGTCAGGTCACCGGGGTCGGCGTCCGGTACGCCGCGCCCCTCGGCGCCCACCGCATGACCGGCCTGCGCGCCCCCGACGTGTCGCTCGCCGGCGGACGCCGTCTGCGCCAGGCGCTGCGCGGCGGCCGCTTCGTGCTGATCACGCCCGAGCCGTACGACGACGGGGGCGTGCGCAAGGGGCGGCTGACGGTGGAACGCTGGGCGTCCGGGAGCCGCCGTACGACCGTGCTGGTACGCCCCGACGGATATGTGGCCTGGGCGTCGGACTCCGCCGGGCCGTCGGAGACCGAGGCGGCCCTCACCGCTCACGTCGGCTGACGGGCGGCGCGACCGGCGGGCCTGCTACTTCTCCGTCGCGAGCAGCAGGTCCCGCAGCAGGTCGGCCAGTTGCGCCGCCCGTTCCCCGTCCAGGACGGACAGCGCCTCGGACTGGGCGGCGAGGCCCGCGCCGACCGCCGTGTCGATCAGGCGCAGCCCTTCCTCGGTGAGCGTGACCTGGAGCCCGCGGCGGTCGTGCGGGTCGGGGGAGCGGCGGAGCAGTCCCGCGCGCTCCAGTTTGTCGAGGCGGCCGGTCATCCCGCCGGTGGTGAGCATCAGCGTGGCCGAGAGCTGGCGGGGGGAGAGGGTGTGGGGCTCCCCGGAGCGGCGCAGGGTGGCGAGGACGTCGAACTCCCCGCGTGAGATCCCGTACCTGGCGTACGCCTTCTCCATCCGGTCGCCCATGGCGCGCGCGAGCCGGAAGACGCGCCCGAAGACCTCCATGCCGGCGGTGTCGAGGTCGGGTCTCACCTGCGCCCACTGCTCGACGATCGCGTCGACGGGGTCCTGGGGACGCTGCTCGGGGGGTGTGCTCATGGGCAGGAGTATCCGCCGGGAGTGGGTCGGCCGCAAGAAAGTGGCTTGATGGCAAGTAGCTTATGACTAAGCTACTTGTCACTGACCTACTCGGAAGAGGTGTGCCCGTCATGGCCGCGAACCGCGCCACCCTCATCGCGCTCACCGCCCTCGCCCCCGTCTCCTGGGGCACCACCTACGTCGTCACCACCGAGTTCCTCCCGGCCGACCGTCCCCTGTTCACCGCTCTGGTGCGCGCCCTGCCGGCCGGACTGGTGCTGCTCGCGCTCGGCCGGGTGCTGCCGCGCGGGGCCTGGTGGTGGAAGGCGACGGTGCTCGGCGCGCTCAACATCGGCGCCTTCTTCCCGCTGCTGTTCCTCTCCGCCTACCGGCTGCCCGGCGGCATGGCGGCGGTGGTCGGCTCGGCCGGGCCGCTGTTCGTGGTCGGCCTCTCGGCGCTGCTGCTGGGGCAGCGGCCGACGGCGCGGAATGTGATCACCGGGGTCCTGGCCGCGTCCGGCGTCAGCCTGGTGGTCCTGAAGGCGGCCGGCGCCCTGGACCCGCTGGGCGCACTCGCGGCCCTCGCCTCCACCGCCTCGATGTCCGCCGGCACCGTCCTCACCAAGCGCTGGGGCCGCCCGGAGGGCGTCGGCCCGCTCGCCCTGACGGGCTGGCAGCTGACGGCCGGCGGCCTGCTGATCGCGCCCGTCGCCGTCCTGGCCGAGGGTGCGCCCCCCGCCCTGGACGCCCCGGCGGTCGGCGGCTACCTCTACCTGGCCCTGGCCAACACGGCGATCGCGTACTGGCTCTGGTTCCGGGGCATCGGCCGCCTCACCGCCACCCAGGTCACTTTCCTCGGTCCTCTCAGCCCCCTCACGGCGGCGGTGATCGGCTGGGCGGCCCTCGGTGAGACACTGGCCCCGCTGCAACTGACGGGCATGGTGCTGGCGTTCGGGGCGACGGTGGCCGGGCAGATCGTCCCGCGCCCCCGCACGGTCCCCGCCCCTTCCCGCCCCGCCTCCGCGCCCGCGAAACCGTCGAGGGTCCACTCCTAGTCGATGGCGGCGTTTGCGCCATGCGGCGTGAAAGTGGCGCGATCACAGGTTGCCGCCCTGATGCGCGACGCGCAGATTGGAGTCGCGGGAGCGCTCCCACCGAGTCGGGCCACAGGGAAAGAAGGAGATTATGTATTGGCATGTCCATGATAAAAAACGCGTCGGGTCACGACGTCGCTGGACCGTCCCCCTCCTCCTGGTCCTCCTGCTGACCGCGCTCGCCCCGCTGCCCGCGGCGGCGGACACCGCGCCGCTCCGGACGGAAACGGCGGAGGCCGCCCCGACCGTGCCGCTGCCCTCGCTCGGCGCGACCACCACCCAGGTCGCCTCCGGGCTGAGACGGCCCACCGCCATCGCCGCCCCCGACGACGGCACGGACCGGCTGTTCATCACCCAGAAGTCAGGCAGCGTCCGCGTCTACCACCCGGACACCGGCCTGGCGCAGACCCCGCTCGTCGACATCACCCCGCTCGTGGACGAGTCGGGCAACGAGCGCGGTCTGCTCGGCATCGCCCTCCCGCCCGACTTCGCCGACAGCCAGGACATGTATCTGGCGTACACGGCGCTGCCCGACGGCGCGGTCACCCTCGCCCGCTACCGGCTCGACGAGTCCCGACTGGAGGTGCTGCTCTCCCAGGAACACGCCGAGTACAGCAACCACAACGGCGGTCAGCTCGCCTTCGGCCCCGACGGCAACCTGTACTGGAGCATCGGCGACGGCGGCGGCTCCGGGGACCCCTTCCGCTCCGGGCAGCGGCTGGACACCCTGCTGGGCAAGATCATGCGGATCGACGTGCGCCGCGCGTGCGACCCGCTTCCGTACTGCGTCCCCGCCGACAACCCGTTCGTGGGCACGGCCGGCGCCCGCGAGGAGATCTGGCTGTACGGCCTGCGCAACCCGTGGCGCTTCTCCTTCGACGCCGCCGACGGCTCGATGTGGATCGGCGACGTGGGCCAGGGCCGCTGGGAGGAGGTCGACCACCTCGCCCCCGGACGGGGCGGACTGAACCTCGGCTGGTCCTGCCACGAGGGCCTGGAGAAGTTCACGAACGGCGACTGCGCGCCCGGCGAGGAGTACACGGACCCGGTCTTCACCTACTCCCCGTACACCGGAGGCTGCTCGGTCATCGGTGGCCATGTCTACCGGGGCCGGGAGTACGCCGACCTGGTCGGCGGCACGTACATCGCCACCGACTACTGCTCGTCCACGGTCTGGGCGCTGCGCCCCGACGGCAGCGGCGGCTACGAGCAGGCCGAGATCGGCGAGATGCCCACCCAGGTGACGTCGGTCGGCACGACCGCCGACGGGGAGTTCTACGTGGTCAACGACCTGCCCGGCGGCCTGCACAAGGTGTCCTTCTCACGGGAGGAGCCCACCTGCCGGGTGGACCGCACCGTGACGGCCTGGGGCACCGGCATGACGGTCGACCTCACCGTCACCAACACCGGCGGCACCCCGGTGAACGGCTGGACGCTGGAGTTCCCGCTCGCCCTCGGCCAGAGGGTCGTCTCCGACTGGAACACGACCCTGACCCAGGGCAGCAACACGATCACGGCGGTCAACGCCCCGCACAACGCCACGATCGCCCCCGGCGCGAGCATCACCCTCGGCTACCTGACCGAGCACACCGGTGACGTCTCGCCTCCGGTGCGGTTCATGCTCAACGGGGACGCCTGCGCCGTGGGCCGCTGAGTCACCCGCGAGGCGTCAACCGCGCGTGATGGAGCGTTCGATGAGGGCGACGGTGGCGCGGGGGTCGTCGACCTCGATGACGAGGCGGTCGTAGGCCCCGCCGTCGGCGAGCGCCACGACGACCGCCTTGTCGGGGTTCTTCACGTCCCAGAAGAGGCGTTCCCCGCCCTGCCGGAAGCGTCCGGCGGTGATGTAGCCCGGAAAGTGGGTCCCGGTGACGCGTACGCCCTTCGGCTCGCGCGCCATCCCGGGGTCGTGGGTGGCGCCGCGTACATGCGCGAGGGGGATCTCCAGACGGCTCTTGAGCGTCCAGAGTCTGTCGAGGCCCTGGAACTCGACGGTCAGCAGGCCGTGTTCGCGGTCGACGGAGATCAGGGCCATGGTCAGTGCTCCTCGGGGATGGTCGGCCGGGCGGCGCGCAGCCTCAGGCGCGCGCCGAGGACGGTGGAGGTGAGTTGCGGCGCGGCGTCGCCGTGGGAGTGACGCAGGGCGTCCTCCAGCGCGGCGATGCCCTCCGCGACCAGCGCGGCGACATCGGCGTCATGGGGCGCGCGCTCGGCGGCGGCGAGCAGGAGCAGCCCGGAGGCCGGCCCGTTGTCGTAGGAGGCGATGGCCGCCGCCAGTGCCTGCTCGGGGTCGGTCAGCGTGGCGATGGCGGCGGTGCTCGGGTGGATCTCGTGGTCGAGGTGATGGCGAAGAGCGGTCAGATGCAGACTCCTCTTCGACCCGAACACCTTGTAGAGGCTGCCCCGGTGGACTCCGGTGGCAGTGACCAGATCGTCCACCGAGGTGCCCTCGTAGCCGTGCGTGGCGAAGAGGGTGGCCGCGGACTCGACGGCCCGGTCGGTGTCGAAGGCGCGTGGTCGTCCCATGCCGGTGACCCTACGGGATTCAAGAACGACCAGTCAAGAACGACCGTTCCTGAACCGGCTCTCCAGCCGGGGTGAGCTCGCACCACACCATCTTTCCCCTGCTTCCGCCCCTGGTCAGCGGCTGCCACCCCCACGTGTCGGCGCAGGCCCGCACCAGTGCCAGCCCTCGCCCGTCCTCGCGCTCCAGTGCCGGCTCGAAGGGCTCCGGAGGTTCCGGCGGCGAGGGGTCCGCGTCCCAGGCCCCGATCCGCAGCGCACCGGCCCCCGACCAGTGCACCCGCAGGGCCGCCGGTCCCTTGGTGTGCCGTACGGCGTTGGCGATCAACTCCGTCGCCAGCAGCTCCGCGACGTCGACCAGTCCGATCAGGCCGTGCATCGTCAGGATCAGACGGAGGGTGCGGCGGCAGACGGTGACGGCTCTGGGGTCGTTCGGGATGTGGAGGGAGTACTCCCACGGTTCGGTTCCGGGCATGCGGACTCCTCGGGGTGGAGGGGGATTGGGCTGGGCGGTGGTGTCATTGCCGCTCCGTCGCGGCAGCGCGGAGCGGTGCACTTCCAGCACCCAGGGGATGCGAAGCGTGCCCGCTTCGTGACTGACGGTAGGTCTAAATCTTCATGCCAAGCAAGCTGCTCGCGTAATCTGACCCCGAACGAGTCGCGCACACAGGTGCATGGGATCGGAGTAGTCGATGGCTCTGAGGCGTGAGCCCACCGCCCGGCAGTTGAGGGTGGCGACTGAGCTGCGCCGCCTCCGCGATGCAGCGGGCCTTGCCGCTCGGGAGGCGGCGGCACTGCTGGGCGTGAGCCCTGTCCAGATCAGTCACATCGAATCCGGCCTTGCGGGCGTGAGCGAGGAACGACTCCGCCGTCTGGCCGCCAACTACGCCTGCACGGACGTGGCGTTGATCGAGGCCCTGGTGGGCATGGCGACTGAACGCACCCGGGGCTGGTGGGAGGCCTATCGAGGTCACCTGCCCGCCACCTACCTGGACCTCGCGGAGTTGGAACACCACGCCGGGTTCCGGCGCGACGTGGCCGTCATGCATGTACCGGGGCTTTTTCAGACGGAGGACTACGCGCGGGCGCTCTTCGCCTACATGAACCCGGAGTTCCCCGATGTGGAGGTGGACCACCGGGTGGGGCACAGGATGCGGCGAAAGGTCATCATCGAGGAACCGGATCCCATTCCGTACGAGACGGTGATCCACGAGGCGGCGCTCCGCATCAGGGTCGCGGGACGGGCGGCGACCCGTGACCAGCTCTCGCGCATTCTGGAGATGTCCGAGGCCGACCACGTCACGGTCAGGGTCGTCCCCTTCGCCCTGGACGACTTCGCGGGCGCGGGGAGCACGATGGTGCACCTCGGTGGGCAGGTCCCGCGCCTGGACACAGTGGTGCGCGACGCTCCCCACGGCACGGCGTTCCTCGATGGTGAGGCCCAACTGGAACACTTCCGCGCACTGTTCCTTAGGGTGAAGCAAGGGTCACTGGCACCGGAGCCGTCACGTGACCTCATTCATCAGCTGGCCAAGGAGCTGTGAGGTATCCGATGACCCCCCTCAACCGCTGGCGCAAGTCCTCCTACTCGGGCGGTGGCGAGGGCAACGACTGCGTCGAGATCGCGGACCTGGGCCCACGCATAGCCATCCGCGACTCCAAGTCCCCTTCCCGCACCCCCCTCTCCCTCCCCGCCCCCGCCTTCGCTTCCTTCATCGACGCCCTCAAACGACACTGAGGTCACCCGGCGTCACGCCGGAGCCCTCAAGAACGGCGTGGCGGAGCATCGCTCTGCCTGCGAGCATCCGGCTCATGCCGACTTTCGACGCGCCTGACACCGGACGCGCCCGTCCTGGTCGTCTCCGGCGCGCTGGACGGCTCCCCGCGTCCGGACTCCGCCACCGGGGCGGCGGGGCTCCTCCCGCGGGGTGAGCACGTTGTCCGGGCGGGCGCCGCGCACAACCCGTGGGTGGACGGTCCGGAGCGCTTCGCCCGGACCGTCGGTGCGTTCCTGGCCCGGTGCGACAGGTAGCGGACGGGCCCGGCAGGACGGCAGGGCCCGCCCGGGACGGAACCGGGCGGGCCCTGCCGCATGCGTACGGGCCTGCGCTCCCGCGTCGCGAACGGCCGTCAGACGACGATCACCCGCCGCCCCCGGGTGTGCCCCGCCTGGCTGTCGGTGTGGGCGGACGGGGCCTCGGCGAGGGTGTAGGACTTCTCGACAGGGATGTGCAGCCTGCCCTCCCCGATGAGGCGGACGGTCTCCGCGAGGGCGTCCGGCATGCTGCCGGCCACGCCTGAGAAGCGGGCGCCGAGGCCGGGGGCGGTCGGGTCGGCTATGGAGATCACCTTCGCCGGGTCCCCGGTCAGCTCGGCGAGTTCGCGGACGACGCCCGCGCCGGCCAGGTCGAGGGCCGCGTCGACCCCGCCGAACTCCCGTATCCGCTCGGCCCAGCCCTCGTCGTACGTCGTGGCGTGCGCCCCCATGCCGCGCAGGTACTCCTGGTTCGCCGCCCCGGCCGTGCCGATCACCGTGATGCCGCGCTCGCGGGCGAGTTGCAGCACCGCCGACCCGACCCCGCCCGCCGCGCCGCTGACCAGCAGGGTCTGTCCAGGACGGATGCCGGACTCGCGGAGGACGCGCAGCGCGGTCTCCATGACCGAGGGGTAGCCGGCCGCCTCCTCGAACGACAGTCCCGAGGGCATGCGGGCCCAGGCGTGCAGCACGGCGAACTCGGCGTAGGTGTCGGTGCCTTCACCGAACACGCGGTCGCCGGTCCGGACCCCTTCGACGCCCTCGCCGACCTCGTCCACCACCCCGGCCGCGTCCAGTCCGACACCGGCGGGCAGCCCGGCCGGGAGGGCGGGCCGCATCTGGCCCTCGCGGATTCTCCAGTCGACGGGGTTCACCCCCGCCGCCCGTACGGCGATGCGTATCCGGCCGGGGCCCGCGTGGGGCTCCTCGGCGTCGATGAGGCGGAGGACGTCGGGGCCGCCGAACTCGGCGAAGCTCACTTTCTTCATGCCGCCGACCGTAACACTAACGGTTAGCTTTAAAAAACGGTTTCGGTTTCACATCTGATAGCGTCATGCCATGCCCGAGCAACCGGCCGGACGCCGAGAACGCAAGAAGGCCGCCACCCGCCAGAAGATCGCCGACACCGCCCTGCGGCTCTTCCTGGAGCACGGGTACGACGCGGTCGGCATCCGTGACGTGGCCGCCGAGGCCGACGTGGCCGTCACGACCGTCTTCGCCCACTTCGCCTCGAAAGAGGCCCTGGTGTTCGAGCGGGACGCGGACTTCGAACAGCGCCTCGCCCGGGCGGTCACCGACCGGGCGCCCGGCGAGCCCCTCGTCCCCGCGCTGCGCCGCGAGATCCACGCCCTGGTGAGCCACTGCCTGGCGGACGACGCCGCCCCCGTCTGGCGCATGATCGACACCTCGCCCGCCCTGCGGGAGTACGAGGGGGCGATGCGGCTGCGGCACGCGGAGGCGCTGGCGACGGCCCTCGCCGCCGAACCCGGTCCGCCGCGCACCGGCACGGCCCGCCGGGCGATCGCCAGGTTCGTGGTGGACGCCTTCGCACTGGCCCGCGAGGCGGACGATCCGCAGGCCGCGGTGGACGAGATCTTCCGGATGATCGAGGCGGCGTGGGAGACCGCCGGCACGCACGCCCGGGTTCCGCTGTCCGGCTGAGCGGCGGACGATCCCGCCCGGACAAGGGCGTCGGCACGATGTACCGCAAGGGCGTCGAGCGATGCCCGAACCGGGCCGGTGGGGCCCTGGCGAAGGAGAATCGACGCTCGCTCGCCGCCGAGGACAGCGTCGTTACGGAGGATCGTCACAGCCGGGGCAGCAGATCCGACATCACGGCGAGTGGCAGCGAAGGGTTGGCGGCCGCCGCCTCCGCCACCTGCCGGTCGGTGTCGGTGAGCAGCTCTTCGATGGCCGAGGGTGGAAGGGCCGCATGGCCGGCGGCTATGCGCCTCGCCTGTGGGTCTCCCAGGCAGGCGAGCAGCGCCGGTGCCGACGCGTTGCGATGCCGGGCGATCTCGCGGAACGCCTTCCGCACCGGTGGTTCGTGCCGGGCGAGGTCGTCCAGAAGCGCCGGAGTCGCGTCCGGATTGGCGGCCACCTTGGCGACGACCCGGACTCCGTGCCGGTCGAGCATGGTGCGCAGCAGGCATTCCGGGAGACCGGGGTGCGGGGCGATGGACTTGGCCACTTTCGCGTCGGGGTCGGCGGCCAGCGCGTCGCGCAGGGCGGGTGGCAGGTCGCGTCGCCGGGCTACGAGCATCCGCGCGGCCGGGTTCGGTGATCCGGCCAGCCTCTCGACCTCGTCGGGGGAGGCGGAGGCGATCCGCGGCAGCAGAGCGGCGCCGGTCCTGGTGGTGCCGGCCAGGTGGGTCAGCACGTCGATCGGTACGCGCGGGTTGTGGGCGAGCCCGCGCCGCACTTCGTGGTCACGGTCGGTGGCCAGGACGCGGATCAGGGCGTCGTCGATCGCCGGATTCCCGGCGAGGTCGGCTCGGACGCCGGGATTCGCGTCCACGGCGAGCCGGGCGCAGACCTCCACCGGCAGATCGGGGCGGCCGGCGAGCGCCCAGCGCAGGAGCGGCGAAGGGTGGCCGACGAAGCCGACGACGGCTTCGGTGGGGGTGGCCGGGTTCAGAATCGCCATCCGTTGCGTCTCGTACCCGGCCGACTCGTGGGAGCCGTCGCAGGAGGCTCCGGGCGGCAGATCGCAGTCGAGCTGCGAGCATCGCGGATCGTGCACGAACGGCACCTCTTCACGGTCGCAGACCAGACACCGCTGTGTGGGAGGCAGCCCCTCGCCGGTGAGCAGCGCCGCCAGTACGGCTGGTGGAGCCGCCTCGTTGGCCGCCACCGAGCGGCGGACCTCGGCATGCGGATGCGCCGCAAGTCCGGTGGCCGTCTCCGGTGTCGTCCACAAGGCGAGCTCCGCGACGACCCGTACGTCCGGGTCGGAGGCCAGCGTCTCCACCACATCGGGCGGAAGGCCGGGGCAGGCGGCCAGTTTCTTCCGGCACTCGACAGCTGGATCACCCGCGAGGAGACGCGCCCACTCCGGGCGTCCGGCACGCTCGGCGAGCAGGGCGAGGGCGGCGTTCGGTTGCGTCGCGGGATCGACGTCTGCGGCGGTCAGCAGGCCCCCGTACGCGAGCGGCACAGCGCTTTCCCCGACACGCGAGGCCAGGGCCACCGCTTGTGCGTGGCTGAGGTCCGCCCGGTGAGCGAGGTCCAGGGCGATGTCGGCGTCCGCGATCAGCCGGTCGACCAGCTCGGACGGCAGGCTCGCGTTGGCGGCGAGCCCGCACAGAACATGATTCACAGCGGCATCCTGCCTGGAACGTGATCGGATGGCTTCTGGGTTTCGGTGGCTGCCGGCCGCTGGCGGTACGCCGTGCACCCCTCAGCCAGGCGTGAACTCGTACTGCAGCTCGTACAGATGACCCGCCTTGACCATGACGGTGGCCTCCACCGGGCGGTCGGCGTCGGTGTACACCACGCGGAGGGTTCGCAGTACCGGAAGGTCGCTGGGCAGGTTCAGGGCCTGGTACTGCTCCTGAGTGGGGATCCGGGCCGAGACGCGGTCGACGCTCAGGAGCGGTGGAAAGCCGAGTTGGGTCAGGAGCGCCGGAGTACCGCCCTTGATCTTTCGCTTGGCCATGATGGCGGTGTCCCTTGCGACAGCCAGTGGGTAGTACGACTTGACCAGTTCGGCCGGTTCGCCGTCGATGGTCAGGATTTGGTGGCGAAGCACTGCGGTCTCTGTGTCGCCGAGGCCCAGCGAGGACGCCACGTCGGCCGGCGGTCGCGTCTCGGCCACGTCGAGCAGTGTGCTGTGTGCCCGCGCGCCGTGCTGTGTGGCTTCGGTCAGCCAGCGATAGGGCTCACCCGGGGTGGCGGGGGCCATGTACGCGGCCGGGCGCATGGTTCGCTGCCGGTGTTCGCGGACCGTGACGGCGGAACCGGCGCGGCCGACGACCAGTTGCTCGTCCTTGAGGATGTGCAGGGCTTTCTGGATGGTCGCGTTCGAGGCGTCGAAGCGCTCCTTGAGCCGCGTGGTGGAGGGAAGGCTGGTGCCCGGCGCCAGGTCGCCGCTCATGATGTCGTCCCGGAGGTCGGCGGCGATCCGTTCATGGAGTGACCGGCGGTCGGGGGAGTCGGTGTGAGTGATGGGCACAGTCATCCGATCAGGATCTCGTAGCGCAGGTGCTGCCGGTGTGCCGGCATGACCATCATGTCGACCTGGAAGGGCCGGTCGTCGCCGTCGAGGGTGACCCGGCTCAGCCGGAGGACCGGTTCGTCCGGTCCCAGGCACAGAATCTCGCGCTCCTCCGCGTTCGGCATGCGCGCGGTCACATCCTCGCGGACGCGGACGCCGACGTGTCCGCGCTCGGCAAGGAAGGTCACGGCGCCACCCGGGATCTTCTTTGCCTCGGCGAGACGCGTCCCGCGGGCGATGTGCGCGGGGTAGTAGGTGTCCGTCAGTTCGCAGGGCCTCCCGTCGAGTTCGATCACCCTGCGGCGCACGATCAGCGTCTCCTCCGGCGGCAGCCCGAGAAGCGCGGCGACTTCCTCGGTGGCCGTCGCCTCACCGGCGTACGCGATGCGCTGGGTGCCCTTGCCGCCGCGTGTCTCGGCCTCAGCCGACCAGGCGTCCGGCCTCCCCCTTTCCCGTGCAGTCAGATACGGCAACGAGGTGCTGACCCACGTGCTGTCGCTCACTGTGGCCTCCATGGGGCGGATGTTCGACCTGGCTGCTTTACACGTTAAGTGAAGCGATTCCGCGGCCCATCTCTGCCGTACCGCTATTCGCGAATGGTGGTACGGTTTCCGTCATCGCTGGATCTAGGGGGGGGGTGGCTCACTGTGCTTCTGGCTCGGCAACGCCGATTCCCGCGAACTCGCCACTCTGTGCCGAGCGCGCGCAGGTTCGCTCTGGAAACGCTCACGGAGTGGGGCTACCGGGAGCGGCAGGACGATGTGCAGCTCTGTGTGTCGGAGCTGACGACCAATGCCCTGTTGCACGGCGTGCCGCCGGGGCGTGAGTACGCACTGGTGGTGGTCGGAGACGGCCCGCTCGTCCGCGTCGAGGTGCGGGACAGCGGGGCGGGTCGGCCGCAGGTGCCCAGGACGGCGCCGGACAGCTGTGGAGGGCGGGGGCTGCACCTCGTCATGACCCTCGCCGACGACTTCGGCGTGACGCCGCACGACCTCGGCAAGACCGTCTGGGCGGTGTTCAAGATGGACTCACCAGAAGTGAAGGGCAGTAATGGAAGCAGCTGAACATGCGCGGCTCAACGCCTACTTCGGGCGTATCGCCGCCCATTTCACTCCGGCAGACAGGCCGGCATCATTGCTGATCACGCATCTGCTCCCGGAACGCCCGGTGTTCGTGCGGGGTGTGGCGGCGATGACCGAACTCCGGGCCGTGTTACCCAAGCCCAAGTCCGCGCATCCCGAGACCATGAAGCTGGTCGAGAGCAGCGGGTACGTATGCGACAAGCTGTCGCGGGAGTTGTTCGCCGATCCTGATCGCGCGTTGAGGTATGTCGAGGAGAAGGCTGCGGGACTTCGGGTCGTCCTGCTCGATGTGGGCGGATACTTCGCGCCCTCGCTCCATGCCCTGTGCGAGCGCTTCTCGGGAAGCATCGCCGGCGTGGTCGAGGACACCGAGAACGGCCACCGCCGGTATGCCTCCCTCGACAAGCTCCCCTGTCCTGTCGTCTCGGTGGCCCGCTCACCACTGAAAGAGCCGGAAGACTTCCTGGTAGGGCAGTCCGTCGTGTTCTCGACCGAGGCGCTCATGCGCGGCCGTGGCGACATCCTGCACGGCCGCGCCGCCCTCGTCATCGGCTTCGGCAAGCTGGGTTCGAGCATCGCGCGTCTGCTCCACGCGAAGGGCGTGCGTGTCACGGTCCACGACATCGACCCGGTTCGGCGTACGCAGGCTCTGTCGCAGGGCTTCGTGGTGGCGCGCGCACTGGAAGCGGGACTTGAGGGGGCCGGACTGGTCCTGTGTGCCAGCGGTGCGCTCTCGCTGCGGGGCGAGGCTTTCGGCCGTCTGCGCAACGGTGCGTACGTCGCCACTGTGACGAGTAGCGAGGACGAACTCGAGCTGGCAGGGGTGAACGAGGTGTACGAGCGGGCCCACGTGGGGCAGAACGTCACCCGGTATCTGACGACCGGGCACTACTTCTACCTGCTCAACGGAGGCAACGCCGTCAACTTTCTCCACGGAGCGAGTGTCGGACCGTTCATCTTCCTCGTGCAGGCCGAGATCCTGGCCGCTTCCGCGGCCCTCGTGCGCGGCGACCTGGAACCGGGCCTGCACGAGATCGGGTCGGCCGACCGGGCCGTCATCGCCGCGACCTGGCTCGACTACTTCAACAGGTGAGGAGACACCCCATGCCCATCACTGCCGATCACATCCGCGCGACGCTCGACAAGTATCTCGCCGCGTACCCGGACGAGGGGGAGCGGCTGACTGCCCTGTCCGAGCTTCTGGACGAAGCCGCGGACCTCAGCAGCCGCAAGGAGTTCCGTGGCCATGTGACCGCCGGAGCGGTTCTCAGCGATGCGGAGGGCCGCGTGCTCCACATCCGCCACCGCGCCCTGGACCGTTGGCTTCTCCCGGGCGGGCACGTCGAGACCGAGGACAGCAGCCTCCTCGCGGCCGCACAGCGGGAGTTGACCGAGGAGACCGGCATTCCACTGTCGGCGATCACCCCGGTCGGGCGGCGGCCGGTGCACATCGATGACCACCCGATCCCGGCCAACCCCGTTAAGGGCGAGCCGGACCACCGGCATTTCGACTTCCGGTTCGTCTTCCGCACGGCGGCCGAAGTCGTCGCGGTGCAGGCCGAGGAGGTTACGGCCGCCGCATGGCGGGACGCGGTCGGTATCGAGGACGAGGCGTTGCGTGAGCGCGTTCTCCAAGTGCTGCGCTGACCACCCCTCGTACGGAAACAGGGGCGCCCGGCACGAAGCCGGGCGCCCCTGGTGCGGCAGGCGTACGGGGTTACGCTCCCGCGTCCGCCGCCTGGGCACGCAGCGCCCGTTCCACTCCCGCGCGGGATTCCGAGACCAGGCGGCGCAGGGCCGCGCCCGGGGCCGTGGCCGTCAGCCAGGCGTCCGTCTTGTCGAGGGTCTCGCCGGAGACCTGGATGCCCGGGTAGAGGCCGACCGCGATCTGCTGGGCCATCTCGTGCGAGCGGGACGACCAGACGTCCGCCAGGACCTCGAAGTACCGGTCCGTGTACGGGGCGAGCAGCTCCCGCTGGTCGGTCTGGACGAAGCCGGCGATGACCGCCTCCTGGACGGCGTTCGGCAGCTTGTCGGACTCGACGACCGACGCCCACGCCTCCGCCTTGGCCTCCTCCGTCGGGCGGGCCGCGCGGGCGGTCGCGGCGTGGCGCTCACCGGCCGCCGTCCTGTCCCGCTCGTACTCGGCCGCGATCTCCGCCTCGCCGAAGCGGCCCACCGCCGCCAGCCGCTGTACGAACGCCCAGCGCAGCTCCGTGTCGACGGCCAGGCCCTCGATGGTCTGGGTGCCGGTCAGCAGCCCTTCCAGCAGGTCCAGCTGCTCCGGGGTGCGGGCGGTGGCCGCGAAGGCGCGCGCCCACGCCAGCTGGTGGTCGCTCGCCGCCTCCGCGGACCGCAGGTGGGCCAGCGTGGCGTCGGTCCAGCGGGACAGCAGGGTCTCGCGGGTGGCGGGGGCGGTGTACAGGTCGATCGCCAGCTTCACCTGGCGGTGCAGCGACTGCACGACACCGATGTCGGACTCCTTGCCGATGCCCGACAGCACGAGCGAGAGGTAGTCGCGGGTGGCGAGTTCGGCGTCCCGGGTCATGTCCCAGGCGGAGGCCCAGGACAGGGCGCGGGGGAGTGAGGACTCGAAGTCGCCCAGGTGCTCGGTGACGAAGGCGAGGGACTGCTCGTCCAGGCGGACCTTGGCGTAGGACAGGTCGTCGTCGTTGAGGAGGACGACCGCCGGGCGGCGCTTGCCGGCCAGCTGCGGTACGGCGGTCAGTTCGCCGTCCACGTCCAGTTCGACGCGGTCGCCGCGCACCAGCTTGCCCGAGGCCTCGTCGAGGTCGTACAGGCCGATCGCGATGCGGTGCGGGCGCAGGGTCGGCTCGCCCTTCGCGCCGGCCGGGAGCGCGGGGGCCTCCTGGCGGACGGCGAAGGAGGTGATGACACCGTTGCCGTCGGTCTCGATCTCCGGGCGCAGGACGTTGATGCCGGCCGTCTCCAGCCACTGCTTCGACCAGGTCCTCAGATCGCGGCCGGAGGTCTCCTCCAGCGCGCCCAGCAGGTCCGGCAGGCGCGTGTTGCCGTACGCGTGGCGCTTGAAGTACGCCTGCACGCCCCGGAAGAAGGCGTCCTCACCGACGTACGCGACCAGCTGCTTCAGCACCGACGCGCCCTTGGCGTACGTGATGCCGTCGAAGTTGACGAGCACGTCGTCCAGGTCGCTGATGTCGGCCATGATCGGGTGCGTGGACGGCAGCTGGTCCTGGCGGTAGGCCCAGGTCTTCATCTGGTTCGCGAACGTCGTCCACGAGTGCGGCCACTTCGAGCCGGGCGCGTCGGCCTGGCAGGCGGCCTCGGCGTAGGTGGCGAACGACTCGTTCAGCCACAGGTCGTTCCACCACTCCATGGTGACCAGGTCGCCGAACCACATGTGGGCCAGCTCGTGCAGGATCGTGGCGGCCCGCACCTCGTACGCGGCGTCGGTCACCTTCGACCGGAACACGTACTGGTCGCGGATCGTCACCGCGCCCGCGTTCTCCATCGCGCCCGCGTTGAACTCCGGTACGAACAGCTGGTCGTACTTCGCGAACGGGTACGCGTAGTCGAACTTCTCCTGGAACCACTCGAAGCCCTGCCGGGTCACCGCGAAGATCGCGTCCGCGTCGAGGTAGTCGGCGAGCGAGGGACGGCAGTAGATGCCGAGCGGGACGGACTGGCCGTCCTTCTCGTAGACGCTGTGCACGGAGTGGTACGGGCCGGCGATCAGCGCCGTGATGTACGACGAGATGCGTGGGGTCGGCTCGAACTCCCAGACGTTGTCGCGCGGTTCGGGCGTCGGCGAGTTGGAGATGACGGTCCAGCCCTCCGGCGCCTTCACGGTGAACCGGAAGGTCGCCTTGAGGTCCGGCTGCTCGAAGCTCGCGAAGACGCGGCGGGCGTCCGGAACCTCGAACTGGGTGTACAGGTACGCCTGGTCGTCGACCGGGTCGACGAACCGGTGCAGCCCCTCACCCGTGTTGGTGTACGCGCAGTCGGCCTCCACCCGGAGGATGTTGCGGCCCTTCAGCAGACCGGGCAGGGCGATGCGGGAGTCCGCGAAGACCTCGGCGGGGTCGAGGGAGTCACCGTTGAGGGTCACCTCGTGCACGGCCGGAGCGACCAGGTCGATGAACGACTCCGCGCCGTCGCCCTCCTCGGCGACGTCGAAGCGCACCGTGGTCACGGACCGGTAGGTTCCGCCCTCCTGCGCGCCGGAGAGATCGAGATCGATCTCGTACGAGTCAACGGTCAGCAGCTTCGCCCGCCGCTGCGCCTCTTCGCGGGTCAGGTTTGTGCCAGGCACGCGGTCATCTCCTCGTTATGTGTGGGTTGCGTCATCCTTCCACGCGGGATCGGGAACGGGGGGCGACGGAGCCGGACCATGGGGATACCCCTGTATCGGGTCCGGCGGGTGGAGGCGTGATACGAGGTCCGAAAGCCGCCAGCGGGCCGGGGGCGGCGGGGCGAGGCTGGACGGCATGACGATCCACACGCTCCACGCCGCACGTCCCGTTCCCGCGCCGGTTGTGCAGGAACTGCTGGCCACCGACGACGCCGGCCGCCCGGCCGTACCCTTCACCGACGACGAGGGTGGCGCCCCGCTCCGCTGCTGCCTGCGCCGCAGCCACGTCGGTGAACGGATCGCGCTCGTCTCGTACGCGCCCCTGCGCCGCTGGGCGGCGGAGACAGGCGCGGACCCGGGCCCGTACGACGAACAGGGACCGGTCTTCGTCCACGCCGGGGAGTGCGAGGGCCGTCCGGAGGGAGAGGCCCTCCCCTTCACCCACGCCCACCGCACCCTGCGCCGCTACTCCGCCGACGGCCGCATCCTGGGCGGGCGGCTGGTGGAGGCCCCGGAGGATTTCGTACCGGTCCTCGACGAGGCGTTCGACGATCCCGAGGTGGCGCTGGTGCACGTACGCGCCGTGGAGCACGGCTGCTTCCTGTACGAGGTGCGCCGGGACTGACCGCCGGCCACCGTACGAGCGAAGAGGCGGGCGCCCCACCAGGGGACGCCCGCCTCTTCCGTCGTCATCGGCGTCAGCCGCGCAGCTCCGCCGCCACCAGCTCCGCGATCTGCACCGCGTTCAGCGCGGCGCCCTTGCGGAGGTTGTCGTTGGAGACGAACAGCGCGAGGCCGTGGTCCACCGTCTCGTCGGGGCGGATGCGGCCGACGTAGGACGGGTCCTGGCCGGCGGCCTGGAGCGGGGTCGGGATGTCGGTGAGGACCACGCCGGGAGCCTCCGCCAGCAGCTCGGTCGCGCGCTCGGCGCTGATCGGGCGGGCGAAACGGGCGTTGATCTGCAGCGAGTGCCCGGAGAAGACCGGGACGCGCACACAGGTACCGGAGACCTTCAGGCCGGGGATGCCCAGGATCTTGCGCGACTCGTTGCGGAGCTTCTGCTCCTCGTCGGTCTCGTTCAGGCCGTCGTCGACGAGGTTGCCGGCGAGGGGCAGCACGTTGAAGGCGATGGGGCGCTTGTAGACGCCGGGCTCGGGGAAGTCGACCGCCGCGCCGTCGTGGGTCAGCTTGTCGGCCTCGTCGATCACCTTCTGCGCCTGGCCGTGCAGCTCCGCGACGCCCGCGAGACCGGAACCGGACACCGCCTGGTACGTGGCGACGACCAGCGCCTGAAGCCCCGCCTCCGCGTGCAGCGGACGCAGCACCGGCATCGCGGCCATGGTGGTGCAGTTCGGGTTGGCGATGATGCCCTTGGGGCGGTCGGCGATCGCGTGCGGGTTCACCTCGGAGACGACGAGGGGGACCTCGGGGTCCTTGCGCCAGGCGGAGGAGTTGTCGATCACGACCGCGCCCTGCGCGGCGACCTTCTCGGCCAGCGCCTTCGAGGTCGCGCCGCCCGCGGAGAACAGCACGATGTCCAGACCGCTGTAGTCGGCGGTCGACGCGTCCTCCACCGTCACGCCGTCCAGCTCCGTGCCCGCCGAACGGGCCGAGGCGAACAGGCGCAGCTCGGTGACGGGGAAGTCGCGCTCCTTGAGGATCCTGCGCATGACCGTGCCCACCTGACCGGTGGCTCCGACGATTCCGACCCTCACGGTGACTCCCTACTGTGTCCTGATTCGTTCATGAATGCCTGGCCGAGGCTCTTCCATCATGCGGCCGACCACGGTCCGCCTGTCCAATTCTTTGCGGGTTCTGCCCGCCAGGTGGGACACCCCGGCAGCGGCCACCGCTTGCGGACCTTCGGCCGTCACCCCTGTGAACTGCAGGAATTCAGCTCTCGGGGGCCGCGGACCGCAAGGTCCCCTGCCCGGTCCGATCCCGGCCACACGGCGGTGTGACGTACGCCTCGACCGGATCCGGAGAACCCGGTCGAACGTTCCGGGCGGAAGCGGCGTCGTAGGAGAAACAGCGTGAGGGGGGTGGCCGGTGCTGCGCGGAAGGACCCGGCGCGGCCGGGGGTCGTCGTACGCCGCCACGGGCGACGACCCGCTGGACGCGGCGCAGGAACGCCGGGTGCGGGCGGTGCTCGCACTGGGCGGGGTACCGCAGACGGACCTGCCGGACGGGGTGCAGCAGGTCCGTCTGCGGCTGCTGGAACGCGCCGCGAGCGGGCGGGAGGCGCCGCGGGACGTCTCGGCGTGGGCGGCGGTCGTCGCCTCCAACCTCGCCATGGACTGGCACCGGGCCAAACGCCGCCAGGAGCGGCTGGGCGAGCGCCTCGCGTCGCTCCGTCCGGCACAGGCCCCGTCCGGCGAGGAGACCAGCCTGCTCTCCCTCGCCGTGGCCCGCGGCCTGGACGAGCTGCCCGACGCGCAGCGCCAGGTGGTGGTGCTGCGCTTCTACGCCGATCTGCCGGTACGGTCCATCGCCGAGCAGCTCGGCGTACCGGAGGGCACGGTCAAGAGCAGGCTGCACACGGCGGTACGCGCCCTGCGCGCCCGCCTGCACGAGGACGAGGTGGTCTGACATGCCCGCCCACGACGAGACCCGGGACCCCTCCGGTGAAGGACCCGAGTACGACGGCATGGACGCCCTGATGGCCGCCCTCCTCGACGAGCCGCTGCCGGAGGGGGCCCGGCGGGATCCGGCGTTCCTGGCCGCGCGGGACGCGGCCGTCGCCGACCTCGTGGTCCTGCGCGAGCAGCTGACGGTGATCGGAGACACCCTCGCCGGTGCGCGGGACGGTGCGCCGGCGGGGCGGGACGAGGCCGCTCGGCCCGGGAAACGGCCGGAACCCGACGCCGGGCCGGGGGGACGCGCTCCGGGCGGCACGGCGCCCGGCCACGCGGCGACCGGGCCCGCCCCGCCGAGGGGCCCGTCCTCCCGTCGGCGCTCCCGTCACCGGCCGATGAAGGTCGCCCTCGGTGGGCTCGTCGCCGCTGCCGCCGCCGGTCTCGTCCTCGGCATGGGGTGGCTCGTGACGCAGGGCGGGGGAGCGTCGGACTCGGGGGACAGTGCCGTCGCGCAGTCGGATGCCAAGGAGGCGGACGGGGTCGCCTTCGGCAGCCCCCGCTACCTCGCCTGCGCCCGCCTCGTCGCCGAGGGCACCGTGCTGGCGGTGGACCCGGTGCCGGGGGCCGGTGCGGAACGCGTCACGCTGAAGGCGAGCCGCTACTACAAGGGCGCCGGCGAGGTCACCTTCCTCCGGGACCTCGTCGACGCCCCCCCGCTGCACGAGGGCGACCACGTGATGGTCGGCATGCCCCCCGACGGCGTCCACCCGGACATGGTGGTCGTCGGGGAGGCGGACATCGCCCCCGAGCGGGCCCGGATCACCGCCTCGCTCCCCGAGTCGCGCACCCTCACCTGCGGCTGAGCACGACGAAGGGGCGGGCGCCCGTAACGGACGCCCGCCCCCGGATCCCACGTCAGCCGCTTACGGAGCGACCTTCTCGATCGCCACGTTGCCGACGCCCGCGACCGTGCCGCGCGCGTTCACCAGCTGGACGCGCCCGAAGAACGCGCGCCCCTCGGGGGCCGCCGCCGCGACGGTGACGTCACCGGAGACGCTGGCCGAGTCGCCCGTGCCGAGCCGCACCGGCGCGGAGCCGCCGACGTCGACGGAGCCGAGCGAGGCGGAGAAGAACACGTCCCGGTAGTCGTAGTCCGTGGAACCGGCCGGGACGGAGTAGCCCACGACCTCCACGGTGTACGTACCGGCCGCCGGGGAGGCGATGGAGACCGACTCCTCCGAGTCACCGTCGGCGGACTGGCCGACCTGGTTGCCGTCCTGGTCGTAGACCTTCAGGTCCAGGTCGGCGGAGGCGTCCGAGACGTTGCCGATGGCCACGTCGAGCGACGTGGCGCCCGCGGGCACCTCGACCGTGGTCGTGTGCGTGTCGCCGGTCCCGATGGCCGGCCGCTCCGTCTTCGACGAGCCGAGCGGACCGCCCACCAGCTTGCCGTCCAGCGCGGCGAACCCGTTCGTCACCTTCCACGAGACGGCGGCCGGCGTGCCGACCTTCGCCTCGGGCACGGTCACGGTCTCCGGGGCGAAGGCCGCGCCGAGGACGGCGACGTCGAGCTTGTACGGGTTGTCGAGCAGCGGCGAGGTGCGGCGGGCCTCGACCTCGATCTCCCACACGCCCGGCTGCGGGTTCTCGTACGCGCGCAGGTCGGGGCGGCAGCCGTTGCCGTCGTTGTAGTTGTGGTAGCAGTCCGGCGTCGACGTGCTGTCGGCCGGGACGCCGTACGGGTGGATGGCGATGAACCGGGTCTGGCTCCTGCCCTTCAGCCCGCTCATCGCGACCTCCAGCGTCTTCGCGCCCTCGGGCACGGTGACGAAGTAGGAGGTGGTGCTGTTGCGCTGGGCCGTGCCGGACGCGGAGAAGGTGTGCTCCAGCGGCGCGGAGACGACCACGGTGCTGAGGATCTGCTGGTCGACGCCCTCGGTGCGCGGGTCGTCGACCTCCAGGATCGCGCTCTTGATGCCGGCCGAGCGCGGCGCGGCCTGGACCTTGACGGTGACCGGCTCGTTCAGCGGCAGCCGGACGTCGTCGTCGCCGACGATGCGGAAGGTGTGGCCGGCGTTGTTCTCGATGCCGAGCTCGTGCCGGACCGCGCGGTCGGGGCCGGACGTACGGGTGATCGTGATGTCGTACGTCTTCTTCTGCCCGGTCTTCAGGCCGCCCTCACGGTCGTAGAGGCCCGTGCCGAAGCCGGGCGTCCCGAGGAACTGGTCGATCGCGGTGTCGACCGGCGCCTTCACCGTGTAGTCGTGCGCGGTGGCGCCGTCGCGGATGGCGTCCCAGGCGTCCTCGATGTCGATGAGGCCGGCGCCCTCCTCGTAGGCCTGCACACCCTTGATGTGCTCGGCGGTGGAGGTGAGGGCGGTGCGCAGCTCCGCGGGCGTGAGGTCGATGTGCTTCCGCTTCGCGGCGGACAGCAGCAGCGCGGAGGCGCCGGCGGCCTGCGGGGAGGCCATCGAGGTGCCCTGCAGCATGCCGTAGCCGGCCGGGAGGTCGTAGCCCGCCTCGGCGACCGGGGCGCCCGGCATCCAGGTCTGGATGGTGTTGATCGCCGCGCCGGGCGCGACCAGCGTCGGCGTGAAGCCGCCGTCCTCACGCGGACCGCGCGAGGAGAACGGCATCATGGCGTACTTCTTCTCCACCACGGAGCCGTAGTTGGCGGCCCAGGTCTCGCGGGAGACGGACGCGCCGACGGAGATGACCTTGTCGGCCAGACCGGGGTCGCCGATGGTGTTGACGCCGGGGCCGGAGTTGCCCGCGGAGATCACCAGCTGGACGCCGTAGGTGTCGATCAGGCGGGTGTACAGCTCGGCGCGGGCGTTGTTGCCGTCGTTGAGCGCCGGCAGACCGCCGATGGACATGTTGACGATGTCGACGCCGCGCTCGGTGACGAGGTCGATCATGCCCTCGGTGAGCGCCACGTTGGTGCAGCCGCCGGTCCAGGTGCAGGCGCGCGACGAGACGATCTTCGCGCCGGGGGCGGCGCCGTCCATCCGCCCGCCGAACAGGCCGTTGGCGGCGGTGATGCCGGCGACGTGCGTGCCGTGCTCGGACTCGATGACACCGATGTTGACGAAGTCGGCCGTCTTGCCGACCCAGTCGCCGCCGTAGGGGTCCATCGGGACGTCCTTGCGGATCTCCACGACGAACGGCTGACGCTCGGCGATGCCGGTCTTCGGGTCGTCGGTGCCGAAGTACCCGACCTGGAAGCCGTCCTTGTACGGCTTCATCGGGGCGTCGTCGCCGAAGTCCTGGTTGTTGTTCAGGTCGACGCGGACCGTGCCGGCCGCCGCGTCGTAGAGGACGCCCCAGGAGTCGGTGGTGTCGCCGTCGCGGTTGGCGTCGCCCTTCGCGTCACCGCCGGTGGTGTAGGACTCCAGGAAGGTGCTGATCCGGTACGAACCGGCCGGAGCCTGCCAGGTCCTGCCGCTGTAGGTGAAGGCCGGCCCGGAGACGGAGGAGACCATCGGGCGCCAGGTCTGGTCGCTGTCCACGATGGGGTCGGTCGCCGTCACCCAGTCGACGATCTTGCGCTCGCCGGTGGTGGTCTCCTGCAGCGCCGGGTGGCCGAGGTCGACGCCCGAGTCGAGGATGCCGATGGTGACCCCGCGGCCGTCCGCCTTCGGGTTGTCCTCGACGAACTCGACGGCACCGGTCTCGAAGGACGGGTTGTACGGGTTCTCCGCGGGAGTCCGCTTCCCCGGCGCCGGGTACGTGGCGGTGCCCTTGCCCCCGGCGTGCTTCGCGGTGTCCGCGCTCGGTGTCGGGTCGTCCAGCGGGATCTCCTCGCGCAGGTCGACGCCGTGCACGGAGGACAGCTTGATGGCGGCGGCGATCGCCGCGTCCGCCCTGCCGGTGGGGACGGTGGCCCGGACGTAGCCGAGCTCGTCGTGGGTCCGGCCGACCGAACCGCCCTTGACCGCGTCCAGCTGCTCGGCGACCTGCTCGGTCTTCCCGGGAGCGGTGGCGATCATCATCGTGACGTTCTTGGCGCCGTCGGCCTTGGCCTCGGCGAGCAGGTCCGCGTCGTCGGAGCCGAGCTTGGCGTGCGCGGACTTGACGTCCGCGTCGGCGGGGGCGGCGGGCGGCGTGTCGGCGGCCATGGCCAGAGGGATCGGCCCGGCCGCGGAGAGCGCGGCGACGAGACCGGCGGCCACGGCGATGCGGGCCACACGTCTCGCGCCCGGTATGGGTTCGCGCTGGGGGGAGTGGGTCATCGGCATCCCTTGTAAGTAAAGGAACGATCGTGGAGCGACCGGAGCCGATCGGCCCTGGTCGCGACGGTCCGGAAGGCGATTCCGGACGATCGTTGAGCCTTACGCAAGGGGCAGGTGTTTGGCGAGGGTTGGCCGAGTCGAAATGGATGTATGGGGAAAACCCCCGATGGCCTTATGGGGAGATGGGGGCCGGAAGGCGACAAGTCGCCCACGCGTGCCCCGCGGTACCGGCCGCCGGGTTGACGTCCCCGGATGCGACGGAATCTGCGGGTGGCGGCCTACGCCGTGGTGGTGCGCGACGGACAGTTCCCGCTCGCCCGGTCACCGGGCCCCGGAGGTGCCCCCGAGTGGGTGCTGCCGGGCGGGGGCATGGAGCACGGCGAGGATCCCTACGACACCGTGCGGCGGGAGGTCGAGGAGGAGACCGGCTGTCACATCGAGGTCACCGGACTGCTCGGCGTGAACTCCACCCGCCGCACCTTCCCCGCCCGCTTCGGCCGCTCCGTCGACCACCACGGCGTACGACTGGTCTACGAGGGCCGGATCACCGGCGGCGAACTCCGCTGTGAAATCGGCGGCTCCACCGAACTCGCCGCCTGGCAGCCCCTGCACGCCGTCCCGGACCTGATCCGCGTCCGCATGGTCGACATCGGGCTGCGACTGTGGCGGGAACGCCCGGCGGCCGGACGGGTGGACACCCCCTAGGGTCTGTTGCGAAAGTGGATCTTGTTCGTTCATGATCATGTCCCGTGGGACGTGGGGATCTGACGAACGGCCAGTGGGCCCGGCTTGAGCCGCTTCTGCCGCGGGGCATCAAGCCGGGCCGGCCGCAGGTGTGGACGC